>JAGCWQ010000042.1 GCA_017961765.1 Paludibacteraceae bacterium | reverse complement strand
AGTAGTCTTACCATGGTCAACGTGACCAATTGTACCGATATTTACGTGCGGTTTGGAACGGTCGAATTGTTCTTTAGCCATAACTAAAATTATTTTAATTGATTAATGTAATTCTAATCTATATAATCGAATCGAGCCGATGACGGGAGTTGAACCCGTGACCTCTTCCTTACCAAGGAAGTGCTCTACCACTGAGCTACATAGGCATAAACAAGAGCGGAAGACGGGGCTCAAACCCGCGACCCTCAGCTTGGAAGGCTAATGCTCTATCAACTGAGCTACTTCCGCATTATGTTCGTGGGCGCGGGTGGACTCGAACCACCGAAGACCGAAGTCGAGAGATTTACAGTCTCTTGCCATTGCCGCTAGGCGACACACCCAATTTCACGACCGTTCATCATTTCAAAGAACAGCTTGAGCCTCTTGTCGGATTCGAACCAACGACCCCGAGATTACAAATCACGTGCTCTGGCCAACTGAGCTAAAGAGGCATTCGCCTACATGCAAACCATTTCAGAGATGCCCTCCGAAATGGTTTGCAAATGTAGACATTTATTTCAATCCTGCAAAGCTTTTGCAAAGGATTTTTATCAATTTCTTGATTTTTCTTTGTTCTTAACCAACAAGCGTATCATCGCATCCAATGCGTTGTCAAACGCCTCTTCGAACTTTCCGGCAACCTTGGTCACCACCAACTCGTTGTTAGGGACAAGCACTTTCAACAACACTTCCTTATTGTCAGCCGCCTCTGGCTTAACAATCTTCAACGACACGTCAACGGTTGTGATTTCATCTGAATACTGCTCCAACTTTGCCACTTTCTTCTGAATAAATTCCTCCAACTCCACTTTTGCATCAAAGTGAATCGCTTTAATCGTTACGTTCATAATCTTATCCTCCACTTTTACGCCCTTGGATGGGCTTGTTTATAAATCTTTTGTAATTGCTCAAATGTCGTATGCGTATAGACCTCCGTCGCAGCCAAACTGGCATGCCCCAACAACTCCTTCACGGCACTCAGCTCCGCCCCGTTGTTCAGCATGGCCGTGGCAAACGTATGTCGCAACACATGCGGACTTCTTTTGGTTAACGAACTTACTAAGGTGATGTATTTTGTGACAACCCGGTAAACTAACATCGGGTATAATGACTCCCCGCTCTCCCGCACAAACAAGCGGTCGCAGTGGCTGGGAACCGTCTGATCCCTGAGTTTTTCATAGGAGGCAATAGACTCCCATAATTTTTTTCCAAATGGTATTAGTCTTTGCTTGTTCCTCTTTCCCGTTATCAGTATTGTCATCCCCGCAGCATCCACATCTCCATCTTTTATGCCTATCAACTCCGACAAACGGATACCAAGCGTATAAAACATCTCGATAATCAACCTATCCCGCACCCCCTCGAAATCGTCTCCAAAGACATTGTGAATCCCCTCTTCCGAAAGGAGCTCGTTCATCTCCGACTCTCTTAAGAACATCGGTAGAACCTTCTCCTTCTTCGGGGAAACCACCCCACGCATCGGGTTGTGCGTTACAAAGCCATGCTGCTTCAAATACTTGAAAAACGACTTGAGTGCCGTCATCTTCCGTCCCACCGACGTGGCTTTCTCGCCTGCCTCCATCAGAGAAACTTCCCATTCCCTCACCAAAGTCGAATCCACCTTCGCCGGATCGAACTCCATCGACCGGCTTTCAACAAAATCCCTAAACTGATTTAAATCGGTCTTATAAGATATAAAAGTATGAGAAGAGTAACCCTTCTCATACTTTATATATTGAAGAAACTTCGATATCAACATAGAAACTTCGCCTATAAAGTATTTGATACCAAAGTAAGCAAAATTTCTTTACCTTGCAAAAACTTTCAAGTTTTTTTTATTCTTCTGCGCGTTGCAATTGTTGCACGTAGATTGCGTGAATCTTTTGTTGACGCTTAGTAACTGACGGTTTTTCAAATTGTTGTCTGTTTCTCAATTCCTTGATAACGCCCGTTTTTTCAAACTTTCTCTTGAACTTCTTCAAGGCCTTCTCGATGTTTTCGCCTTCTTTAATTTGAACAATAATCATAATATATTTTTGTTTATAAATATTTGCATATTATTTTGCGTCGCAAAAGTAGATATTCTTTTTCTAAAAACCATCTTTTCCGCCAAGATTTTACAAAAAAATCACACAATTGCCTTCCAACAACGCATATTATCCGCCTTGAAGTCCAACAAAGACAAGGATTCCGTATCTTTGTTTTCAAACAGAAAAATTCAAGGATGGAAAATAACATTGCAAAAAGAATAGAACGTTTGCGTAATCTCCTCCAAGAGAGCAACGTACATTATCTCATCGTTCCCACCGCCGACCCTCACCTGAGCGAATACGTCGCCTCCCACTGGAAATGCAGAGAATGGATCAGCGGATTCACAGGGTCGGCAGGAACTGTCGTCCTCTCGCAGTCCGAAGCAGGTCTTTGGACCGACTCCCGCTACTTTCTACAAGCAGAAGAGCAGTTATCCGGATCAGGCATCCTTCTTTATAAGGAGAATACGGGAAACACGCCTTCCTTATATGATTGGATATGCAGCAGGGCAAAACAAGGCGAGTGCGTGGGCTTTGACGGAAGTCTCTTCTCCGCCAACGAGGTCGAACGGATGTGTAAACGCTTTAGCGAACACAACCTAACGATCAAGACGGACATCGACTTCATCGGCCAATTATGGAGGGGACGCCCTGCCCTACCCAACACGGAGATTTTCTACCTCGACGAAAAATATTCTGGAGAGACCCTTCCCGAGAAATGGAGCCGCATCAGGACTCAAATCCAGAAAGAGAAGGCTGACTCCCTGCTCATAACGGCGCTCGACGAAGTGGCTTGGTGCTTCAACCTGCGGGCTTCCGACGTGGAGTACAACCCCGTGGCCATCGCCTACGCCATCCTCACCAACGATTCGGCAACTCTTTTTACCGACTGCTCCCGCATCGCTTCCAAGGCACAAGCAAAACTGCTCGAAAACGGAGTTGAACTACTCCCGTACGACTCTATATACAAGGTATTGGCATCCTTGACAGAAAAGAGGAGAATAATCATCGACCCCGACAAGGTCAACCACGCCCTTGCCACAGCCATAAGCCATAAGAAATGTATCGTGACAGCCTCCTCCCCTATCGCTCTTCTGAAAAGCATCAAAAACGAGACGGAAAGAAACGGCATCAAGAGTGCGGTCGTAAAAGATGGCGTTGCCCTAAGCCAAGCTTTCCGTTGGTTGGAGGAATGTGTCGAGAACGGGACTCGGGTGAGTGAACTGAGTTTTGCGCAAAAACTGCATGAATTCCGTAGCCAACAGGAGGATTTCTTCTGCGAGAGTTTCGGAACCATCGCCGGATACGGAGAACACGGAGCCATCGTACACTACAGCGCAACAGAGGAGAGCGATGCGGAAATCGGGAAAGAGGGCTTACTTCTGGTCGATTCCGGAGGCAACTACTTCGACGGAACGACAGACATCACTAGAACCGTCCATCTCGGAACACCCACGCCTCAACAGAAAAAGGATTACACCAACGTACTGAAGGGGCACATCGCCTTGGCCACCGCCCACTTTCCGCAAGGCACAAGAGGGGCACAACTGGATGTGCTGGCGAGACAATTCCTTTGGGATTCCTGCGAAGACTACGGGCATGGAACTGGCCACGGCATCGGACATTTCCTCTGCGTACACGAAGGTCCTCAAAACATCCGGACGCGAGACAACGGTACGGAACTTCAAGCCGGAATGCTCATTTCCGACGAGCCGGGACTTTATAAAAAAGGGCAATATGGCATACGAATCGAGAACATGGTCATGGTGCAAGAGTATGCCAACGACGACGAGTTCGGGAGATTCCTCCAATTGGAAACCGTCACGCTTTTCCCCTACGAGACGAAGCTAATCGACACCTCCCTCCTGAGCGAGAAGGAGCGCAATTGGATCAACCAGTACCATCAAAAAGTATATGATAAAATAGCCCCGTTTTTGGACGAGGAGACCCGAATTTGGCTATCGGAAAAAGTGAAAACTATTTAAATGTTTTCCAATCATTCCGCTATTCCAAATGTTTTTCATAATTTAGCCTGAATTTTAGGAAAGAAGGGCTCATTTGAGTTCAAAAGGGCAGATTGCAAACGCAAAGGCTCCACTTCCTTCCCTTTAATTCATTTATTGTAGGAAACATAAAGAATAAGGGGTTCTATTCGATGGAGCCCACCTTAAAAACAACAAAAATATGAAAAGGTTATTTTTAATTAGCATTGCTCTCATTTTTTCTCTTTGTGCATTTGCCAAAGGTGCTGCTTCCAGCAACGGCAAAGGCTACAACATTCAGGTGACTGTTCCTGATTTAAAAAAAGACACCGTTTATCTCGCTTTCTATTTCAACGGGAAAACTTATTCCAAAGACACGACCGTCCTCAACGAGAAAGGAATCGGAGCCTTCTCTAAAAAAGAACCCCTGAAACAAGGTATCTACATCGTCTATTTTAGCTCTGACAAGTTCTTCGACATCCTCGTCGGGGAAGACCAGAACATCCAAATCAAGGTGGACACCGCCCACTTGGCCGACGTCTCCATCAAGGGTAGCATCGAGAGTATCAAATACCAAGAATTGTTGAACGAGATGTCTAAACGCCACAAACAACAACGCGAACTTTCTTCTCAATACAAGGAGAAGAAAATCGACTCGCTCTCCTATATAAACAAGGCGGAAAAACTGAACGACGAAGTTAGCGCCTTCCAAAAGAGAATGATGGAGGAGAACAAGGGAACTTTCTTCGCAGCCTTCTTGAAAGGTACGATTCCTGTAGAAACTCCTGAATTCAAGGAGGTGCCTGATTCCGCTAGGCCTATGACGCGCTACCAATACGCCAAAAGACACTATTTCGACAACATCGACTTGCAAGACCCACGTTTCCTCCGCACACAATATTTTCCAGGAAAGGTGGATACCTACATCGGTAAATTCATCATCCAACACCCAGACTCCATCGCAGCAGCTGCCATCGACTTGATCGAGCGAAGCAAAGGCAACGAGGAGACCTACCAAACGATGTGTAGCAAGATGATCAACTTCGGTCTCCAGAGCAAAATCATGGGTATGGACGCCGTTTGGTTGGCCATCGCCGACGAATACTATCTTTCGGGAAAGGCAACTTGGGCCGACACTGCTTGGGTGAACGACTTGAGAAAAGAGGCTGACAAGATCAGATACAACAAAATCGGTATGCACGCCCACAACTTGGTGGCACGCGACTCCAACAACAGCATCGTACAACTCCGCGACGTAAAGCAACCTTACGTCCTTGTTTACTTCTTCGAGCCTTCTTGTGGACACTGTAAAAAGACAACTCCAGTCTTGCACGACTCCGTCTATGCAAAATACAAGGACAAGGGATTCGAAGTCTTTGCGTTCTACACCCAAACAGACAAGAAGGAGTGGATGGATTTCGTCAACAAGCACAAACTCAACGATTGGATCAACGTTTGGGACCCAGACCGTGAATCTTGGTTCTGGAAATACTACGATGCCTCATCCACGCCAGGTGTCTATCTGCTCGATAAAGATCGGAAATTCTTGGCGAAGAAAATCGATATGAAAACACTCGACATGATCTTGGACGAAGAGATTAACAAAAGAGGCAAAGAGGCTTCCAATAAAAAGAAGAAATAATGGCACTCATAAAATCAGTTAGAGGGTTCACCCCAAAAATCGGCAAGAACGTTTTCCTTGCCGACAACGCCACCGTCATTGGCGACGTGGAGATGGGAGACGATTGCAGCATCTGGTTCAACACCGTCCTTCGTGGCGATGTCAACTCCATACGCATCGGCAACAAAGTCAACATCCAGGACGGAAGTGTCCTCCATACGCTCTACGAGAAATCGACGATCGAGATTGGAGACAATGTTTCCGTAGGACACAACGCCACCATCCACGGGGCTAAAATCTGCTCCAACGTCTTGATCGGCATGGGATCCACCATCCTAGACGGCGCGGTCATCGGAGAGAACTCCATCATTGCGGCCAACGCCCTCGTGACCAGCGGCACGATCGTAGAACCAGGAAGCCTCTACGCCGGCGTTCCTGCAAAAAAAATCAAGGATGTCTCTCCCGAGCAGACCAAGGATATGATCAACCGAATCTCCAACAACTACGTCATGTACGCTAGTTGGTATAAGGAGGAATAAGGTATATTTCCCCAGTTCCATGCAGAAGCAAGGGGCTGGGGATTTTTCTACTATGCTCCGAATTAAATCAGGCCACTTCGCAGCAACGCCAATCTTTTAAACATTAAGGTATGAACGGAAAAAAGACTTGCAAAATACTGAAGGATATTAGGCAACGGATTGCCCAAGAAAACGACATCAAACTCATCACGGAGGAGTGCCGTCACAAGGGTGACTGTCAGGGCACGTGTCCCAAATGCGAAGCCGAAGTCCGATTTCTCGAATCGGAGCTGAACAAACGTTCCCAGCTGGGGAAAGCCATCACGCTGACCGGGTTGGCCTTCACGATGTCCAGTTGCAACCCCTTCGTCAACAACCATACTATGGGGATTGTGCCAGCGACAGGACAGGACACTCCCCCAGAAGAATATTACCAACTAGAGGGTGACGTGTCTTATATTCCCGAAGAAAATGAGGAGAATGAATCGGGAGAGACAAACGAAAATCTTGCCCCCGCTGAAGGCACGGAGGAAAAGGACTCTTTGCGTTCAAAATAAACAAAAACCACAAAAAAAGAGGTTATCAATAGATTATGGGAAAGGAATGTTCCGCTAAAATAATCGGCATTGCCCGCCACCGAATCGCCACGGATGGTGAGGGCGTCACGACGCTCGTCGGATTTTGGGGCTGCCCCCTTCGTTGCCAATATTGCCTCAACCCCCAATCGTTGAAAGAGGGGGAACATTTCCAGACCTACACCCCAGCAGAACTTTATGAGAAAGTGAAGATCGACCAGATCTACTTCCTCGCCACCAACGGAGGCATCACATTCGGCGGCGGAGAGCCTCTGC
The DNA here is from genome assembly GCA_017961765.1 of Paludibacteraceae bacterium. Lineage (GTDB taxonomy): Bacteria > Bacteroidota > Bacteroidia > Bacteroidales > Paludibacteraceae > RGIG10190. The sequence continues at coordinate 27,542 of JAGCWQ010000042.1, read as the reverse complement.
TACATCCCAATTTCCTTCATGAATTCCGTGAACTCTGCGGCCCCCAATGGAACATCACGCTCGAGACATCCCTGAATGTCCCGCTAGAGCATCTACAAAGGGCAAACGAGGCGGTGGACAACTACATCGTCGATATCAAGGAGATGGATCCCGAGATTTACAAACGATACACAGGGAAAGAGAACCATCGAGTTTTCGAAAACCTCAAGTGGCTGGTTGAAAACACCGACCCCGCATCTATCTTAGTGAGGATTCCGCTCATACCCGATTTCAACACGGAGGAAGAGAACCAGAAAAGCGAGGCGTTCATCCGCCAGATGGGAATCGAAAAGATAGACCGGTTCCTATATAAGAAAGAGATCCACAAATTGGTCTAATCCTAACCCACCTGCGACAAGAGAATCTAGGGTTCGCTACTCCCCCGCCCTCCTTTTCAAATGACATAAACAAAACAGGACATGAGTTACTCTTTCTATTTCTTCTTGATTCTCATCCTCTTCCTCGTCTTTGAAAGATGGATTATAAAGTGTATCATAGACTTCTGGAATCAGAAACTCAACACAATATATAAAACAACGTTAGTAACACCTATAGGGGCAGTACTCACCCCTATTCTCTATTTCTACACCTGCTACTATTGCGAGTTCAAGACCATTCTATATTCAAATTGGTCATTCTGGATTTTTCTGATTTTCGTGGTAGTCGTATGGTATTTTTACATCAACTTTTTTTCTACTGAACGCGATACAGCTACCAACAGAAAGAAGGACAAAAAGAAAAAGAAAAAGCGCCTTCTCTCCTTAGGATGGGGAATCTCGTACACATTCGCCGCCTTTCTGTTCTGCTCTTCTCTTTTGGTTCAGATAGGAAACTCCGATTACAACTCCGAGACCATGGTGGATTGTAAAATAGTAAAAGCAATAGTAAAAAGTGAAGGTTATCGTATTTGACATTACTCTTACTATTACACCATAAAACCCATAGACAAAAAATGGGAAGAGTCCTTGCTCCCCATCGACAAAAATTCAATCGACGAACTGGACCTTTTTACTTTAGATTTGACAAAAAAAATATGTGTGCCCGTTGTCCATATGTTTTGTTTCAAGAAGGATGCTATCGAGATTCAGAGCTTTAGGGAAAACCTTTGCACTCAGAATGCACTCATCGGTGAGACCATAGAAATAGGATTCCTGAAGAGCTATTTTGGAGATATTGCAGAAGGGGAAAATCCTTTACTCTTTGACTACTTATTCCCACTTTTAATCGATAAGAGTAGGGGTATAAAGAATGGAATACACAACAGATTTCATTGACAATAAAAAGCGAAAGACGTTTTATCAGTATCTCTTGCCTACCCAAAAAGAAATTGTAATTTTGCCATACTTTCCGATTTTTCGGAAAATTGGGGAACATCAATTTCAAACAAAATACGACATGAGTTACTCTTTCTATTTTTTCTTATTTCTCTCACTCTTCCTCGTCTTTGAAGGGTGGATTATAAAGTGCATCATAGACTTTCGGAATCAGAAAGTCAACACAATAAACACAATAAAGAAGACAGAAATAGCAATAGTCGGAGGAGCAATACTCTCCATCTTTCCATATATATTCATCTTGCAGAATAGGGGTTTCAACAGCCTCCAATACTCACGTTGGTCTTTATTGCTTTATCTGTATTTTGCGGTAGCCATAGCCCTCATTTACGAACAAATCTGGGATCGCCAAGCGACTGCCATTCAAAACAGAGAACCCATGGGAGCAAGGAGGTTCTCTCTTGCCTTAGGATGGGGATTTCTGAACTCGTTCGTTTTCTATCTATTCGGTTCTTCGCTTTTGTTTCAAATAGGGAACTCAGACTTTCATTCTGAGACCGCAATAAATTGTAAAATTGTTGAGGCAAGAGAATCGCATAGCCATCATAGGACCTCTTATTATTACGCCCTAAAACCCATAAATAAGACATGGGAGGAATCCCTGCACCCCATCAACAAAGATTCAATCGGAGAAATGGACCTCTTCTCTTTAGATTTGACAAAAAAAATATGCGTGCCCGTTGTCCATATGGTTTGGTTCAAGAAGGATGCCATCGAGTTTAAAAGCGATTATGAAAACTATAAGCGTCAAAGCAAACTCATCGGTGACACCATAGAAGTAAGTTTCCTAAAGAGTTATTTTGGTGATATTGCAGAAGGCAAAAATCCCCTTCTCACAAAAGAGTAAGAAGTAAAAAAATAATAGCATTCGACTGGTTTCATTGACAGGGGGAAACAATGATTATGGATATAGAATAATACGCTCATACGGGCTGAAAGTCCAATATCTACATAGCTCAGGGCAACGCCCTGAGTAGCACGGAAAGGCGGACATACGCCCCAACGGGGCAAAAGTATGCAATAGCCTACGAATTGTATCGATTTACATTTCATCACATTAAACAAATATGCTTTTGCCCCTTCAGGGCGGATTGGGGCGTACGACATTTTCCCCAGGACGGTACCCTGGGCTATGGACAGATAGGCCTTTCAGTCCACAACCGTAGATCACCAACGAAAATGTTCTTAAAGAGACGTGCAAAACGCGCTCAGAAGTAGAAAATCCTTTTCTCACAGAAGTGCACGAAGTTAAAAAATAATAGCATTCGGCTAGTTTCATTGACAAAAAGGCACGAAATGGGTCGTTTTAATTAGACTCCATCATTTTTTAAGAAAAAAAGAAGAAAAAAGAATCAATTTATTTCTTTGTTTTCAAAAACTAATTCTTACCTTTGCATCATCAAAATCTAAAGATATGGTTAAATATTTCTTTTCATATTTCTTTTATTACTTTTACTACGAGATGGTAAGAGCGGGATTTTGATGTTTTAAACAGAAGATAAAAAAATAAAATAAAAGAAGTCCCGCAGAAATGTGGGACTTCTTTGTTTTAGGTCGCTGGGCTCAGTTGTCCACAGAAAAAAATAGAAACAATAAACAAAGAGAAGCTCATGAAGAAAGTAGCAATACAAGGCATCGCAGGTTCGTTCCACGACATCGCCGCACGAGAATATTTTCGGGGGGAAGAGATTGAAATCGTAGCCTGCAAAACCTTCAAGGAGGTTTTCGAAACAATCAAAAACGACAACAACATCATTGCCGCAATCGCCATTGAAAACACCATCGCTGGAAGCTTGCTACCCAACCACAACCTTCTGAAAGAGAGCGGAATGAAAATAGCAGGAGAGCAAAAACTCCGAATCAAACACAACTTGGTAGCCGTGCCCGGGCAGGACATCTCCGACATCAAGGAGGTCTATTCCCACCCCATTGCCCTGATGCAGTGCCAAGACTTCCTAAACAAGCATCCGCACCTCAAGGCTATCGAGAGCGACGACACCGCATCCAGCGCCAAACGGCTCTCCGAAGAGAAACAAATGGGACATGCCGCCATCTGCGGTGAGTTGGCTGCAGAGATCTACGGACTCGAGACCCTCGCAAAAGGCATCGAGACCAACAAACGTAACTTCACCCGCTTCCTCATCATCGCCGACCCTTGGCTGGTGGACGAGATGAACAAAGGAAAATTCCCAAACAAAGCCTCCCTCGCCTTCGCCCTCCCTCACGAAGAGGGAAGCTTGGCCAAAGTGCTTTCCATCCTATCCTTCTACGGAATCAACTTGACAAAGATCCAATCCTTGCCAATCATCGGACGCGAATGGGAATACATGTTCTACATCGACCTCCAGTTCGAGAACTACGTGAAATACACGCAAGCCCTCAGCGCCATCACCCCACTGACAAAAGACATGCAGATTTTAGGCGAATACGAAGAGGGACGACAAACAATTTGAGAATCAAATAAATAAAAAATATAAAACAAGAATCATTTTATGGAATTAGAAAAATTCGCACTTCCCGGAGTGGAAGACAAGAGACCGCTAGTTATCGCAGGTCCATGCAGTGCAGAGACAGAAGACCAAGTTATGGAGACAGCCAAGCAATTGGCTAAGAACGGAATCAAGATTTTCCGTGCCGGCATCTGGAAACCACGCACAAAACCAGGAGGCTTCGAAGGTAACGGCGTGAAGGCTTTGCCTTGGATGCAACAAGTTAAGAAAGAGACAGGCATGTTGACTGCAACGGAGGTGGCAACGGCAAAACACGTTGAAGAGGCTTTGAAATACGGTATCGACGTTTTGTGGATTGGAGCCCGTACGACAGCCGACCCATTCGCCGTGCAAGAGATTGCCGACGTACTGAAAGGCACCGACGTCCCTGTCCTCGTCAAGAACCCAGTCAACCCAGACCTCGAACTCTGGATCGGAGCTTTGCAACGTATCAACAACGCAGGCATCAAGCGTTTGGGAGCTATCCACAGAGGTTTCAGCACCTACGACAAGAAGCTCTACAGAAACCTTCCTCAATGGCACATTCCAATCGAATTGCACAGACGTATTCCTGAGTTGCCTATCATTTGCGACCCTAGCCACATCGCAGGAAGAAGAGACCTCATCGCATCCCTTTGCCAACAGGCAATGGATTTGCAATTCCAAGGTTTGATTATCGAGTCACACAACGACCCTGACAACGCATGGAGCGACGCCTCTCAACAAGTAACTCCAGAAGTATTGAACCTCATTCTCAACAACCTCGTTATCCGCGAGACTAACCAAACGACCGAGAACTTGACAGAACTTCGTCGCCAAATCGACGACATTGATATGTCTTTGCTCGAGACTTTGGCCAAGAGAATGCGCATCTGCCGCGAAATCGGAACGTACAAGAAGGAGCACGATATGACCGTTCTCCAAACAAACCGCTACGACGAAATCCTCTGCAAGCGCGCACAACAAGGCGAGGAACTTTCTATGGACGGTGAGTTCATGAAGGTCGTATTCGAGGCTATCCACGCCGAGTCCGTACGCCAACAAATGAAGATCATGGAAGGAAAATAAGTATAGACTTTCCCTTACTAAAAACGCCCGATTACCTCACGTAACCGGGCGTTCTTTTTATCTATAAAAAGTGATTGTCAACCAATGTAATCCAAACGAGCCACACCATCGGCGACCGTCAGTTGCACGTCCGCACCATGAAGGAGAGGCTGGTTGTTCGTTCCGTGCCCGACAGGGAAATTAAACGCCACAGGATAGCCATACTCGCTCACGGCAGAAGCCACAATCTCATTCACCGTCATGCCGAAGGAAGCATCCTCCTCGATGTCGGTAAATTCACCCACCAGCAAGCCGGAAATCTGAGACAAGACACCGCTCAACTTCAAGTTGTGCATCATACGGTCGATATGGTAAGGACGCTCCGAAATATCTTCGATAAACAAAATCTTCCCCTTTGGCGAGATGTCATACGGAGTGGAACGAAGCCCATACAAGATGGAGAGATTGCCACCTACCAACGTCCCTTTCGCCACCCCGTCACGGTTGAGAGGAGAAGAGGGCATATCGCAGGAAAGCAGATCACCCTGTAAACAACGTCTCAAGGCAGAGACGGCATCCCAGTTTCCTGCAGCATGGGCAAGCGCCCTCGCCATCACCCCATGAACCGATTGAAAGCCACGGTTGGCCAAAGCCGCATGAAGGATGGTTATATCGCTGAACCCAATCACCCATTTAGGATTCCGTTCAAAAGCGGAAAAATCCAAACGGTCAACAATCCGCACCGTGCCATAACCACCCCTTCCGCAAAGGATGGCTCGGATGGAAGGATCGTCCAAAGCCCACTGTAAATCAGCGGCACGCTCATCGTCCGAACCAGAGAACCTTCCGCTACGTCCCTTCGAGCATTGCCCCAACACGGGTACGAAGCCCCAAGAACGCAACGTATCCGCCGCCCCGTCAATCAACTCCGGAGCGACCGCACCAGCAGGCGACACGATTGCCACCTTATCCCCTAATTTCAAATATGGAGGTCTTATCATTTTTTTCAAGTATTAGACAAACAAAAAAAGTGTGCCAGAAATCACCTAACACACTCTAAAAAACTGGTAGCGGGAACGAGAATTGAACTCGTGACCTCCGGGTTATGAATCCGACGCTCTAACCAACTGAGCTATCCCGCCATCATTTTTGTTTTGCGTTGCAATGGTAGTGCTTATTTTTTATTCTGCAATAGGCTACAGCACATTTTTCGATTTTTTTTGCATGACCCAATCATTAAGGAAAAGCGGATAAAGATTGTTCGTATCCGCCTTTTGGAAACAAAAAAACGTAAATAGTTTAGTAGTAAACACTTGTAGGTTCCCCGTGCAATAATCGAATTGTTCTAATTCGCTTCATCATTTTTGCCTTTATCATTTTCCCATTTGCAAAAAAAATTCTACTTTTACAATTGTGGAAAAAAGGTTCAACGAAATCCCCTTTTCACACAATGGAACACAATGAGGAGTCAAACAATCCTGCTTGCCCTCTTTTTCTATAAATGTTTCAAGAGTCTTCTAAACAAGCAGTTCCATCAAAAGGATTCGAAAAAGAAAGCCCGAGAAGGAACGTCGTCGAAATTTGAGATACTAATGTTAAGATATTTTTGTTCATTACTCCTATTCCTTTTTTTTATCTCTCCCATCAAAGGAGAGACAAAGATTTTCAACTCCTACAAGGCGGCAACCGAGACCCCTTACGGCGATGTCACCCAACTTTTAGAAGACTCGCAGGGTTACCTTTGGATTTCCACCTGGAACGGTCTCGTCCGATTTGACGGCGTTGACTATAAACTCTACACCCGTTCCAAGGAAGACCCCAACTCCATTCCCCACGATGTCTGCTTCAGCCTCTACGAAGACTCCAAGCAACGACTATGGATCGCCACGGGTCGAGGATTAGCCATCTACAACCGCGAGATGGACAACTTCATCAGCGTACCTGTCAAAAGAAGAATAAAGAAGGGAGTCTATAAGATAATAGAAGATTCCGACGGCACGTTCTGGATACTGACCTACATCGACGTGCTCCACTACGACCGTGAAAAAGGCATAGCCCACAGCTTCCCTATCTTAGGAAACGACCTCATCGACATGGGCAACTCCATCTGGATCAGTTCGGAGAACGACGGCATACGCATACTCGACAAAAAGAGCCAAACAATCCGCAAGTACCAAGACAAAGACAATTCCGTAAGCAAGCACGTCAAAGTGATGCGCCGTACCTCCAACGGAGACATTTACATCGGCACCACCGACAACGGACTATTCATACTCAATCCGAAGGGCGAACTAAAAAAACACGTCGTAGCCAATGCCCAAAATCCCTACTCGATGGCCGACAACTTCGTCCAAACACTCTACGAGGACAAGTCACACAACATCTGGATAGGCAATACCAACGGCAACGTCTCCATCCTCAACCCAGAGAAACTCGACTTCGAGCCCATCGACTATGTCTTGCCGACCAATATCGACAAACGTAACTTCACCACTTACAGCATACTGGAAGACTCCTACGAGAATATATGGTTCGGTACCCACCAGTTCTGGTTGCTCTACGCTAACAAGACAACCAACAACTTCGCCCGATACCAACACAACAACCGCAAGAGAAGAACCATCTCGGGCAACCCCATCTCCTGCATCTCACAAAACAAAAACCAACTGTTCGTAGGAACCGATGGTGGAGGTCTCAACACCACTACCCTTTCAAAGATGGACACGTTCAACACCATCAACCTCTGCGGGAAAGTAATATTGGACATCCAGCCCGACGAGAACAGCAACCGTTTTTGGATCGCCACCTGGGGAAACGGTCTCTACCTCTACGATTGGCAAAAGGGAACCGTTGTGCAACATTACGGAAAAAATGAGACGGACACAGCCCACTACATTCCTTCCAACGACATCAGCACCATCCTCGTGGATGGACAAGACATCTGGATCGGTACCAGCGGATCAGGTGTTGCAAAAATCGAGACAGACAAACGGAACATCATCAACCAAGAGAACTCGGTCAAAGACCCATTCTCCATGGACAACTCCAAGTATATCACCCACTTGATGAAAGACTCACAAGGTTGGATCTGGATCAGTTCGAGTGAAGGACTCCGCAAGTTCAAAGGCGAGGAACAGATTAAATTCCCCTACTCCGACAAAGAGGGCGAACTGCCTCAAAACCAAATCACTTGCTGCTACGAAGACAGTCAAAAACGCATCTGGGTATTGACCGCCACCAACGGTCTCATGCTCTACAACTACAAGGACGACAGCTTCGAAAATTACAGCAAACGCTACGACCTGCCAACCGACCTGAAATCCATCCAAGAGGACGACAACGGAATGCTGTGGCTCATCGCAAGAAACAGGGTGATTCAATTCTCTCCAGAAACGAAAAAGAGAAAACTATTCGAATTGGAGGACGGTTCGGAAGGAATCGCCTTCAATGCGAAATCCATCCACAAGGACTCTCAAAACAACATCTATATCGGTTCCAACTACGGTATGTTCGCTTTCAATCCCCAAAAGATGAAGATCTCGAACAACCAACCCCATATCATCCTGAAAGACCTCTATATCTGGGATAAAAGGCAAACACCAGGAGAGGAAGGGTCAGCCTTGGAGAAATCCATAGAATACACCCAAACCATCACGCTGGAGCCAGACCAGAACAACCTCAGCATCAGCTACATAGCCATCGATTTAGAAAAACCGAACTGCATACGCTACAGCTATAAACTGGAAGGATTCAGCAAGGAGTGGAAAGACGTGGGCAAAGATCGGGTAGCCACCTTCACCCAACTTGCTCCTGGCGAATACAAATTCCAACTGAAAGTCACAGGACAGGACGGAACAACCTATACAAGGGAAAATGACCTCAACATCATCATCCTCCCCCATTGGTGGCAGACTTGGTGGTTCAGGGGACTCAGCATCATCCTCCCTATCCTCTTCGTCATATTCCTAATCAAGGCCATGACACAAGACCTGATTTTCCAAAAGAACAAATTGGAAAACATTGTGACGCAAAGGACATCCGAGCTCAAGAAACAGGCCGGAGAACTCAAACAGAAGAAAGAAGAGGTGGAGAAAAAGAACGCTGAACTGGATGAGATGCTCTCCATCAAAAACCGCATTCTCTCCATCATCGCCCACGACCTCAAGAATCCGCTGACCGCCATCGTCGGAATGCTCTCCCTCCTCCACAACCAAACGAAAGAGAAGGAGAGCCAAGAATACACCTACATCACGGAAGCCATGCACGCCTCCCAGAAATTGCAGGAGCAGATGGAAAACATCCTCGAATGGGCAAGAATCCAGACCAAGGACATCTTCTATTCTCCCAAAGACATCTCCATCGCGGCCAACATCAAAGATTCCGTCTCCCTTCTGAAGGAGACCGCCGAGCAGAAGAATATCCAAATCTCGATAGAGGACAACGCCACCCACTTCGCCTACGCAGACGGACGGATGGTCAACACCATCATACGCAACCTCATCAACAACGCCATCAAGTTCACCGAAAAGAACGGCAAAATCCTTATCAAGATAGAGGAGAACCCGCAATTCATCCTGCTCCGTATCAAAGACAACGGTGTCGGCATGGAGGAAGAGACGCTCAAGAACTTGTTCAACAAAGAGATGAACACCTCCACTTTCGGAACCAACAACGAGAAAGGTTCCGGTCTTGGTCTCAAGATTTGCCACGACTTCGTCATCACCAACAAAGGAACCATCGAGATAAACAGCGAGAAGGGGAAAGGCACCACCATCTCCATCCAACTTCCGATCGGCAGCGCCTTGCCTAACGAGGAGTCAGCCTCAACGACGGAGAAAATCGTGGACAAAAACAAGATTGCCAAATCTAACAAACGGCACACCATCTTCTTCGTCGACGACAACAGGGAGATCCTCACCTTCCTCTGCGGACTCTTCCAAAACGAATATAACGTGGAGAAGGCAAGCGACGGAGAGGCAGCTTGGGAGAAGATACAGAAAATCCTGCCCGATGTCATCGTATCCGACATCACCATGCCAAAGATGGACGGAAAGAAACTCTGCCGACAGGTGAAGAACAACCCGCAAACCAAACACATCCCAGTGATCCTGCTCACCTCCGACGACACCATCGAGAGCCAGATAGACAGTCTCTCCCTACAAGCGGACGACTACATCACCAAGCCTTTCGACACAAAAGTCCTCACAGCCAAGGTCAAGAGCATACTCAGCAACAGGGAACTCATAATGGACCATCTCCACAAGGAAATTATCAGCACGGCCGACGACACCCAAATGCCGGAAAGCCGCGACGACCAGTTCCTACGAAAGATAAAGGAAGTCTTGCAAGAGAACATCTCGGAGACCAACCTTTCCGTCGAGTTCATCGCCGACAAATTGGCATTAAGCCGCGTGCAGCTCTTCCGGAAGTTCAAGACACTTATCGGTTGCGCTCCGTCGGAATACATCAAAAACTTCCGATTGCAATATGCAGCCACCCTCTTGAAAAGCGGCAAGTTCTCCGTGGCCGACGTCGCCTACGAAGTAGGATTCTCCGACCCTAAATATTTCGGCATCTGCTTCTCAGAAAAATACAAGATGTCTCCATCCGCCTACGCAAAACAAGCCGGCCAAGAGATGACGGAAGAGACAGAGGAAGCAAACACCAACGAGATTTAAACTCTAAAAAAAGAAAGATGATGAAAAATATAATTTTAGGACTTTTTCTGATCAGTTTGATCAGTGCTTGCAATTCCATCAATAAAAGCAACGCATCGAAAGATCAAACCGAAAAATTGTCGCAATCCGACGAATTAAAAAAACGAATCCTTTCTAGAACCATTTTTGACAAAGAGGGGAAAGAGGTCTCCCGTACGACAATCTCCTACGACGGAAGCAATTACACCAGCATAACCTATGAGGGCGACCTTGCCGTCACCAAAACAGAGTGCGACTCTACTAATTCAAAAAAGACCATCAATGCATACAATCTTGTTAACGGCACTTGGGCTTTAATCAACAAAACCATTGTAGAATACAAGGAGGACACCATCTTGAAAAACACGTTATTGGATCCAGACGGCAAAATCCTCAGGATCACCACCTACACTTATGATGGCGAACATTGGAAGATGACCTCTTACCTCGACGGCAAACCAGTCAACGAGACCGTACGAAACTACTATGAGCAAAATCAGGAAGAGACCATCTCACTTTCCCAAAATTTCAGTGATTCCTGGACATTAACCAGCATCATCATCAACAAATACGACAAAAAGCGCAAACATATCCTTAATACCACCCAGCTACACAATCAACATCCCCAATACAACACAAGCATAGACTACACCTATGATGGGGAAAACTACACCAGCATAGCCTACGACAACGACAAGCATCCTATGCTTAAAACGGAATGCACAAAAACAGATCTGACAGAGACCCTCACCAACTACTATCAAAAGGACGGTTCCTGGATTATGGGAGGCAAAACTGTCACGACCTACGAGTGGGTCAGGAAAGAGTAGATAGGGGGATTGTGAAAGAGTTATTTGTCTATTCTCCGTCAAAATGTTCTTTGGGGTGATGATTTTGGGAAGAGAGGAAGGAAGATCCTAACCGAATAAGATGGATTGTGTTATCTTAAATATCACTTAATTGTCTTTGACTTTAGTCTCGGGGAAAATAAGGAATTACAAGGTTTTCATTTGAGGTGTAACGCAAAAAAAGAAGTGTATAAGTTTTGGAACTTTTTGTTTCTTCATTTTAAACCAATCCTTAGCAATTGAGTTATTACCCCTCTCCACCAACAAAAGGATGTCCACTTCTTATCGAACATATCATTTCAAAAAAAATAACTATTTTTGCATATTTCAAACTCATTGAAAGCATATGTATATAAAAAACGTCAACATAAAAAATTTCAAGTGCTACGACACAATAGATTTCTCATTAGACCAGCACATGAATGTCTTTATCGGCGTAAACGGAACCGGCAAGTCTTCAATTCTCGAAGCACTAAAAATCTTGATTGGCTCATTGTTTTTGGGTTTCGACAAAGAAAAAAACAAAATATCAAGTCCAAACATTCTAACTGACGATGTAAGATTATCCAAATTAGAAGAACAATACCCAGTTATTCTCTCAGCAACAGGCATATTCGATGAAATGGAAGCCGATATTAGCTGGGAACGATCGCTTGAACGCAAAGGAGGAAAGACCCTTTCTAATAACGCAGCAGACCTAAAATTAGTGGCAGAGAATCTCCAATTGGCAGTTCGAATTAACGAAGATGCAGAATTGCCATTAGTTGCTTATTTTTCAACAGAGAGATATAAAAAGGAAAAAATCAATATAGGAATAGAGAAAGAAGGCAGCCGATTCAAAGGCTATTTTAATGCCCTCGACAATGAAACAAACATCAAATTCTTCCTTAATCTCTATAAGACAGAAACCCTATCAGAATTACAACGAGGGAAGCCCTCAGACGTACTTGAATCAGTAAACACTGCCGTAAAAAAATGCGTAGACTGTAAGAATTTAATGTACGACGTAAAAAAGGATGAACTATTGTTGATTCAAGAGGATGGAGAACCAATTCCATTCCACCTTTTGTCTGATGGCGTGCGTTCCACTTTAGCCCTAATCATGGAAATCGCACTGCGTTGTCACTTGTTGAATCCTCAATTAGGAATCTCTGCATCAAAGCAAACCTCTGGTGTTGTCTTAATAGACGAAATAGACCTCCACTTACACCCTGAGTGGCAGAAAAAAATTCTTGAGGATTTGCATTCCGCATTTCCTTGCATACAATTTATCGTGACAACTCATGCACCGTTGGTGGTCGGATCCATAAAAGAAGGTCGCATTTTCAGCGTAAGCAACAACGAAGTCTTTGATTTTCCACTACAATATGGACGAGACGCAAACTACATTCTTAATGAAATGGGAACTGACGAAATGGTGTCTGAAATCAAGGAATTAATAGACAAATATTTCATCTTAATAGAGAAAGGAGAAGGCAAAACAGAAAAATCTCTTTCCATAAGGAAAAAATTGGAACTCTTATTGGGAGAAAGGCACACAGAATTACAACGTGCAGACATGATGTTAAATTTCTTTTGAAAAAGCATGAGGTACATCAAGAAAAACGACGAGCCTGCATTCATGACATCATGGAAACAGGAAAGAGAAAAGGCTGGACAACCTTTAGACTATGAATCCTTTAGTTAAAAGAAGGTTTTAAACGACATCTTGCGAGCTGAGCAACATGGCATCTGTTGCTATTGTCAACAAAGCATCGACCATTTTCAAGGGGCACTTGAAGGAGGCGCTCACAACGAACACCTCATCCCAGAAAAAGGCCCAGACGGAGATTTCTCCAAACAAATGGATTACGGCAACCTCTATGCCTGTTGCATCGATTCGAAAGGAACCCCAAAAAGAGAAAAGAAAAAGCGTCATTGTGGAGAGGCAAAAGAAGACAAACTCATACACCCCTTCATACAAGACCCTTTATGCAGTTCTTTTTTTCGATACAACATTTTGGGAGAAATAATACCCAATGGGCCATACGATCGTTGGGAAGACTATGAAAAAAACGTAACCGACTTAACCGGACTTGTATTAAAGGCATACCAAACAATCTCCACCCTAAACCTAAACTGCAATTTCCTGAAAGACGACAGGAAAAAAGAAATCAACAGACTCATTTCCATCATCTCGACCATAGATAAGGCTAGAATCCAAGCCATGATTCAAAATTTCGAAAACAGGGAAATTTATCCTCGCTACGTGGATATGTTGCTCTACTATATGAGACAACATGTATGAAAGCAGAACAGTCCTTTCTGCCAAGCGAATGTGTGTTTAGTCTGAAATAATCTGAAAAAAGGTAAGATAGAATCCAACTCCGAAATCTTTTCCCAATCTGCTTTTGGACAAATCAATTTCTAATATATCCTCATTAGAACCATGATAAAGTATCATTGTATATCTCCTCCCATTCTATGGCAATAGGCGGTTAAATCCTCAACACTATTCTCAAATGAGAAAGTATGCTCGACATCATAGAATTGGTCGATGAACTCTATCCCTTTGTATTTTTTCAAATACAAATAGGCTTGCTGAGTTGACAAACCATGCGCCTGTGCAAACTCCGCAATCAAAGCTATTATATACTCTATTTTGTCAACTACCTCTTTTCTCATAATATGCGACTAATTCTAAACATAAAGGCATTTGCCTACGCATCACCACAAATTTATATCTTGCCCCCGAAACTACCAAATCTTTGAAAATGAAAAGCAGAGGTTCCTGACCGAATCCGCACCTAATCATTTGAAACGCTACAGATAGGACATGCACCACCCAATCATGACGATTTTTGGAATGAGAAAATTGCTATAACAAAAAACTTTCCTATTTTTGCGTAAATAATAAAAATTAGATTTATGGCAGAGATTACAAGCTACTTCAAAGCAGCAGAAGATAAAATGGAGGGAGCTCTCCTCCACCTCGATGATTCATTGGCCCACATCAGGGCTGGAAAGGCTAACGTGAGAATCCTTGACCCTATCCGTCTCGACTACTACGGAAGCCTCGTTCCACTTTCTAACGTGGCTACTATCACGACTCCCGACGCTCGTACCATCATCGTACAACCTTGGGAGAAGAAAATCATCTCTGATATAGAAAGAGCCATCATGAACTCTGAAGTCGGCATCACACCAGAAAACAACGGAGAGGTCATCCGTTTGACCATCCCTGCCCTAACAGAGGAAAGAAGAAAGGCTTTGGCAAAACAAGTAAAGGGCGAAGGTGAAGAGGCTAAGATCAGTATCCGCAACGCCAGAAGAGATGCCATAGAAGGCTTGAAGAAGGAGATGAAAAACGGATTGGCGGAAGACCAAGAGAAGGACGCCGAAGCCGACGTCCAAAAATTGCACGACAAGTTCATCAAGAAGGTTGAAGAGATGCTTGCTGCAAAAGAGAAAGAGATCATGACTGTATAATGAGGGTCGTTTTGCCCACATCAAGAAACAGACAAAGGAGCGTCGGGATTTTATTGACAAAATCCTTCGACGCTCCTATTTCTTCTACATCAAGAGTATCGTTTAGACTATGCAGGGACAAGTAATAAGGAACACAGGCAGTTACTACCAAGTGAAGGCTACGGACGGAGCAACCTACGACTGCAAAATCAAAGGGGCCTTCCGCATCAAGGGAATCAAAAGCACCAACCCCGTTGCCGTGGGCGACAACGTCTCCTTCGCCCTCACCAAAGAGGGCATCGGACTGATCAACAACATCGAAGAGCGACGGAACTACATCGTCAGGAAGCCATCCAACCTCTCCAAACAGCTGCACATCATAGCTGCCAACCTCGACCAAGCCCTGCTAATCGTCACCATCAACCACCCCGTCACCTCTACCACCTTCATCGACCGCTTCCTCGCCACCTGCGAGGCCTACCGCGTGCCGGCCATCATCGCCATCAACAAAATAGACTGCTACGACGATGACGAGAAGGAGTATATGGCTGCGCTATGCAACCTGTACGAAAGCATCGGCTACAAATGCTTGACACTGTCTGCCGTAACCAAAGAAGGCATAGAGGAACTGAAAGAGGTGCTCCGAGGGAAAACCACCCTCTTCTCCGGAAATTCAGGCGTGGGAAAATCCTCCATCATCAACTCCATATCAGAGAAATTCCAAGCCAAGACAGGCGCCATCTCAGAAAGCCACAACACGGGTATGCACACAACCACCTTCTCCGAAATGTTCGAATGGGAAGACAACAGCAACCTCATCGACACCCCGGGAATCAAAGGATTCGGAACCATCGATTTCCAAAAGGAGGAAGTCGGACACTTCTTCCCCGAAATCTTCAAAGCCTCGGCTGAATGCAAGTTCAACAACTGCACCCACACACACGAACCCGGTTGCGCCGTCCTCGAAGCTGTGGAGAACCATCTCATCAGCCAATCCAGATACACGAGCTACATCAGCATCATCGGCGACGCCGACGAAAGCAAATACAGATAGGCCATGAAAACAACCTACGACAACTTCGACAAAATCAAATATCTGCTCGCCATCTTTGCCGTGGCCATCGTCTCGCTCTCCGTCTATTATTCTAGCCGGCTGGCAGACGACATGTCCGAAGAGGAGCAAAAGAAAATCCAACTTTGGGCTGAAGCCACCCGACAAATCGCCAACACCGACGACAACGCCTCGCTCGACTTCATCCTGAAAGTCATCGAAGGAAACACCACCATCCCCGCCATCATCGCCGACAACGAAGGTAACATCTTCACTTACAGAAACATCACGCCACCCACCTCCGCTCCCGACACCTACCTGAAAAAAGAGATCGAGAGCCTCAAAAAGAAGCACAAGCCCATCCAAATAAAACTGGACGAGGAGACCATACAATACCTCTACTACGACGACTCGACACTTCTAAAACGGTTGGCCTACTTTCCCTATATCCAGTGGCTCATCATCATGACCTTCTGCGTCGTCCTCTTCCTCGTCTTCACCAGTGCGAAGAAAGCGGAACAAGACCGTGTCTGGGTAGGACTCTCCAAAGAGACAGCCCACCAGTTGGGCACACCCATCTCCTCCCTGCTCGCTTGGGTGGAAATTCTAAAATGCAACAACGTCGAACCCGAGTTGATGCCTGAGATAGAAAAGGATGTCAACCGATTGAAAACCATAGCCGAACGATTCTCCAAGATAGGATCCATCCCAGAAAAAGAGGAAGAGAACCTCAAAAAAATCCTCGAAGGGACAGCCTCCTACATGCAAAAGAGAACGTCAAGCAAGATAAGCATCAGTTGTAGTTACGACGAGGATGCGCCCACCCAGTTGGAACTCTGCAAACCGCTGTTTGAATGGGTCATCGAAAACCTCTGTAAAAACGCCATCGACGCCATGGACGGTGCAGGTGAAATCAATATCCACGCATTCAAGAAGGAGGAGAACATCTGCATCGACGTGCAAGATACAGGGAAAGGCATCGCCAAATCCAAATTCAAGACCGTGTTCAAACCCGGATACACCACCAAGAAAAGAGGTTGGGGCTTGGGTCTCTCCTTGGTAAAACGCATCATAGAGGAGTACCACAACGGCAAAATATTCGTCAAGAAATCGGAAATAAACAAAGGAACGACCTTCCGAATACTCCTCAAACCAAACATAACAAACTAATTACAAAACACTTAGCACTTAAAATCAAAATTATTCAAAAAAAACAAGAGCCGAAATGCCTCCGTATCGCTAATTTTTGTAATTTTGCGGAGTTTTAACGTCTATACGAAAGTGGGAAAATTCAGTGCATATACGATTCCATTGAAAGACCTGTCCGAAGGAACTCACCTCTACGAGTACGATTTGGACAACGACTATTTCAGAGACATCGAAGGACCTGAAGTCCCCAAAGGCAACGTCCATGCAAAAGTCGAGGTGAGAAAGACTTCGCAAGCCTTTGAGTTGAAGTTCGACATCAAGGGCACGGTACAAATCATCTGCGACCGTTGTTTGGAGGAGATGGACCAAGAGATTGATACGCAAGACCAGTTGATGGTCAAATTCGGTTCCGACTACGCAGAAGAGGGCGATTCGCTCATCGTAGTTCCCGAAGCGGGAGGTGACATCAACATAGCGTGGTTTCTCTATGAGTTCATTGCGTTGAACATTCCGATCAGGCACGTTCACCCTATCGGGAAATGTAGCAAGACGATGGTCTCTAAATTGAGAAGACATCTTGCCCACGATGCCAACGAAGAAGCCGAGGAGGAAGACATCATTTTGGAAGAGGACGGCTCGGATGAAATTGAAGAGGGCGGCTCGGAAGAAACAATAGACCCACGTTGGGAAGGACTTAAAATATTATTGAACAACGATAATAATAACTAATTAAATATAAAATAAAATGGCACATCCTAAGCGAAGACAAGGTAAGACAAGAGGAGCAAAGAGAAGAACTCACTACAAGGCAGTTGCTCCAACATTAGCAGTATGTTCAAACTGTGGAGCTTTGCATTTGTATCACAGCGTATGTGGCGAATGCGGCTACTACCGTGGTATGGTAGCTATCGAAAAACCAGCTGCTGTCTAATTACTTTCGGTAAAAAAACGGAAATATATAGCCCCTTGGACACTTTTCAAGGGGCGTATTTTCGTGTCTGCACATTCCGTATGCCTAATAACGCACTGCCGTAACCCTCTGCATCTCAGAGCCTCAACAACAAAAGATGCCAACCGAACCATACGAAAAACCGAAATCGTTCCAAATCCGAGAACAAAAAATTTTCAATCTTTGCTTTTCGCAAATTTCCTTAGAAAGGAATACCCAATTCTCCACAAAGGCCACCCCGAAGACACCAACGTTCCTCATCCGGCTTCTCTTTTCCTCCACAAAATTTCTCTATCAGATTCCTTATGCGTAAATTTACACTTTGAAAAAAAACAGGAATCTTATGATTACAAAAGACCGTATTTGGCAACTGACCCGAAAGGACATCCAACATACACAAGAGATATTCAAGCACTTGCACCAATATCCAGAATTGGCATTCCACGAAGTGGAGACCGCAAAATTCATCCGAAAAGAGTTGATGGAGCTGGACATCCCTTTCCGGGAAGGCTACGCCCGTACTGGTTTGTTGGGCGTTCTCCGATGCAAAAATCCGAAAAGGAGAATCGTGGCCATCCGTGCCGACATGGATGCCCTCCCCGTGGAAGAAGCTGTGGACATCCCCTATAAATCGAAAAACAAAGGCGTGATGCACGCTTGCGGACATGATGCACACACCTCCACCCTTTTAGGCGTGGCCAGAATCCTCGCCTCCCTGAAGGATGAATTGGAAGGCACCTTCCTCTTCGTCTTCCAACCAGGAGAGGAAAGATACCCCGGAGGAGCCAACACCATGCTCCAAGAAAACATATTCGAGGGCTTCCCGCCCGATGTCATCTTAGGACTACACGTCATCCCAACCATCGAGATGGGCAAAATCGGATTCCGTCCCGGCCTCATCACTGCCGCCACGGACGAACTCCATATCACCGTAAAAGGGAAAGGCGGCCATGCTGCTTTGATAAAGAGCGAGAACGCCGTGCTCGCTGCCGCCAACCTGCTGATGAAACTACAAGCCATCCCGAACGAATTGGCCCCCGTAAAAGGAGAGACGATCCTCGCCTTCGGACGGTTCATCGCCAACGGCATCATGAACGTCATCCCGGAGACCGTGAAATTGGACGGAACACTCCGCACGCTCGACGAAGAATGGAGAAAGAAGGCTTTGGACCTTGCTGTTGAGATCGCAGACAAAGCCGTATCGGAATACGGATGTACCTGCCAAGTGGAAATCAACTATGGCTATCCAAGCGTCGTAAACGATGAGGCGCTGAACACAAGAGCCGAACAATATGCAAAAGAATTGCTCGGAGAAGAGAACGTCACCACCTTCGAAAAGAGAATGACAGGCGAAGATTTCGGCTATTTCTCCCTGAAATACCCCTCTCTTTTCTTCCGTGTGGGCATAGGCAGCAAACGATTCCAATGTGGTGGAATGCACGCCCCTACTTTCGTGGTAGATCCAGAAGCTCTGCTCACCTCCACTGCCTCCATGGCATGGCTCGCCATTCAATTCATCAGCGAACAACCCAACAAATAGACCCATGGTAAAACTATTTCTGACAAGACACGGACAAACGTTCTGGAATGTAGAGAAACGGATGCAAGGACAGCTCGACTCCGACCTGACAGACCTTGGCAGGGAGCAAGCCAAAGCTTTGGGCAAAAGGCTAGCCGACGAGAAAATAGATGTCATCTATTCCAGTCCGTTGGGACGTGCGATGGAGACCGCCCGACTAATCAGAGGAGAGCGGGACATTGAAATCAAGACGGATGAAGGGTTGATGGAACTCTACTTGGGTCCTTGGCAAGGCAGACTTCTGTCCGACGTGGCAATAGAATTTCCCGAGCAGACCGAGAATTTTTGGAAACGCCCAGAGTGTTACAGACGAGACGACGGAGAGACCTATTACCAACTGAGGGAGAGAGCCAGCAAAGCCATCGGACGAATTGCCGAAGAGGAAAACGGCAAAACCGTATTGATCGTCACCCACGGCATCGTTCTCAAAACATTACGATCCTACTTCCAATACCAAGGAATAGACGAGATAACCAACTACACACAATCCCCTCAATCCACAGCCCTCAGCATCGTGGAGAAGCGTGACGGGAGGTGGAGCATCCTGCTTTGGAACGACACGGACCACTACAAGTTCATTCCAAACGACTAAGGCATCCTCTTTGCGATTAGAACAAAGAGTAGTATCTTTGCAAGTATATGGCAGATCAAGGAAATATCATCATAAAAAGGGCGCATGTCCACAATCTGAAGGACATCGACATCACCATTCCTAGGAACAAATTGGTGGTCATCACGGGACTATCCGGATCGGGTAAGTCATCCCTCGCTTTCGACACGCTCTATGCAGAAGGCCAACGCCGCTACGTAGAGAGTTTGTCAGCCTACGCCCGTCAATTTTTAGGCAGAATGAGCAAACCGGAAGCCGACTACATCAAAGGCATTCCGCCAGCCATCGCCATCGAACAAAAAGTCAACACGAGGAACCCCCGCTCTACGGTGGGCACTTCAACCGAAATATACGAATACCTCAAGCTTCTCTTCGCCCGCATCGGAAAGACCTATTCCCCCATATCTGGGAATTTAGTCAAGAAATACAACGTGAGCGATGTGGTAGATTACATCTACACACAACCCGAGAAGAGCAAAGGTGCCATACTCACCCAACTGGTTCCACCCGAAGGAAGAAGCCAACGGCAACAGTTGGAGGTTCAGAAGATGCAAGGATTCGCAAGGGTCGAAGTGGACGGAGAGTTCTCCCGCATCGAAGACATCTTGGCGAAAAGCGACGAGGAGATTCAAAAGAGCGAGATCCTACTAGTGGTAGATCGTTTCTCCATCGAATCCGACCCAGACACGCAAAAACGACTTTCCGACTCCGTAGAGACGGCATTCATAGAAGGGAACGGGGCTTGCATCGTGAAAATTTACGGAAAAGAGGAGACGACAAGCCGTCGCTTTTCCAACCGATTCGAGGCCGACGGCATTCTATTCGACGAGCCTAACGAATTGATGTTCAGCTTCAACAGTCCATACGGAGCTTGCCCCGAATGTGAAGGCTACGGGAAAGTCATCGGCATCGACGAAGACCTCGTCGTTCCCAACAAATCACTATCAGTTTATGAAGGAGCCGTCGCTTGCTGGCACGGCGAAAAGATGTCTGAATGGCTCCAAGCCATCATCTTCAACGCCAACCAAGTGAATTTTCCAATACACAAGCCCTACTACCAACTCACGAAAGAGGAACGGGCCATGCTTTGGAACGGAACCCGCTACTTCAGTGGCATAAACGACTTTTTCAAATTTGTCCAAGAAAATCAATACAAGATTCAATATAGGGTCATGCTTTCCCGTTTCCGAGGAAAGACGACCTGTCCTCTCTGCAACGGCACGAGACTGAGGAAAGAGGCAGAGAATGTCCGGATAGGAGGAAAGACCATCACAGAGTTGGTTGTCCTCCCCATCAGCGAATTGAAGGTTTTCTTCCAAGAAATCCAATTCGACGAACACGAGCAGAAGATAGCGAAACGACTCATCACGGAAATCACGAGCCGCATCCAATTCCTATTAGACGTAGGCCTCGGCTACTTGACACTCAACCGTATGTCCTCCACCCTTTCAGGAGGTGAGAGCCAACGAATCAACCTCGCCACCTCCTTGGGAAGCAGCTTGGTCGGATCACTCTACATTCTCGACGAGCCGAGCATCGGATTGCATCCACGGGACTCTCACCTGCTCATCGAAGTATTACAAAAACTGAGAGACTTAGGCAACACGGTGGTGGTGGTAGAACACGACGAAGAGATCATGCGGGCGGCAGACTATCTGATTGACATCGGTCCAGACGCAGGAAGATTGGGCGGAAAACTGATTTACCAAGGTCCTATCAACGAAGAGGTTCTAAAAAGAGGAGACCTTCCGCAAGAGAGCCACACGTTCAACTATCTGTTAGGTAAGGACAAAATCGAAACGCCAGCCTATAGAAGGAAATGGAACAACTACATAGAGGTAACCGACGTGCGCCAAAACAACCTAAAAGGCATCACCGTCAAATTCCCTCTTAATGTCATCACCGTGGTGACAGGAGTCAGCGGTTCGGGTAAATCCTCCCTTGTGCGCGACGTATTCTACTCAGCCATGAAGAAACGGATGGGTGGCATCGCAGAAAAGACAGGACTCTATGCAGACATCAACGGAAGTTTCCATTTGGTCACAGATATTGAGTTTGTCGATCAAAACCCGATTGGCAAATCCTCCCGTTCCAACCCTGTCACCTATCTCAAGGCCTACGACGAGATCAGAAAGTTGTTCGCAGAGCAACCTCTCTCCAAACAGATGGGCTACACGGCCGCCCACTTCTCCTTCAACGTAGATAAAGGGCGTTGCGAGGAGTGTCAAGGAGAAGGAACTATCACCGTAGAGATGCAGTTCATGGCCGACATCGTCTTGACTTGCGAATCCTGCCATGGACACCGTTTCAAAGAGGAGATTCTAGAAGTCACTTATCGAGGAGCCAACATCTACGACGTATTGGAGATGACCGTCAATCAAGCTGTCGAGTTCTTCTCGGAAGGGACAGGAAGCACAGAGAAGAAAATCGTGAAACGGTTGCAACCGCTGAAGGATGTAGGGTTGGGCTACGTGAAACTGGGACAATCGTCCGACACGCTATCTGGAGGAGAAAGCCAACGCGTGAAATTGGCTGCCATCCTCGCCATGGAGAAACCAGAACCCATGATCTTCATATTCGACGAGCCAACAACGGGACTACACTTCCACGACATCAAGACGCTCATGAAGGCATTCAACGCCCTCATCGCATCGGGGCACACCGTCATCATCATCGAGCACAACCTTGAAGTCATCAAATGTGCCGACCACATCATCGACATCGGCCCAGAAGGAGGAGAGGCAGGAGGAAACCTTGTCTTCGCAGGCACTCCGGAAGAGTTAATCAAATGCGAAAATTCCCATACAGGAAGATTCCTAAAAGAACATCTATAAACCGATAATAAAATACGGATATGGAAGAGAATATAAAAGAAGACATAAAGAACGCCATAAAAACAATGAAGGCAGGAGGCATCATACTCTACCCTACCGATACAATTTGGGGATTAGGGTGCGACGCAACCAATGAAGAAGCGGTCAAAAAAATTTTCGAGATCAAGAAAAGGGAGGACTCAAAATCCATGTTGGTCCTAACCGACTCTGCCGCAAAGGTAGAAAGGTTGGTCGGAGATGTCCCTAACATTGTTTGGGATCTGGTCGAACTCAGCGACAAGCCTCTCACCATCATCTATCCTGGAGGGAAAAACATGGCGAAAAACTTGATAGCCCAAGACGGCAGCGTCGGCATCCGCATCACGAATGAGACCTTTTCCAAAGAGCTCTGCACCCAATTCCGATTGCCGATCGTCTCCACATCGGCCAACATCAGCGGAGAACCTTCGCCAAGCAATTTCTCCGAAATCAGCGAGGAGATTCTCCAATCAGTTGACTACGTCGTCAAATATAGACAGAACGACAAGACAAAGGCAAAACCGTCATCCATCATCAAAGTGGACTCCGACGGCACGATAAAAATCATACGGGAATAAACAATCAAACCCACTCCCTTCCGTTATCCTATTAGGGATACGAGTAGGTTCACCAATGGAATCTATTCTCTTACAAGAAAAAACCAAATGAGTAGCATTCATCAAAAGAGCAAAAAAGAGAGACAAGCAAGGAAATACATCTGCCTCGACATCGTGGCATCACTCCTTGCCTGGTTCCTCTTCTTTCTTTTCAGACGAATCGAGATAGAGTCCACTTTCATCCAAAACATACAGTTATTCTCCCCCATCTACAATTTTTGGAAACTGCTATTCGGCGTACCCGTCTTTTGGATCTTCATCTTTTGGCTATCGGGCTACTACAACACACCTTTCCAAAAATCACGGGTGGTGGAATTCTTTCAAACGCTAATCAGCGTATTCGGAGGGTCGCTACTTCTCTTCTTCATCCTGCTCATTGACGACCCCGTCATCTCCTACAAATACTACTATTTGTCCTTCGTCGTGCTCTTTTCCATCTACTTCGTGGTCGTTTACACGTTTCGATGTGTTCTGACAAGCATCACGGCCTACAACATCCATAACAACAAATGGGGATTCAACACCCTAATTATTGGCTCTGGAGAGAAAGCGAAGAAGACATGGGAATTGCTAAAGAACTGCAAACCAGCCACTGGGAACCACGTCATTGGCTTCATCACCACTGAACATACGGACAACATCATCGACCCAGACATGATATTGGGCGACATGGATGAGTTGCCACGCATCATCAAAGAGAAAGGCATTGAAGAGACCATCATCGCCATTGACAGTGAAAACAGAGGCGACCTTTTCGGCATCATCAACCAACTTTACCTGTTCAATGTCGGCATAAGTTTTCCGCCCCATCTCTATGACTTTTTGGTCGGTGGCATCCGTCAGTCAGCCATATATGCAGTTCCCTTCGTAAACATATTGGAAAACAAGATGCCAGAGTGGCAACAAAACGTCAAAAGGCTTTTTGACATTCTAATCTCCGCCATCGGCATCATCCTAACCTCCCCATTGTTCTTGTTCTTGGCATGCAAAGTCAAGCTCTCCTCTCCAGGAAAAATCCTATTCACCCAAGAACGAATCGGACTCCACGGAGAACCCTTCCGCATCTTGAAATTTAGGACGATGTATGAACGCCAAGAATCCGAACAAGACCACGAACTGACCCATGCGAACGACGATCGGGTGACCCCTATCGGAAAGACCATGCGAAAATACAGGTTGGACGAACTGCCTCAACTCTTCAATGTCATCAAGGGGGAGATGTCGTTGGTCGGTCCACGCCCAGAACAGAAATTCTACATCAAACAAATCCTACAAAAGGCACCTCACTATGCGTTGATCCACAAAGTAAAACCAGGAATCACCTCTTGGGGAATGGTCAAATACGGATATGCTGACAATGTAGAAAAGATGATCGAACGGTTGCAGTACGACATCCTATATATTGAGAATATTTCCCTGCTGATTGACGTAAAGATCTTAATCTACACCGTCAAGACCATCGTCTCCGGCAAAGGAGTTTAGTCCCATACACTTTTTTCAACCGCCTTGGCGAGACGGAATCCCAACATCAACTCAAAAGAAGAAGAGGCATCCGCTTTTGCCAATTTATTGAGCGCATAAGAATAAGCACCACTCACATAAAAATGCTCCGTCGCAAACACCTTGAACAAGGCACCAACATAATGGTCTATCTCATACAACAATCCAAAGTTCCAACGCCCGTCGTAATCCAAATTAGGTTCCAACAAGAAAGACAACGGTGCATTCTCAGCCCCCATGACGATTGACTGCCACTTCAACACATAATTCTTCGCACAAAAAAAGCTCTTAGAAACCGACAAAAATCCATGAGGAACCAAGATAGACCCAAACTCCTCAGAATGCGCCTTATTCCTTAAACCTTTCGCACTTATAGCCACATTCCACGACAAGGATTCATACCAAAACGCCACTTGCCCTGAAAACAACGAATTTTGTTCCGGAAGATCCTCCATAACTGCATCTCCTTCAGAATTAGCCAATTCCGAATCATTATAGCAACTCCACAAATAATTGCCACCTACAGACATGGACAAGACTCTCCTCTCGGAAAACCTTATACGATAGGCCAACTCGGATTCCAGTTCTTTCCTCTCATTAATTCCCATACTCTGATAGGAAAACGAAGCCCCCACTCCCAGATTCATATTACTCCATAAAGTAGAACCCGCCAAGACAAAAGTGAGCGGACTGCCCTCCAAATTCACCCACTGCTTATTCAGATGCATCGCACAAGAGACTTCGTCGTTCACACCAGCATAGGCACCAT
The DNA here is from genome assembly GCA_017961765.1 of Paludibacteraceae bacterium. Taxonomy (GTDB): domain Bacteria; phylum Bacteroidota; class Bacteroidia; order Bacteroidales; family Paludibacteraceae; genus RGIG10190. Next base: position 1,566 of record JAGCWQ010000042.1, on the reverse strand, counting down.
TATAGATCAACGGATCATAAACGAACATCCACGACTGACTCTTTTGTTGAGAAAGAACTCCACCAACGGAGAAAATGCATAAAACGAAAGCAAACACACTTCGAGATAAAATCATTTCAATAAATTATCAAATCACGAAGATCCTTGGACCCTCCTAATTTAGAATGAAACAAACAGATATATAAAACTCAATACAACAACTCGATATACCCAGAATAGGCCTTCTTCCCATCTGCCAACAAGACATAAAAATAAGTCCCTATTGGAAGCAACCCCTTTTGAAGCATACGATTAGAATTACTTCTACCACTCCATGAATTGTCATAATTTTTCTTTTGGAATACCACGCTTCCCCATTGATTATAAACGACCAATTCATTGCGAGGAAATTCGGAAATTTCATCTATCACTAAAAAGTCATTCTTCCCATCACCATTAGGACTTAACAGATAGTTGTGAATACGGACATCCTTCACGAAAATTCCTGCGATAGTACGCACTCCAATTTCTATAGAAGACTCACACTCGTCAACAACCCGTCCACCATGCAACAACTGCCAATAGACAGAATATGCTCCAGGATTTAAGGGAAGAGGCAACCAATCAGGATCAGACTTAATAGAGATTGTATCGATTCGGACATCGCCCCTCTCTTCATTCGAAAGAGTCATCAATAGAGTATCCTTTCTGCAAGTCTTATCCAAGACGGGCAAATCCAATATAATGTTCAAGGTGGCCGTATCAGAGGATGCCATAAACGACAAATTCTCCGAACACTCCACGAAATAGGAGGTAATAGTATCTTTCACCTCGACCCGATAAGAACAAGAGGCAACAGCCTTACCATTCTCTTTTGCCACGAAAGAATACCATTGAGATTCACCATGACGCATCATAGCCCCATCCAATCCCTCTTTAAGAATCACCTTCCAATTCGGATTAGAACAAGTTGGATACACAGCATCATATATTAACTCACATTGATCATGATCCAAATAAACAATCGTATCATTCTGACATAAAAGTAAATTCTCTTTGTCATTCCAAGGATCTTCCAACACAGAGATCCAATAAGAACAAGTATCACTAAAAGAAACACCCTCCATTGTATCTCTAGCGACAAAACTAAGCTCCATACGTTCGCCCACCTGCAAAGCATACAAATCTTCCCAACGGAACAGAGGATCCACAACACCATCCAAAGAAGATGCTATTGATGGTATATAAATAGTCGTCAAGGCGGACAACGTAACAGATGTATCGTGACCACACTCTATCATCGGTTTATAATAGAATGTCGAGTCATAACGCGATGAATCCCGAAGAAAACTATCTGCTACCACTGCCAACCAATACGAACAAGTATCGCTGTGATGCGTTCCGTCGATCGTATCATGCGCAACAAACCGTAATTCCATCCGCTCGCCTTCTTGCAGGCTAAGCACTTCATCCAACCGGAATAGGCTTTCGACTATTCCGTCGGATGAAGTCGCCTTCTCAGGCGTATAGCCCGCTAACAAAACAGATATAGTGATGGTAGTGTCTGATAAACAATTTATTTGTGGT
>JAGCWQ010000041.1 GCA_017961765.1 Paludibacteraceae bacterium | reverse complement strand
GACCGTCAACACCAAGAGGTACTCTCCTGTCCAAAGATTCATGTGGTTCTCCTCCTGCACCGTTTCGTGAATTCTCCACACCCTACCATCGCTCTTGAAGACCACGATTCTGGCATTCTCCATCTGCTCCGAATCAATACCAGAAACAGTAACCGTAATGTCGGCTCCCCTATCCACCAAGGCTGGAGTGGCCGTCAGCGCATAGGCTGCCTTCTCTTCCTCGAAACGGATTGGTTCAATGAAGTAGCTCTTGCCGTACTTGTCATTCACATAGACCATGTACTCGCCATCCAAGAGGGTCAAATCGTTGTAGTACTGGAGCGTTGCATCATCCAACACTTGGCGGTCCTTATACCATTGGAAGGACTCAAACAAGCCATCTCCGTTCCGGCAGATGACGACATCGTTCCATACCTTCACGTAGTAGCTGTTCTCCTTGCTATCCGGCAACATCACGTTGAAGACAAACTCAGCCTCCGCCTTTCCTTCCGCAGCGTCATACATCACCATCGTACCATTATAGGTTCCCGGCTCCATGCCAGAAGGACAAAGCAGAGTAACCGTGCTGTCATTCTCCACATCGCCACCACAAAGCAGTTTGTCTCCGTAGCGTATCTCATACCTTGAACCGACGCCATCCGACAAATCGTAGTCCACCAACACATTGCCTCCAGGAAGAACCAGAATCAGGTCGTCGTCAACCGTCAAATGAAGTTGTTTGAACTTCTTGACCACGAGGGTATAGTTCACGACGCTGTCACAGCCTGTAACTGTCTGCAACGTGTCGCTCCAATAGGAGTCCTCCGTATAGGTGATACCCTTCCATGTGAATCGTTCGTCCGCCACAATCGTCGTATCCACCTCGACTCCCTTCTGAATCGTCAAATGGTAGTTGATGATGCTGTCACAGCCCGAAACGGCCGTCAACGTGTCGCTCCAAGTAGCATTCTCCTGATAGAGGATGCCCTCGTAGGTGAAGGATTCGCAAGCCGAAAGGAAGCTGTCCCTCGCCATTGAATGAGATATTTGCAAGTGGTAGGCAATGACCGAAGTATCCCCCTCCGCCACATTAGCCACCGTGTCCTTCCATATCACACTCTCCGTAAAGAGTCGTCCCTTCAAAACGAGCGAATCACAGGCAGATAGTACCGAATCGAGCATCGTGTAATGAGAGCCTACGGGGTTATATACCGCCGTATAGTAGTAGGTACCAGGCTCTTCATGGATGGAGAATTCCTTATCCCAACCAACAAACTCATACCCCTCTAGGATTGGAGTCTCGCCTTTGTACTCCGCCACCACATCACAAGGGATGGTATCGCGCCACAACACCGTGCTGTCTGGATTTTGGAAGACGATGATTGGAGAATTGATTATCTTGAAATTCTTTGGAACTTTAGAGATACCATGTTTATCGTACTTGCTACCACAAGGGAAGATAAACACGCCAGAGCCATCCACACCAGAGACCCACTCTTCCGTAGCCCTAAAGTCATTGTCCAATGTCATGACACCCACTTTGATATAGTTCAAATTAGAGCAATTTCTGAACATAAGCAGATAGCAAGATTCCGCCAATTGAGTAGCAGGCAATTCAGGAGCCTTCACCAAATTTGTACACTCAGCAAACATAAAGCTATAACAACTATCCGCCAATTGGTCGGATGACAACACAGGAGCCTCCGTCAAAGATTCACAACCAACGAACATTCCAGCGTAACACCCTTTTTCCATTTTTTTAGCCGGCAACTCGGGTGCTTTGACTAAAGATTTACACCCGTCGAACATTGACATATAACAATCTACCGCTAACGTTTCAGCTGGCAACTCGGGTGCCCGTATCAAAGAATCACAATAAGAAAACATAGACATATAACAAGAATCGGCCAATTGAGTAGCAGGCAATTCGGGTGCTTCCGTCAAAGATATACAACCCTCAAACATAGAGTTATAACAATTTGTAGCCAAATCCGTAGCTGGCAAGGTTGGTGGTATTTTGAGAGAAGAGCAATACGTGAACATTCCATCATAACAATTTGGAGCCAATTGTGTAGCAGGCAATATTCTCCCTGCATCTGTCAATCCATAACATGACATAAACATAGAACGATAACAAGACTTCTCCAATTTTTTCGCAGGCAAATCAGGCGTTTTCTGAAGATGGTCACAATTCAAGAACATACCCTCATAACAACTTTCCTGCAATGTAGTGGCCGGCAATTCAGGGGCTTGAATTAGAGTTTCGCAATGCGAAAACAAATAGAAAAAACATCCTACATTAGGAATAGTTTTTGACACACCTTCTCCATCAATCAGGCTCATCACACTACCGCTGGCAGAGAGAAGTCCGTTCATTTCAAATATAGTACTTCCATCATACAACCTTGAAAAACCATTCGGATTATTTCCCTTAAAATAGATCTTATCGCCCGCATTCGCCAGCCTCACCATTACACCTTCCGCCAATGGTTGCCAAGTTTCCCCACCATCCACGGAATATTGCACATCGGGAGTATTATTATAATTTCTATACCCAATAGAAGCTCCTGAGTTCACCGCCGTGAAGCACAACCAATTTCCCGGAGCAGGAGCAGCCTTCTTCTCATAAACCGCCGTATAGTAGTAAGTACCCGGCTCTTCGTGTATCTTCAACTCAGGATCCCAACCGACGAACTCATAGTCATCTCCATAAGTTGGGGTCTCGCCTCTATACTCAGCCACGACATCACAACCAATAGTGTCACGTCCAAGCACCGTGCTGTCAGGATTTTGGAAAATGATAATCGGAGAGGCCTTGATGGTAAAGTTTGCAGGCACCTCAGAAATGCCATGCTTGTCGTACTTGCTACCGCAAGGGAAGACGAAAAGGCCAGGACCATCCATCTCCTCCACCCAATGATCTGTAGCACCGAAATCATTGTCCAAGGTCATGACTCCAACCTTGATGTATTTGATATTAGAAGAACCACTGAACATTTTCGCATAACAACTGTCCACCAATGTCTTAGCAGGCAATTCAGGAGCCTCCGTCAAATACTTGCAATGATTAAACATTCCATAGTAGCAATAAGCTGCCAATTTTGTGGCTGGCAATTCGGGAGCTTGAGAAATTGGGCAACCATCGAACATCCCCTTGTAACATCCTTGTTTCAGTTCTGTGGCGGGCAACACAGGAGAATTCGTCATCCGTATGCAATGGGAAAACATTCGACTATAGCAATAATCCGCCAATTTTGTGGCTGGCAATCTCGGAGGTTGGGACAGACTCGTACATCCAGAGAACATCTGCATATAACAATAATCCTTCATCTCGGTGGCCGGCAATTCGGGGGCCACACTCAAATAGGCACATGCATTAAACATTCCAGCATAGCAGGCTTCCGCCAATTGGGTAGCAGGCAATTCCGTAGTTATAAGAAGACTGCTACAATTAGAGAACATCAGTACATAACAAGCGTCCGCCATTTCAGTGGCTGGCAGTACTGGCATTCTATTTAGGCGCACGCACGCGCTAAACATGGAGGCATAACAACCTTTCTCCATTTGGGTAGCCGGCAATTCAGGAGTTCCGACCAAATTCGTACAACCTGAAAACATGTACTCATAGCAATATTTAGTCAATGTAGTGGCAGGCAAATCAGGAGCCTTCGTAAGAGTTCTACAATCAGCGAACAACCGAACGAAACAATAGTCGCACGGTATCACCTTCGTATCTCCTACCCCATCAATCAAACTCATCACGCTACCCGAAGCGGCAACTTTACCAGATACTTGGAAAGAGGTGCGATTAGCCTCGTTCCTAGAGAATCCATTCGGATTGACGCCTCTGACATAGACTTTATCTCCTTCATGCAACAGAGGAATCACCTCCATACTATCCAACGGAAGCCACACATTTCCATCGAAAGAATACTGCACGTCGGGGTGATTATCCCCCCTGCTTCCATACCAAACGGCAGCGCTATCCTCTTTAGCCGTGAAACAGAGCCAATTTCCTTCGACGGGTTCTGGTTTCTTTTCATATTTGGCTGTATAATAATAGATATCAGGATCTTCATGGATACTCAACTCAGGCTCCCAACCGACAAAAACATAGTCATCACCATAGGTTGGAGTAGCTCCTTTGTAGGCTGCCACCACGTCACAAGGGATGGTGTCACGCCACAACTCCGTGCTGTCCGGATTTTGGAAGATAACTATTGGAGAACTGATAATCTTGAAATTATCAGGCACTTCAGAAACACCATGTTTATCATATTTACTACCACAAGGGAAGATAAAAACACCCTCTCCATCTACCCCGAAAACCCAAAAGTTCGTAGATTCCAAATCCTTGACACCTACCTTGATATAGTTCAAATTGGCACAATCCCTGAACATTCCATCGTAGCATGACGACTTCAAAACAGAAGCAGGCAAGACCGGTGCTTTCTCCAAACTCGTACATCCTTCAAACATATGTTGATAACAACCAGTCGCCAAATGGGTAGATGACAACACTGGTGCTTCCGTCAAACTCGTACAATCTTTGAACATATATTCATAACACTGAAGTTGCATCTTCTGACTAGGCAACTCCGGTGCGACGATCAAACTGGAACAACCTTCGAACATATATTGATAGCAAAAAACTATCAATTCCGTAGCAGGCAACTGTGGCGCCACTTTCAGACCTTCACAGTGATAGAACATACCCGCATAGCAACCACTCGCCAGTGTAAGCGAAGGCAATTCGGGCGCCTGCGTGAGGTTGGTGCAGCCACAGAACATCATTTCATAACAATAGGGAGCCAACTCCTGAGCTGGCAGTTCTGGGGCTTTAGTAAGTGCTGTACAATTATAAAACAGATTGGCAAAGCAGAACTCACACGGAACGACAGTAGTGACGGCATCCTCATCTATCAGACTCATCACACTACCACTTGCCGCAATGCTTCCTGACATTGCAAAATAGGTGCAGTTACCTCCAACATTGTCTTCGGGAGAGATATCGCCACGAGAGAATCCGTTGGGATTATTTCCTCTGACATAGACCTTATCGCCCACATTCTCCAACGTGATTTTTTCTTTCTCCTCCCACGGTGACCAATGTACGCCACCATCGATAGAATATTGTACATCCGGTGCGTTAATCCTATTTTCATACCACACCTCAGAACCAGCCTCCTCCGCGGTGAAGCAAAGCCAATTAGCCTTCAGCGGCACATCTTCATCCATATATACCGCCGTATAATAATAAACATCAGGATTTCTGAGGTTAGTCAATCTCTTGTCCCATCCTTTGAAAACCAAGCCTTCGCCATACGTCGGCGTTCCTCCCTTATAAGCAGGGACATAGCCACAAGGTATCGTATCTCTCCACAAAACCGTACTATCAGGATTTTGGAAGATGACAATCGGGGAACTGATTATCTTGAAATTATCAGGCACTTCTGATATGCCATGTTTATCATATTTGCTGCCACAGATGAAGATGAAGAGGCCCTCTCCATCTACTCCCTCAACCCAATCCTTTGTTGCATCAAAATCATTGTCCAACGTCATGAGACTCACCTTGATGTAGTTCAGACTAGCACAGCCGTTAAACATTCCCGCATAACACTCTTTTACCAATTGGACGGCAGTCAAGTCGGGGGCTTGAACCAAACTGGTGCATCCCTTGAACATATAGTAGTAGCATCGCTCCGCCAAACCTGTCGCCACCAACTCGGGAGCCTCCACCAAACTTGTACATCCGTTAAACATATAGTAGTAACATTCAGGAGCCAATAGAACGGCAGGCAACTCCGGTGCCTTGGTCAAGCTCGTACATCCGCCAAACATACCCGAATAGCACCGATCCTCCAAATGGGTAGCAGGCAAGATTGCAGGCACATCAACCAGACTTGAACAATTACGGAACATGCTTATGTAGCATTTAGAGGCCATATCCATAGCTGGCAATTGAGGCGCTTGCGTCAGATTAGTACACCCTTCAAACATTAAGGCATAGCAACTTGGTGTCAAATCTGTAGCAGGCAACTTCGGTGCTTTCGTAAGGGAAGTACAATTACAGAACAAATCAGAGAAACAGTACTCACATGGTATTACAGAGATGAGCCCCTCCTCGTCTATCAAACTCATCACACTACCGCTGGCAGCGATACGGCCAGACATTGCAAAGTGTGAATTAGCGGTTCCCGGACCATTGACATCGTCATAGATATTGTCATGCGAGAAGCCGTTTGGATTATCTCCTCGCACATAGACCTTAGCCCCTATAGTATCTAACGTCACCCGTACATTAGCATCCCAATCCTGCCACTCCTTTCCGTCAAAGGAGTATTGTACTTTAGGCGAATTCTCTGCTCCGTTGACGTACCACACCTTAGAGCCTGCCTCCTCTGCCGTGAAACAGAGCCATTTAGATTGCGACTGATCAGCTTTCTCCCTATACTCTGCCGTATAATAATAAACACCCGGCAATTCATGCACAGTCAATGGTTTGTCCCAACCTTTAAAGACGAGTCCTTCACCATAAGTAGGCGTCTCTCCTTTGTAGGCTGCAACTACGTCACAACCGATGGTGTCACGCCATAGTTCCGTGCCATCTGGATTTTGGAAAATAACGATAGGAGAACTCTCTATCTTGAAATTAGCAGGCACCTCAGAGACTCCATGCTTGTCATATTTACTACCACAAGGGAAAGAGAAAAATCCGTCTCCATCTATGCCTTCAACCCAATCCTTTGTTGCATCAAAATCATTGTCCAGCGACAAGACCCCCACTGCTATAGATTGCATGTTAGTACATCCACTAAACATTCCTGCATAGCAATTCTGAGTCAATTCCTCTGCAGGCAGGTAGTCAACATATGTCAAACTCGTACAACCCTTAAACATATTCTCATAACAATGAGCGGCCAAAGTCTGCGCTGGCAAATACTGCAGTTTAGTTAGCCCTGTACATCCATGGAACATATCCGTATAACAATACTCCTCCAAGGTGGTGATGGGTAGCTCTGGCATATAAGTCAAATCCGTACATTCTTGGAACATACCTTGATAACAATGAGGAGCCAAAGTCGTGACCGGCAAATCCTTTATGTCCATCAAACTCTTGCAACCAAGAAACATACAGAAATAGCAGGAGGAAGTCAATGTTTCAGCAGGCAAGTAGGGCATTTCTCTCAAATTGGAGCATCCAGAGAACATATAGTAATAGCAAGAAGGAGCCAAGGTCGTGGATAGCAATTCAGGAGCTACAGCAAGTTCGGTACAGTCGCTAAACATATTAGCATAACAACTTGTACTCAAATCAGTTGCTGTAAGTTCAGGAGCACTCACAAGCGCGTTACAACCCTTAAACAGGCAACGGAAGCAACTCGAAGATGGGATCGTCGTTGAGATGCCCAATCCGTCTATCAAACTCATGACACTACCACTGGCTGAGATACGTCCAGTCATGGTAAATGAGGTATAGTTATCCTTCCCATGAGAAAAGCCATCTGGGTTATTTCCTTTTAAATAGACTCTATCCCCTACATTTTCCAAGGTCACTTTTTCGTTCTCCGCCAACGGATACCAATGGTCTCCATCAATAGAGTACTGCACGTCGGGAGCATTGTCTTGATTCACATACCCTATCTCCGAACCAGCCTCCTCTGCCGTGAAACAAAGTACGTTTTCTGCAATTGGCTCAATGGTAGGCTCCACATATATAGCAGTATAGTAGTAAATACCAGGATTAGGATGTATCGTCAATTCTTTGTCCCATCCCACAAACTGATGGCGGTCACTCAAGTAAGGAGTCTCTCCCTTGTATTCGGCCACCACATCGCAAGCAATCGTGTCTCGCCACAACTCCGTACCGTCAGGATTTTGAAAGATGATGATTGGAGATCCGATAATTTTGAAGTTATTCGGAACCGCATTATCCCCATGCTTATCGTATTTACTGCCACAAGGAAATACGAATGTACCTGAACTTTTCACCCCTGACACCCATCCTTCTGTGGCATAGGGCACACCATCCAAAGAGAGGGTACCCACCTTGATATAATCCAATTTAGTACAATTTCCAAACAAATACCAATAACAATGCTCGACCAAATCCTCTGCGGGTAATTCTGGTGCCTTTGTCAGATTTTTGCATTCATAGAAAGTAGAACTATAACAAGCATAGGCCAATTCGGTTGCTGGCAATGCCGGTGCTTCCGTCAGACTCGTACAATAAGAAAACATACCAGCATAACAAGCCCTTTCCATTTTAGCGGCAGGCAACTCCGGCGCCTCTATCAGGCTTGTACATTTCATAAACATATTTCCATAACAAGAGGGAGTCAAGACTTCGGCGGGTAATTCGGGAGCTTTTTCCAAACTCGAACACTCTTTGAACATTTCAAAATAGCACGCATCTGTCAACGTGGTAGCAGGTAATTCGGGAGCGGTTGTCAAAGCCGAACATCCATAGAACAAATTAGAGAAACAGGTATCGCCCAAAATCACCATGGAAGTTCCATCACCATCTATCAGACTCATCACACTACCCGAGGCGGCAATTTTGCCCTTCATTGCGAAATTGGTATAAAGATGACGACCCTTTGAAAATCCATTCGGATTATCTCCTCTAAAATAAACCTTATCACCTACTTTTGCCAACGTTAAAACTTCAGTCTCAGGAAAAAGAGACCAATTCGACCCATCATAGGAGTATTCCAAATTGGGGGTATTATCATGGTTATAATAACCTATCTCCGAGCCAGCCTCCTCCGCCGTGAAACAGAGCCAATTGGCAGCCGTACTATAAAGGGCTGAAAAGAAAACGAAAAGCGCCAAGATATAACATCTGCGCAAAAAACTACCTTTTGCCATATTTATCCGAATTAAAATCAAATATAATGGGTGATTTCCGTTCATCTTGTGTGTATGGTTCTAAATAAGAAACTTATTTTTAAAATCAAAACGATTATATATACACGAATGTAGTTATTTTTCCAATCTTTCCAAAGTCTGTCGTACTTTTTTTCAAAAAAACAACAAGGAAACACAACATCCTTATAAACCAAATTGGAGAAATATGAGGAGAATAGTCAATCCCCGAAAATCGCATAAGGATTTTCAGGGACTTGCTTCTTCTTGTATTTTTCAATTTTATCAATAACCATCAAAGGAGGACCTGCCGCCTCCGCCACCTTGGTAAGGAACGGTGACTCCTACCTTCAAGCCTATGCAGACAGGGACGACCTTCTCCGTCAAAGTACTATTCAAGATACTCTTCCGCTCGACACCCATCACCGCATCGTGGTTAGACACCATGTCGGAGATTCCGTAGGAGAAATAGGCACCCAAATGGATGATGCTCGAATTGTTAAACCTATAGGTCCATAGCATGTCCGCATAAACGGAGAGCAAGGCTACCTCGCG
>JAGCWQ010000040.1 GCA_017961765.1 Paludibacteraceae bacterium | reverse complement strand
ATGTTAATGAAGATAGCGTGATGAGCATCCTGACATTTACCTCGCTATACATAAAGGAACATAAAGGCCGTATCGCATGGCTCTGCGATAGCCCGACCGATAAAGAGACAGGCTTGGCATTTGAGTTCTCCGATGGAGAGATTAATTTGATTGGTCAGGATGATATCATCTAACGACTTAGGGCGCATGCCGGATGCACATCAGATCATATGGGAAACGCAGCAACAGTCCGTTTGAAAAAACGCGTCGCATGTTGTCGAGAACAAACGCCATCGCACTACCATTTGCAGAATATTCGTTATATTTGCCAAAAATGAATCTATTCAAACAGCAAGATGAAATATCCGATTGGCATACAGACATTTGAAGAGATAATCACAGGCGGCTACAGCTATGTGGACAAAACAGATTTGGTTTACAAATTAATCGATTCGGGAAAATACTATTTCCTCAGCCGTCCACGCCGCTTCGGCAAAAGCCTGCTCACCACCACCTTGGAGGCCTATTTCCAAGGCAGGAAAGAACTTTTCAAAGGACTCGCCATGGAACGGTTGGAAAAGGATTGGGTGGAATATCCGACTTTTCATCTAGACTTCTCCGGAGCTAGCTATACGGCTCCTGAAATCATCAACAACAAGATGGAGGCCTATTTCTCGAAATGGGAAGAGGTTTATGGAAAGAACCCTGTTGAGGTGGGCTTTGAGAACCGATTCCCTGGGCTTTTGCAGCGCGCATTCGAAAAGACGGGACGGAAAAGCGTCATACTTATTGATGAATACGACAAACCACTAACCGATGCTATCGGAAATTATGATTTGCAAGAATATTATAGAGGAATCCTGCAGGGAGTTTATGGCGTTTTGAAGAACGCTGATAAGAACATCCGCTTCGCCTTCCTGACGGGTGTGACCCGTTATGGTCAGTTGGGTATCTTCAGCGCAGCGAACAACCCGAAAGACCTCTCCATGAGCGATGAATATGCGACCATCTGTGGCATCACGGAGAATGAACTGCACGCCTATTTCGATGATGAGGTGCAGTTGTTCGCTGACAAATATTCTGTCAGCAAATCGGACATGTATGCCATGTTGAAACGGAAGTATGACGGCTACCATTTTACTGAACGATCGGAGGATGTCTATAATCCGTTTGGTTTGCTCAATGCGTTGTCTGACAAAAAATTATTGAATTATTGGTTCGCCACGGGTACGCCAAGCTATTTGGCTAAAATATTGAAAAAGAAGTCTTTCGACCTCTCCGGCCTAAGTAATGGCATTGATGCTTCGGCCATCAGTATGGCATCTTTCGGCAATGGAGAAGAAAACATTATTGCGGCATTGTATCAAAGTGGTTATCTCACGATAAAGGCGTACGATGCATTTGTCGATTCCTACCGCTTGGGGTTCCCGAACGAGGAAGTTGCGGATGGGTTCGTAAAATACCTGCTTGTGGATTACATGTGCAAAGGCATGGATGAATATGATGCGGATTTCATCAAGTTAAAGAGACTAATTTCGTCTGACGATGTGGACGCCTTCATGACCCAAATCCAGCTCATCATGAGCCAAGTGCCTTTCGAGAGCAACGAACCGAAGTTGATCGAGGCCAACTTCCGCAACATGCTCTACCTGATGATCCGTTCCACGGGGCATAAAGTGAGTGTGGAGCATCCTGTGCTGGGCGGCAGGATCGATGTCTTCTTCGAGACGGAGAAATACGTCTACATCATCGAGTGCAAGCGTGACCAATCCGCCCAAGAAGCCTTGGCACAGATTGACGAAAAGAAATATGCGAAGAAAATCTCCTCAGCCGACAAGCATCTCGTGAAGATTGGTGTCAACTTTAGCACAGAGGAGCGTAATCTGACGGAGTGGGCGGTGGGGTGACTCTTGAACGTCGAAATCTGCCTTAATCAGGAATTCCCCCAAAGTGGTACTCCTCCGATGCCCAAGAGAATGTCAATTAATGATTTTAATTTATGGAGAAGCGTAAAAATACTACTCGGCCTCCAAGATATAAGTGTGATTGGAGAAAAAAGATTGAGAAAGAGCCGAACGAGGATATTGAAGAGCCGAAAAAGCCCCAACGTTCCTATGGTTTGAAAGATATAAAAAGTGCCATCGGACGTTTTGTTTCCAGTATACCGTTATTTTTTAAAGGAATAGCGTTGGTGATTCGCTATATGGTATCTTTGACTATTTTGGGTGACATTCCCGGACAAAAGAGCCATGCCTCTGCACTGACGGGTAGACTTTTCGTACGACGTTTTTTCATTGCCGTCGATAATATGATCGCATCTCTTCTCTTTACCTATTTCACATTTTGGCTCACTTGTGTTATGGTTGAGTATCCCGATTCCTCCTTAAGCTCTTTCTGGAATGATTATTGTCTGGGGCCCTCTTATGGCGGGCTTATGGTCTTCGGTTTTACTCTTTTTTTCTTTTTTAGGAGATTGTATTATTCAGATAGACCCTGTTGGGAAAACTTACGGAACAAGAAATTTTTGAAATATTGGCTGTATGGAAATCTCTGTTACCCATTGATCTCTGTTGTAATTTATTTGGTGAGATTTAAATTGTTTTATTTTTTGATAGGTTCAGGAGAACTCGTAGATAGCCTTGGCGTAAGTGCTTTTTTTATGTATACGTTAGATACTATGATATTTTTGAATTTGGCAGTATTCCGTTTTATGTTACATGATTTTAAGGCATGGTTTGAGGAAGAGTGAAATTGCCGATTTTTGAAAACTTTTTTTATGGATTATGGGAAAGAAGAAAAAACGACGAAATAGAAGAAATGTCAATCGTCCTATTCCTAATGAGGAAGTAATGGAGGAACAGGAAAAAAAAGAAGAAAAATTTGGTACTAAGGAGTTTTTAGTCTTTCTTTTTTGGGGGTCTGAAGAATTCCATTTGATTGAACCACTCTCTTTTTGCGTGCTGTTAAAAAGAATCTTGTTGGTCCTTGACAATTTGCTTGCTACAGGCTTTGTCATTCTTTCTTTTATGTTATTAACATATTATGGGGAACTGAAGGATTGGCAAGGGGCGGTTGTGGCGGCTGAAAATTACATTAGTGGTCATCCTGTTTTTTTGTCATTGCTGTATGTTGTATTGCTGCCGTTTTTCTGGCGTCCGATAAGTCATACAAAGTTGATGCCTTTTTCTCATTATGTGAACGATTTAGTGGTGGCGATGTTTGTTTTGATTTATTTGCTTTTTTTGATATTTATACTTATGTCGTTGAAATCCCGCGGGTCTTTTATTAGTGATGAATATCCATATTGGGTGACCAGTTTGAGTTGTACGATATTTATTTTCTCCATTGTTTATAGACCTCTCTTTTTGATGTCTGTATTTGAAAAAAATACCATAAAGAGTTTCTTTAAGAGTAATAATAAAGGAAATCATGAAAATGAAGGGGAGGGGTGTGATGTTGAAGCTCAATCCGAACATTCCACCCTGTGGGACGATTTTAAGTTCTTTGTCTTTGGGTGGGGAAAGAAGTGTGCTCCCGCAGAGAGTATCACGTACAAGTTGACTCTCCGTCGCCTCTTCATTATTTTGGATAACCTGATTGCGCCGGCGGTGTGTTACTATTTCTCCGTGTGGATGAGGAGGTTCTATTATGGTGTCGATTGCTCTTTTAGCGCTGTCGTTGACGATATCTTCTTCGATAAAGATTATGGAAACATCCTCATTCTTTATCTTGTGATGTTATTCCTTTTCTGGCGACCCCTTTGGTATAGCGATAAAAAGCCGTGTTGGACTAACTTTAAAGAACCTATACCTTATGCCCTTATTCTCCTATCTAGTGCGTTCATTATTTTCTTCGTATGGCGTAATTATGTGAATCTTATTGATGCAGGAAGAATGCAGGAATATACATATTATAACAGGGAAAGAGGAATTTATCATTTTGAGCATTATGTCCCCTTGTGGATGGATATCATACGAGTGATAGGTGTGGTTACCATCTGCTGTGTCCGTCGTCTCTTCTTATTGCGGTTTGACGATGAGCCTTTTAAAGATGAGGACCATTCAGATTCGAAGTAGATGGGGCGACTGGCTTGGAGAAGGGGAGATTTTATAGACAAGAGGAGCTTGCATTGATTGTATGCATCTCAGGTGCTCCAAAAACATTGTTATTTGGCTGTAAGCCAACCCTATTAGTAACCGGGTACGGAGTGCCCGGTAGTCGTGACAGGCGGCCAAGTGGCTGGAAGCCACTCCTAATGTATGTGTGATACGAAGGCTTCCGGCCTTTCTCTCGTCTTAGTCATTTGCCGACAGCACCGATAGGTGCAATCGGTTACTAATAGGGTAGGCTTCCAGCCTGTAAGGAATCTGATTCCTTTGCGAGACTGCAACTCTATGGGGTGATTTTTGGGAAAGCATTGAGGAGGTCATATTGTCTGCATCCTTTTTGATTGAAATTTTGCCATTGCCTCTCAATTGAGTTCTTCGTTGAAAACATTGTATAACTCACCGAAGTCTTTTATCTTTATAACATCAAAGTTTAGCATCTCTAAAAAACGCTTTTTCCCGTCATCAACATCTTTGTCGACAAACCAACCTTTTAATTCTAGTCCTCGCAATTGTGAGTATTTTGTTCTTTGCAATAGTAGCCATCTAAGGAAGACTTCATTTTCCCCAAGGTTTAACCCAAAAATAAACAAATTTTTATTGAAAAGTATATGTAACCATGTGTTCGATCCATTCCAATTAAATTGGTGTTTCCCCAAAAAATATTCCTTAGCGTCTCCTTCGTGTAACATTTTTCTTGTTTTTTCAACGTTCCTCATGTAATCACATAATCCCAAACTGATACTATCGGAATATTCATGTATGCCGTTAATATGCCATATGCCAAACCCGTTAATGGGTGAATCTAATTCTTTATCACTATAATACACATTCCATGGGTAATGGCGTGAAAATGGAAAACTGCCTTTAAGAATTCTTTTTTCACACTTTATTAATTGAGAAATAATAGTGTCAAAGTTTGTTGTTATGATGGGAACATCTAACTTGTGTAAATTTTTTACAAAATCAGAAAAATCATTGTCTGCGCTTTTTATTGAGGAAAACTTTTTTGCGATATCTTTCTTATAACTATCTCTTTGGGATATTTCTAGTATGTCATAAAGTTCTGTTAAAGAAACTCCCTTGAAATCTTCTTCTGAAAGGTTAGCTCCTAAATGTTCTTTGTATAAATCTTTTACGAGAGTGCCCCAAGATATACTATTACTTAAGAAATTTAGATTAATGCCATTCCCTATAATAAAAGCAAGGTTTTTGGTTTCCTCCTTGTTTTTGATTATTTTTTTGATTGTTGAATTGTTCATATTTGATTTTATTTTATGTGAATATGTTGTTGTGTTTTCTAACATGGTGAAATGTTTGCCGGAGTAATTAAAAAAAACGACCGAGGTTAGAGTTCTATTCGTTGAAATCTTGCCTTCCTTTGAGGGTGATGACTCCTTGTATGCCACTTTGGATTTCCTTCGTCTTTTATAGGCTCTGCCTTCCCCCCTAAAACACACCAAGAGGGGACACCCCGTCAGGCATGCCCCCTCTCTTGTATGCTTTGTTTGACTTAAGCCTCTTCCGAAAAATCGTCTTTTCCGGCTGCGACCAAAAGGTTGTACCATGTGATGACCTTCTTGATGTCGGAAGGGTATACGCGGTTGCGGTCGAAATTAGGCAAGATGGTGGCGAAATATTCGCGGAGCTCTTCTGGCTTGCTCTTCGGACTGATGGAAGCCTCTTTGCCACTTTCCTTTGTCTTGATGGAGTTGAAGACCGTCTTCAACGGAACTTCGTCCTCGTCTGTGAAGATGGCGATGTCCGCCAATGAGATGATTTTCTCGTTCGCATAGGCTGGTAGGCGCTTCTTCTCTGAAAGCGATTCCACAATCAGCATGTTCTTTCCTTGCGATACTAATTCGTATAGACCGGGTTTGCCTGAAATAGACAATATTTTCTTTAACATATAAAAACAATGAATAATTACGTTAATATTCAATGGGGATACCCAAAACCCCACCATAGCGATTGCAAAAGTAGCAATCAAATGGTGAAAAACAAATAATATTCGTGTTTTCCGCAGGGGTGGAGTCCCAATTTTCTCCTCTTTTGGAAATAATATTCGTTAAAAAAGTGGCTTTCGCTTTTTCTATTGGATTTGATTTGGTAATTTTGCGGAATAAAATAAGATGGAATTAAAGAGATTATACATATTGTTGCTTTCTGTGCTGCTCCTTTCGGGTTGCTCAGGTTACAATTCCTTGCTGAAAAGTACGGATAACGACTTGAAGTTCACGAAGGCAAAGGAGTATTACGAAAGGAAGAAGTATTTGAATGCGGCAACTCTCTTGGAATCGGTCGTCGTCCCTTTCCGTGGAACGGAGAAGGGCGAGGAGGCTCTTTATCTGTTGGCCATGTCCCATTTCAAAAATGACGACCGCTTGACGGCGAGGAGCTATTTCTCCGGCTATTTCAGAAGTTATCCGAGAGGCAAGTATGCGGAGGAGTGCAAATATCATGTGGGTTACTGCTACTATTTGGAGTCTCCAGAACCTAAATTGGATCAGGAATTCACAGTAAAAGCCATAGACGAGTTCAATTCCTTCATGGAACTCTATCCGCAAAGTCCGCGTAAGGAGGAAGTCCAAAAATTGTTGGCTGAGTTGCGTGACAAGTTGGCTCAAAAGGCCTATCTGAACGTAAAACTCTATAACAAGTTGGGCAACTATCAAGGCAACAATTACCAATCGGCCATCATCGCTGCTCAGAATGCATTGAAAGAGTATCCTGGAAGCAAGTATGAGGAGGATTTCG
This sequence comes from Paludibacteraceae bacterium, assembly GCA_017961765.1. Lineage (GTDB taxonomy): Bacteria > Bacteroidota > Bacteroidia > Bacteroidales > Paludibacteraceae > RGIG10190. The sequence goes on along the minus strand of JAGCWQ010000040.1, from coordinate 40,443 downwards.
AGTTCTTGATCTTGAAGTCAAGGTTCGAAGAGGCTGAGTTGAGCGTGCTGAGCAAGCAGGAAGAACGTTATCGGGATACGGTCGATGAGTACTACAATTTCATCAACGATTTCCCTAACGGCAAATACAGGAAGGATGCCCAGCACATCTTCGAAAAGGCATCCAAAAAGATAAAGAAAGATTAAGACAACAAAAACAAATTTCTATAAGTTATGGATTATAAGAAAGTATCGGCTCCTACAACAACCATCACTCGTGATATGAATTCGTTGTGTGCGGACACAGGCAATGTTTATGAGACAGTGTGTATCATTGCTAAAAGAGCGAACCAAATATCAGTGGAGATTAAGAACGAATTAGAGAAGAAACTCCAAGAGTTCGCTTCTTTCAACGACAACTTGGAAGAGGTTTTCGAAAATAGGGAGCAAATCGAGATTTCCCGTTTCTACGAGAAATTGCCGAAACCGACTTTGATTGCCGCTCAAGAATACCAAGAGGGCAAGATTTATTATAGGAATCCTTTAAAGAACAACAATAAATAATAAGAGGTTCTTTTTGCGTCGTGCCTTTCTTTGGGCAGGCAGGACAATGGATAGGGAAGGGAAAAGATAAAGAGCTATTCTTATAGTCCTTTATCTTTTTTCTGTTTTCTGCGTGATAACTAAGGAATACTATGCTAAACGGGAAGAACATAATATTGGGCGTGACGGGCGGAATTGCGGCTTATAAGAGCGCACTCATCGTCCGCGAGTTGGTCAAGAGGGGCGCCTCTGTCAAAGTGGTGATGACCCCTTTGGCTAAGCAGTTCATAACGCCATTGACGATGGCCACCCTTTCGGGAAACCCGATCTTGGTGGATTTCTTCAATCCTGAAAACGGGGAGTGGAACAGCCATGTCAAGTTGGGCCTTTGGGCGGATGCCTACCTGATCGCACCGGCGACGGCTAACAGCTTGGGCAAGATGGCCAACGGCATCGCCGACAACTTGCTGCTGACGACCTATCTCTCCGCCAAATGTCCAGTCTTCTTGGCTCCTGCCATGGATCTGGATATGTATGCACATCCCGCTACGCAGAAAAATATAGAGACGCTCCGTTCCTACGGTAACCATATTATCGAACCGGGCACCGGCTTTTTGGCCAGTGGACTGGAAGGAAAGGGCAGAATGGCCGAGCCTGCCGACATCGTAAAGGCTTTGGAGTCCTATTTCGCCTCTACGCAGGATTTGAAAGGGAAACGGGTCATGATTACGGCTGGACCTACATACGAAAAGTTGGACCCTGTCCGTTTTATCGGTAACTACTCTTCTGGAAAGATGGGCTATGCTTTGGCGGAGGAGTGTGCAGAGCGGGGCGCCGACGTGCTGCTCATCTCTGGCCCTGTTCAAGTGAAGGCTCACCATCCGAACATCCATGTGGTGGATGTGGAGAGTGCAGCGGAAATGTATGAGGCCTCCATGAAGGCTTCTCCTGAACAAGATGTGGAAATCTTGTGTGCGGCTGTGGCGGATTATACGCCGGCTCAACGTCTTGACCATAAGATGAAACGGGAGAAGACAGGCGATTTCAGCCTCGAGTTGAAGGCTACGCAGGATATCGCAGCTGCCTTGGGTAAGATAAAGCGTCCCGGCCAATTGCTGGCTGGCTTTGCCTTGGAGACGAACGACGAGGTGGCAAATGCAAAAGGCAAATGCGAAAGGAAGAATTTTGATTTTATCGTCCTCAATTCTTTGAATGATAAGAATGCGGGATTTAAATATGATACGAACAAGGTCACTATCATCAATCGTGCGGGGGAGGCTTCTCCATACGAGTTGAAGGATAAAAGGCTGGTCGCTAAGGATATTGTCGATTATGCGGTTCGTTTGATGACTAATAAGAAAAACACGGTGGAAATATGAGAAATTTTTTTGTTATGATATGCTTGTGCTCTATGGTGAATATGCTGAGCGCACAAGAGTTGGATTGCCGCATCACGGTCAATTCGGATAACATCGAGGGAACGAATAAGGATATTTATACGGAGTTGGGCAACCGATTGACGGAGTTTATGAACTCTCGTCGTTGGACGGATGCCATCTTCCAAAACGAGGAGCGAATCAATTGCAGCTTCATCATCACGATTACTTCGGCGGCGGGCGACAACTATTCGGGTAACTTGCAGGTGCAGTCCAACCGCCCTGTTTTCAACTCGTCCTACACGACACCGCTGTTTAATTTTAAGGATGAAAATTTTAAGTTCACCTATGCCCAGGCAGACCGTCTGGAGTTCAACGAAAACACGTACGAGTCTAATTTGATGTCGGTGATGGCCTTCTATGTCAATGTCATCTTGGGATTGAACTTCGATTCGTTCAGCCGTTGTGGGGGAACAAAATATTTCGAGAAGGCGGAGGCTATCGCAGCCTTGGCTCAGTCGTCCGACGATTTGGGTTGGAAGGCCTTCCAAAGCGATAAGAACCGTTATGCCATCATCAGCGAGTATCGTGACGAACGTTTGCGTAAGTTGCGTGATGTGAGCTACGAGTACCACCGCTTGGGATTGGATGAGATGTATCAAATGACGGAGAAGGGTAGGACTAAGATTTTTGAGAACCTCCCTTATCTTCAAGAATTGAATCGTGAGAAGCCTTTCTCTATCGCCTTGCAACTCTTTGCTGAGTCGAAGATGAATGAGATCATGGATATGTTCCAAGAGGCTACTCCGGATGAGCGTAAGAAGGTCTATGATATCATGACGGCCTTGTTGCCGACGCAATCTTCTAAGTTGAAGGCTTTGTTGAATAATTGATTGATGGAGTATGTTAAAGAGGTTGCTGGTTGAGAATTATGCCTTGATTGACCGGACGGAGATGGAACTCTATCCGGGCTTTTCCGTGATAACGGGTGAGACAGGTGCAGGAAAATCCATCTTGTTGGGAGCTTTGAACCTGCTGCTCGGTCAACGTTCGGATTCGAAAGCCATCAAGAACCCAGAGAAAAAGTGCGTAATCGAGGCGGTTTTCGACATTGCTCACTACTCCTTGAAACCCTTTTTCGAGGCCGAGGATTTGGATTATGACGACGAGTGCGTGCTCCGCAGGGAGATTGCCTCTTCGGGGAAATCCCGCTCTTTCGTCAATGACACGCCAGTCAATATCTCGACCTTGAAATCTTTAGGCGAACGCTTGTTGGATATTCATTCCCAGCATGAAAACCTTCTGCTGAGCGATAGCCGTTTCCAATTGCAAATTGTCGATTCCATTGCACAAAATACCGTTCGCCTCCAAACCTACGAGGCGGAGTATTCCAAGTTTACGACTATCTCCCGTCGCTTGAATCAACTCAAGGAGGAGTTAGCACAGAAGAATGCCAATCGAGACTATGCCGAGTTCCAACTGAATCAATTGCGCGAGGCGGCGCTGTCGGAGAACGAACAGGAGGAATTGGAGGCGGAATCGGAGCAGTTGGCTCATGCTTCTGAGATAAAGGAGGCTTTGTCGAAGGCGGTCTATCTGATTGATGAGTCGGAGCAGTCGGTCAACCAGTCGTTGAAGGAGGCTGTCGGGGCGCTTAATTCGGTCTCTGGTTTCGTTTCGGGACTGTCTGACTTGTCTGGACGGCTTGATTCTTGTTTGATTGAGGTGAAGGACATCCTGCATGAGTTGGATGCCTTGAATAGTGATATGGAAGTCGATCCGAACCGTTTGGATTTTGTGAACGACCGTTTGGATCTTATTTATACATTGGAGAAGAAGCACAACGTCGATTCTGTTTCGGCTTTGCTCGCTTTGCAGGCCTCCTATGAGTCCCAGTTGCAGGATTTGGATTCGGGTGCGGATGAAATTAGCGCCTTGGAGAAGGAGTTGGCCGAGCAGGAGCAAAAGGTGCGTTCATTGGCTCAAGCATTGTCAGAGGCTAGGAAATCTTCTGCGCCAGCCATCGAGTCTGAGTTGTCGGATTTGCTACATGGTTTGGGAATGCCGAATGCCCGTGTGCAATTGGATTTCAAGGAGTTGGATAAGTTCGGACCTTTGGGTATGGATGCAGTGGCATTCCTCTTCTCCGCCAATAAGGATAGGGGATTGAATCCGATAGCATCGATTGCATCAGGAGGTGAAATCTCCCGTGTGATGTTGGCTCTGAAGTATATTCTGTCGAAGTCGGTAGCTTTGCCTACGATTATCTTCGATGAGATTGATACGGGTGTCTCCGGTGAGATTGCCGCCAAGATGGGAGCCATGATGCAGAATATGTCGAACCACATGCAGGTTTTGAGCATTACGCATTTGCCTCAGATCGCATCCAAGGGCGTATGTCATTATAAAGTGTATAAGCAGGATGTGGAGTCGGGTACCGTCTCTTGTATCAAAAAATTGAGTGGTGAGGAGCGTGTTGCGGAGATTGCCCAGATGCTTAGTGGTGCGAACCTTACGGATGCGGCTATAAACAATGCGAAAGAGTTGTTGAAAGATGCGGATGTCGCTTGATTTTGTTTGGCTAAATTCCAATTTTAAGATTAGATGTTGATATTTGATATAGAGGTGTATGAGTGTTGTTGATTATTTTGAAAAGCCGGCTCTTCCGAAAATATCATTTCCTTTCCTTCCTCTCTCCGAATTGTTCGGAAATCAGTTGGTTGGGGATGCGTATGACGTGGCCATCATTGGAGTGAAATCTGATTCCGAGTCGATAAACAAGGGGTGCGCCGCGGCTCCCGATGAGATACGGAAATATCTCTATGCCCTTCGGGGTGGACTGAAAAAGTTGAGAGTGGCTGATTTGGGCAATATCCGATGTGGAAATAATCCGGTTGAGGCTTCCTTCGCTTTGCGGGATGTGGTGGCCGAACTTCGTTTGGCGGGTGTCATCCCTGTTGTGATCGGAGGCTCACAGGATTTGACGGTGGCAGTCTATGACGGACTGAAGGAGAGTTCAAATGAGCTGAATCTGACGGTGTTGGATTCTCATTTGGATCTTTCTGTTGAGGAGGCGGCTCCTGTTACCCCGTGTTCTTATTTGAATACGATTTTGCATGACGAGAAGCGCTTCCGCATGGATGTGGTGGGATGTCAATCCTACTATTATTCGGAACTGCAACAAGATATTTTGCATGAGAATGATTGTTGGAATCTTCGTTTGGGAACACTTCGTTCTGATTTGTCGGAGTCTGAACCTATCTTCCGAGATAGCGATTTGGTGAGTCTCGATATGGCTGTCGTCCGCCAATCGGATGCGCCGGGCAATGAAATGCCTTCCCCTAATGGTTTGACAGGGGAAGAACTTTGCCAATTGGTTCATTATGCGGGAATGAGTGACCGAATTCAGGCGTTTTGTCTCTTTGAGGTGAACCCATATTTCGATAACAACGGTCAGACGGCTTCGTTGTCGGCTCAGGTGATATGGCACTTCTTGGAGGCCTTGTCCAACCGCTACGGAGATTATCCGATGCGGGATATCTCCACCTATAAGAAGGTTGTCGTGGCGGAGATGGATGTCGATGATGAGGTCTATTTCTTCAACAACCACTTGAATAACCGCTGGTGGATGCAGATTCCAATGAGTCAGGGAGCTAAGATCTTCTCTTGTTCCTATCAGGATTATTGCAAGGTCAAGAGCGGGCAACTCTCGGATTTGTGGATGCGCTATTATCGCCGCTGATTTCTTTTCAGCTGAATCTAATACCCTAAAAACACAATCAATGCGTATGAGAAATTTTTTGAAGTTTACGGCATTTATTTCCCTCCTTTTGTTGGCTTCCTGTAATTTGGATGTCAATACGAAGAATTTTTCCCAAGGAGGGGATTCTACTATGGTTCATGATGATTCTGTCTCAACACGGGCATACGACGGGCTTACGGTGGTAGGCAATCAGCTACGTACGGCTTGGGGCGATACGTTGCTTCTGCGTGGTGTCAATATGGCGTGGGCTTGGTATCGGGAGACGGGAATGGGGCAGTTGGAAGCCATCGGTCGGACTGGTGCGAATGCGGTTCGTGTGGTCTTGGCGGACGGAGGTCAGTGGCCGGCTACCCCAGTGGACGAGGTTGCCTTTATCGTGGAGGAGTGTCGTAAGTTTGGCATGATTGCCATATTGGAGGCGCATGACGAAACAGGTAACGACTCGACGGAGGCTTTGTTGCGGGCCGCCCGTTACTTCGCAGATATGGCATCCTATCTTTCTGGAACGGAGAATTTCGTCATCATCAATATTGCCAATGAGTGGATGAAGGCTTGTGATGATGAGGCATGGGCGAACTCATACGAGCGGGCTATCTCCTTGATCCGTAGCGCAGGTTTGAAACACTGCATCATGGTTGATTCCAATGGCTATGGACAAGGTGCTTATAGCGTTATAGGGAAAGGAACACAAGTTCTTGCTTCCGATCCTGAGCGGAATGTCATTTTCTCTGTCCACATGTATGGGACGGCAGGCAATTCGGAGCGGGTACGCCCTATCATCGACCAGATAACGAAGCAAGATTTGGCCCTTTGTATCGGCGAATTTGGTTGGTACCATTCAGATGGGGATGTGGATGAAGATCTTATCATGGCTTGCTGTGATTCTGCCCGTGTAGGCTGGCTGGCTTGGTCCTGGTATGGCAATAGCGGAGGCGTGGAATACTTGGATTTGGTGAAGGAGTCGGGCAATGAGGCTGCTTTCAATATGCCAGTCATAAACGATTCTTTGTCGTGCGAATGGGGTAGGAAGGTGATTGAAGCGATACGTAAGGAATCGGTCAAGAAAAGACTGTGAAATTTAGGAGTTAAATTGAGCCACGGGGTGATTGGACTGTTGCCTCTGTGGCGGTTCCTATATGGTTGGTGTTGCCGGTAGACTCGTCTTTGGCGTCGCATTGTGCCGCCCCCAAAAAACATCATAGACTTTTGTACGTACGGAAATCCAATAAAAAAACAAGCGAGAAGTTGACTTCTCGCTTGCCCTTTATTATAGAACCTTTTGATTGACCAGTTTCGGTTGTTTGCCTCCCAATATCATCGACATGTGTAATACTTTTTGAATGTTTGTATTACTGGAGACATCGTTCATATCCACCTCCTTGAACTCGTTTAGAAGCGAGTTGACAACAAGTTTGTCTTTGCCGATCGCTTTGGCGCACCCGTCTATAAATCCGGCTTCCCAAGCGGCGAAAGTAGAATCAGCCATAGAGGCTTTTATGTACTTTTCAAACGGCCATTGACAAGCTGCGAGAGCTGGGGTCATCTTCTTGCAGAACGTGAGGGAATCGTAAGGAAATCCTTTCTCTGCTGAAGCGTAGGCGGCAGCAACCGTATCTCTCACTTGCAGGCTTCCGGCTCCAAACGATTCTCCGTACTTATAGCCCAATGCGGTGTAGTCGGTCGTCGGAATTGGATGCTCTTCGGTCATATCAGGATTCTCGACTATTGTCCCGTCCTCTTCACACGAGAAGAGCGAAAACGAGAGAAGCATCGCAGCTACTGGAATTGTGAAACGTTTCATCGGAAAACAGTTTTATTAGTTTTGGCTGTTGTTGCTGAAAAGGCTTGCCAAATCTGTGATGGCTTCTGCAATGGCAGTTGCAGAAGAGTAGTCCTTCTCGAGGAATTTGCTGATAGTCTCGTGCTTTTTCAAGTCTTCGCCAGCTGCACCCTTGAGGAAAGCAGTCTTCCACTCTTTATCCTCTTTGTTTTCCTTGTAGTTGGTATAGTCTTTATAAATCTTTCCAGCAGCCTCGAGTTTTTTCGCATTGGCAGTTATGTCGTTGCCCTCGATAGCTTGGTAAGCCTCGACGTCTTGTACGAATTTCTCACCAGCTGATTTTCCTTTGTCTGCAGAAGATGTTTCTTCAGTATTGTTGTTGTCATCGTCGTCATCATCGTCAGAGCAAGCAGCGAATCCGAATGTCAATCCCATACCCAAAAGAAGCATGGTCAAAAAAGAAAAAAACTTTTTGTTCATAATCTTTGATTTTTAGTTGTTTGTTAATTTTTATTCTGTTTCATTATTCTGCAGCCGCCAAAGCAGCGGCACTGACGGTTGTGCCGTCTATTTTCAGAAGCTCTGTCGCGCAGGCTTCTAAGGTTGAACCAGTCGTGACAACGTCGTCGATGATGAGAGCATGTTTTCCTCTGACTTTGTCAGGAAGAGCCACGTGGAAAATTCCATCCACGTTTTCCCATCGTTCGAAGGCGTTCTTTTTCGTCTGGGTGTTGGTCTCCACTTGCCGAATGAGGGCATCTGTTATCAAGGGTTTCCCCATGGTTTCCGATATTCCCATCGCAATCCATTCGCTTTGGTTGTAGCCTCTCGATTTCAATTTGTTGGGATGAAGAGGAACTGGAATGATGATGTCGATGTTGTTGAATCGGCTTTGTCTTAACTCATCGCCGAAAAAGCACCCCAACATTTTGCCCAACTCCTTTTTCCTGTCGTATTTGATTTCGTGGAGCAACCGTTGCGTGATTGTTTTCTTTTCGAAATGAAGGAAGGATGTGGCATATACCATTTTCACTTTGCCGAAGAAGCGTGTCTCTATTGTGTTCTCTTCCATGTCGTGGAAGTGCGTCCTCGGTAAGGTGGCAATGCAGGAAAGGCACAACTGACTTTCTCCCTTGATGAGGGCCTCACCACATCCGCAGCAAGTAGCTGGATAGAATAGGTTGAGAAGGTCGAGCCCAATCCCTTTGAATATGCCCGGAACCTTATTGCTCATCCAATTGACCAAACACTTTCTTGAGAAGGTCTGTCGTGCGGGCTGCGGCGTTTGTGCGGATGTCCAACTCCTTTACTGCCACTTTGCTGAAAAGGCCATCCAAAGCCTTGCCTGTCACATAGTCTGCCAAGTTGGTGTTGACTGCTTGGATTGCATCTATTTTGTTGTAAGTGGTTTTGTCTGCTACTTTCAAAGCAGCCAAAGCCAACTTTCCAGTGCTGGATGCTTTATAGTCTGTTATTTTATTATAAATGTTAGATACGGCTTCCCATGCTTGGTTGGCGTCATATCCACCGAATCTTACATTTCCGAGAGACTCAGTGATAGTTGGGTTGAATGCATTTACCAAACCAGAGTAGGTGTTGTCGTGCAAGTAAGTCGTAGCCGCATTGTTTGCACCAAAAAGAATGTTCTTGCCATCGGCGATGGACATGCCTGTGATGGCTGACTTGAATATGCTGATGGACTTGGGAGCAGCATCCTCTGCCGCACGGTTGATGAGCGTTGTCATCGTACTCTCTAGCTTCTCGTCTATGTCAAGAGCCTTTAGAATAGTTCTTCCCGCCTCGTTTTTTTGTAGAGCATTGACAACATCGAAAACAGCGTCAGCTTCCGATGGCATGGCTATTCTCACGATGGAATCGTTTAGGTAGCCGTCTTCCTTACCTAATTCGTTAGAGGCAGCCTCGGCTCCGATGGAGAGGGCTTGCTTCAATGCTTCAACTGTATCTCCTTCGCCAAGAAGCTGGTTGATAGTGTCTTCGTCGCAACTTGTAAATGTGATTGTAGAAAAGAGCAACGCAAATATGTACTTGAATGTTTTTTTCATTTTCTCCTCCTTGTTAATAGTTGTGTTAAAAGTTTAACTGCAAAAATAATTGTTTTTGGGAATTTCTCTTCTTTTTCTCCCCATTTTTTGTCTGATTCTTCGTGAATGTTGTGGTTAAGTGATTGATAATTAGTTTGTTCTTTAGGGATGAAAGCCTCTGCTGATAACTTTTCTCTCTGCGACATGAGGGGGCTTATATTCCTTTGCGTATGAGCCTTGCCCATTGATTTTTAACTAATTAACGACAGCACCGTCCCTCATTTGGATTACCCTATCCGAAATTTTGGCAAGCTCGGGATCGTGGGTCACAATGACCAATGTCTGTCCGAATCGGTTTTTCAAGTCCAGAAACAAATTGTGGAGTTCCTCTTTGTTCTTGCTGTCGAGACTGCCGGAGGGTTCGTCTGCAAAAATGACATCTGGGTTGTTGATGAGGGCCCTCGCCACGGCAACCCGTTGCTTTTCGCCCCCCGATAGTTCGTTAGGTTTATGGTGGGCGCGGTCCTTGATGTTGAGGTATTCAAGTAGCTTCTCGGCTCTCTCTTCACACTCTTTTTGAGGACGGTTGCCGATCATGGCAGGGATTAGAATGTTCTCCAAGGCTGTGAATTCGGGGAGCAGTTGGTGAAATTGGAAAACGAAACCTATATGGTTGTTTCGGAAAGAGGACAAAGTTTCTCCTTTCAAGTCCAATACGGGCGTTCCGTTTATGAGAACCGAACCAGTGTCGGGTTTGTCCAATGTGCCTAAGATTTGGAGTAGGGTGGTCTTTCCTGCGCCGCTTGCCCCCATGATGGTGACAAACTCGCCTTTGGAAACGTGCAAATCCACATTTTTGAGAACCTGAAGTCTGCCAAAACTTTTATTGATGTTCTTTGCCGTTATCATTGTTGGGTTTGTTGTTGGTCAAGTGTTCTATTAATTCGTTGGGTGTAAGATGGAGATAGAATTGTCCCTCTTTGGTGATGGAGATGTTGCCCGTCTCTTCCGAAACGACTACGGTGATGGCATCTGTCACTTCCGAAATTCCGAGTGCGGCTCTGTGCCTCAATCCTAATTCTTTAGGGACGGTGAGGTTTTTGGTTACGGGCAAGATGCAGGCGGCAGCTACTATTTTGTTGCCTCTTACAATCATGGCTCCGTCGTGAAGAGGAGAATTTTTGAAAAATATGTTCTCGATGAGCCTCGTGTTGAGGTCGGCCGTGAATATCTCACCCGTTTTGATGATGTCGCTTAGGTCTGTCTCGTTTTCGATGACGATGAGTGCGCCGACTTTCTCTGCGGACATGTTTCTGCAGGCCTCCACAATCTTGTCTATCTCGTCGTTGTCCGTTTTAGTCTTTAAAGAAGGGATGAGTTTCTCGAACAGCCTCATGATAAAGTTTCCTCTTGAGCCCAATAGGGAGAGGGATCTTCGAATCTCTTCACGGAAGAGGACGATGATGGCAATTACGCCCACGTTCATGATTTTGTCCATGATGGCGCCTAACAGTTCCATTTGGAAAACAAACGTCACTAATAGCCAGATGAGCACGAAGATGAGGATGCCGATGAAAACACGGATGACCGATGTTCCTTTCAGCATCTTGTATGTTTTATATAGCAGTATGGCTACAATGGCGATGTCGATGACATCTTTTATTTGCATATCTCCCATGAGGCAACGCGTTTATTCTATTACCTTATTTATATATAGGAATAAGGGAAACTCTCTTTCCTTGAAGAACAACTCTTCATCTTCTCGTAAATTTTGACGCACTCCACAGCTTCCTTCACGTCGTGTACCCGTAAAATGCAGGCTCCTTTCTGTAGGGCGATGGTATTGAGTACGGAGGTTCCGTTCAAACTTTCTTCTGGAGTTCCCTCTAGCAGTTGCCAGATCATTCTTTTCCTAGAAAAGCCTACGAGGATGGGCAGGTGAAACGGCTCGAAGCACTCCATGTCATCCAATAACTCGTAGTTCTGTTCCAATGTCTTTGAAAAACCGAAGCCAGGATCGAGGATGATGTCATTCACGCCAAGCAACCTTAGCCGGTTGACACGTTCGGCGAAGTAGGTTAAAACCTCCTTCTTGAAATCAGTGTATTGGGTGTTTTGAGTCATGTTTTGCGGGTTCCCTTTCATGTGCATGAGGATATAGGGAGTTTTAAGTTTTGCTGCAGTCTCGAACATTTTGGGGTCCATTTCTCCTCCGGAGATGTCGTTGATGATGTTCGCACCGCAATCCTGTATGGCTGCTTTTGCCACGTTGGAACGGAAAGTGTCAATGGATATTATCGCATTTGGGAACTCCTTTTTGATGAGTTTTGTGGCGGTTGTGACACGTTTAATTTCCTCTTCCTCTGTCACGTCGGCGCATCCTGGTCGTGAGGAGTAACCGCCGATGTCGATTATCTCGCCCCCTTGGCTGACAATCTCTTCAGCTCTCTTTAGAATGGCAGTCGCGTCGGTGCATCGGCTCTCGGCAAAGAAGGAGTCGGGAGTGACGTTTAATATGCCCATTACCACGTTTTTTTTACAGTCCCAAAGTTCTCCGTTTATGTTGAGTTTCATCTTGCGAAATCTATTTGTTGAAAAATCTTTAAAAAAAATATCTCGGTTTTCTTTTCTGCAAAGATAGAAAATATATATCTTTGTCCACTGACTTGATGATTAAAATCCAAGTCGATTGGTTAAAATGTCAAATCCACACAATAAAAAGTGTGAAAAAAAGTTTTTATAAATAAAAGAATAAAATAATTAGGTAAAATAATTCATATTAAGTACTATGAAACACGAAAGGCTTTTTAGGACTGTAATATTGTTCGCGATTTTTGGTACGTCGTTGACGAGCTGCGGTGGCGGAGACAATAAGCTCAAGAGCTCCAAATCGTCAAATGTTACGGGCTGGGAGTACAACAACAAGAAGAATGGTGGATTCCAGGTTGTTACTGATTATCATCAGGATACTCCTCCAGGAATGGTATTCGTACAAGGTGGTACGTTTACAATGGGTCGTGTGATTGAGGATATTGTTGGAGATTGGAATAATATTCCGCGTCGTGTGACTGTTGCTTCATTCTATATGGATCAATACGAGATTTCAAACTTGAACTGGCGTGAGTATTTGTATTGGATGGGCAACGTTTATCACAACAATCCAGAATATGTGAGAGCTGCATATCCAGATACAACAGTATGGCGTGAGGAGTTGGCATACAACGAGCCATATTTGGACTTCTATTTCTCTCACGTGGCATACAACTACTATCCTGTTGTAGGTGTTAACTGGGAGCAAGCTGTAGATTATACAATCTGGCGTACAGACCGTGTGAACGAGAAGAGAATGGTGGATGCTGGTACAATCCAATATCCAGACTTCCAAGCTTTGAAGGGAAATACGGATGCTACTGATATCGCTCAAAACCAAGTCTTCAATACTTCTAAGTATATCATGAAGAGCGATTACAAGCCAACTGAAGGTAAGAAACCTTTGAAGGATGTGTACGGTAACGCAAGAAGAACAACAATGTCCGACGGTATTCTTCTTCCTAAGTTTAGGCTCCCAACCGAGGCTGAGTGGGAATACGCAGCATACGGTACGAAGACTATCGAGGGTGAGGAAAATTACAACGAGAAGAAGATTTATCCTTGGTATGGTCACCAAATGCGTAACCCTGCGAAGAAGGTTCGTGGTGAGATGCAAGCTAACTTCGTCCGTGGTCGAGGTGATATGATGGGTATGGGTGGTAAGTTGAATGACCACGCTACCATTACGGCTCCTGTTTATGCATTCTGGCCAAATGAGTTCGGTTTGTATAACATGGCTGGTAACGTAAACGAGTGGGTATTGGATGTTTATCGTGTGTTGACAAGTGATGACGAAAGCGAGTACAACCCATTCCGTGGTAATGAATATGTATCTCCTGTATTCGAGCAGACTACAGTCGATGGTAAGGATGTTCCAGTTCCAAAGGTGGATTCTTTGGGTCGTGTGATTTTCGCTATCCCTGCTGTTAAGGATACTGAGATGGACAAGTACGTAAGACTTGATGTTCGTAACTACAAGGATGGTGATGCTGCCAGTGCATTGGATAGAAATAAGTGGAAGGATATAGGTGATCCTGATGCTTTGACTAAGAAGTTGTACAACCCTGATACCGACGCTGAGAGCATGTTGACTTCTCAAATCTCAAATACGACTCGTGTCTATAAGGGTGGTGGTTGGAAAGACCGTTCTTACTGGTTGAATCCAGGCCAAAGACGTTACTTGGAACAAAAGTTGAGCCGCAGCGACCTCGGTTTCCGTTGTGCAATGGGTAAGGTAGGTCCTGAGGATGATAACCGATAATCAACAACAATAGATATTGAAAGAGCCCCAATTATTTGGGGCTCTTTTGGTTATGTTATAATGCTCTATGGAAATAGAAAAAATTTATGAACTATATCAGTCACACCCATGTGTGACGACAGATACGCGTAATTGCCCTAATGATTCGATTTTCTTTGCATTGAAGGGTTCTTCTTTTAATGGCAATGAATTCGCTGCTAAGTCGCTTGAAATGGGATGCTCCTACGCATTTGTCGATGAGCCACAATATGCGGACGGTAATCGAATCTTTTTAGTGGATGATTGCTTGGCAACGTTGCAGCAGCTTGCTCGTTACCATAGGGAGCGCCTCGGTATTAAAATAGTCGGAATCACAGGAACGAATGGCAAGACGACGACAAAGGAGTTGGTCTCTACTGTCTTGTCTAAAAAATATAATACGCTATATACGCAAGGAAATTTCAATAACCATATTGGAGTTCCTCTTACGTTGCTTCGATTGAACAAAAGCCATGAGATGGCTGTGGTGGAGATGGGGGCGAACCACCCGGGCGAGATTAAGACGTTGGTCGAAATTGTCCGTCCTGATTATGGACTTATAACGAATGTGGGAAAAGCCCATTTGGAGGGATTTGGCTCTTTTGAGGGCGTTATTCGTACGAAAGGTGAATTGTACGATTTCCTTCGACTCCATGACGGCATGGCATTTCTGAATTATGACAACGAACATCTGAGGAAAATTTCAAATGGCTTGTCTTTGTTTAAGTACGGCACATCGGAAAGTTATGATGTTTCGGCTCAATTGATAGGGGCTGATCCTTTCCTTTCGTTGTCGTGGAAAGGTAATCGGATAGATTCTCATTTGATTGGCTCTTACAATTTTGAGAATATGATGGCTGCTATTGCGGTGGGTACTTATTTCGGCGTTGCTGAACAGGATATTGTGGCTGCCTTAGGTGAGTATGTGCCTCAAAACAACCGTTCTCAATTGAAGGAGACTTCTCGTAATCGATTGATAGTAGATGCGTATAATGCCAATCCTACGAGTATGACGGCTTCCCTTACGAATTTCTTGGGCATGAACTGCGACAAGAAGATGCTGATCCTAGGTGATATGAAGGAGCTCGGAGCGGAAAGTCGTGCCGAGCATCAGCGGATCGCAGATATGTTGCGAGGAAAAGATGTTCATGCGTTCCTCTTGGGGCCTTGCTTTATGGAGACGGATACAGACTGTCCGAAGTTTGCTTCTACGGAGGATTTCGCCCTTTGGTTGAAGGAACACTCGATAGAGGGATTCACGATATTGATAAAGGGGTCCAATAGTATGAAACTGACGACGTTGGTCGATTTGTTGTAATTTGAAGTTTACTGCTATGTCTGATTTGTTTTGTCTCTTGGCTTTTGTGGCTATCTGTGTGCTCTACTATTTTCTTGATAAAAAGAGAAAGGCGTCGAAGAAGGAGACTTCGTCGATAGATAGTATCCAAGAGCCCAATTCTATAGCACCACGGAGTAAGGAACGTCCTGAAGGTTGTTGTGGGGCTCATGAGGTATGTGAAAAGGAGAGCTTGATAAACAACCGTGTCCAGCCAGAATATTACGACGATGAGGAGTTGGATGCCTTCGCTGGTCGGACGGCAGATTCTTACGATGAAGACGAAATTCGGCTATTCTCGGACGTCTTTTATACTTTGAAGGATTATGATGTGGCAGGTTGGCTTAAAAGTCTGCAGGCTCGAAATGTGGAGTTGCCTCTCTCTTTGCGTGATGAGGCGTTGTTGATTGTTCAAGAAAGGAGATTTAAGAGTCATGAGTGATCGTTGTAAGTATTGTGTGTGTTATTTTCTATATTGGCTTTTCCTCTTTCTTTTCTTGAAGCCGATATTTCTGCTTTTTCATTGGGGTGACTCTTCTTCTTTCTCTTTAGGAGATTGGCTGGGCGTTGTCTATCATGGTTTGCCGATGGATTTGTCTACGGCAGGCTATTTTTCTGCTTTGGTGGTTCTGGCATTGTCGGTCTCTGCCTTTTTTGATGAAAATAGATGGCTTGACCGCTTCATTAAAGGATATACGTATGTCGCTTTGTCGTTGGCAGTCCTGGTGGTCGTGGCTGATTTGGTCTTATATTCGTATTGGGGCTTCAGGATAGACTCGACACCGCTTTTCTATTTAAAGACCCCAAAGAATGCGATGGCAAGTGCTACGGCAGGTCAGTTGGCCGGGTCGATATTGCTCCTTCTCGTCATGTTTGTTGCCGCTTTGTTGATATTCCGTTTCATGCATAAGAGGTTGTTCAAGATTAGGGGGCGGAATGTTTTTTATCTTTTGCCGTCTCTTCTGTTTGCCTTTTTGATTGTCTTCTTTATCCGAGGTGGGTTGGGGGTTTCGACGATGAATGCGGGCAGGGTCTATTTTAGCAATTCTGTCTTTTTGAACCATGCGGCTATCAATCCTGTTTGGAATTTCATCTATTCGCTCTCTCGCAACGATACGTTTGAGGGGCGCTATGTCTATTATAGTGAAGATAGGACGGCGGCTTATTTCTCTGAGATGGTAGAGCCTGCGGCGGATTCGACTACGCTCTCTTTGTTGAAGACTCCTCGCCCCAATATTGTTATGGTGATATTGGAGAGCTTTGGCAGTACTTCCTGTGAGGCATTGGGCGGTAAAAAAGGCGTAATGTCCAATCTGAGTTCTCTTGCCTCGGAGGGTGTTTTGTTTACCCGCTTTTATGCGAATAGTTTCCGTACAGATCGGGGCTTGGTTGCCTTGTTGAGTGGCTATCCGGCGCAGCCGACGACTTCCCTGATGAAATATCCTAATAAGAGCCAGAATGTCGCAAAATTCCCGCTTTCTTTGAAAAAGGCAGGCTATGATCTCTCTTTCTATTATGGGGGAGATGATAACTTTACGAATATGCGTTCTTATTTGGTAATGTCAGGTTTTGAGAAGATTGTCAATGAGGATGATTTCTCAAGTGAAGAAATGTCTGAGAAATGGGGTGCTTATGACCATGCCTTGTTTCAACGAGTTATGGCAGATCTCCGTCAGCCTCAAGGGAATGCCCCGTTCTTTAAATTACTGCTTACGTTGAATAGCCATGAGCCTTTTGACGTGCCGATGCATAGGTTTGACAATGAATATCTGAATGCTGTCGCTTATACGGACAGTTGTTTGGGTGCCTTTGTCTCGAATTTGAAGAAAACCCCTTTCTGGGACAGCACGTTGGTTGTCCTTGTGGCGGATCATGCCTATCGCTATCCAGATACATTATCTGGGTCGGATGAGGTGCGCCATCGCATTCCGATGCTTTGGCTGGGAGGTGCGTTGCGTGATACGCTTAGGGTAGATACGGTGGCTTCGCAGATTGACCTTGCGCGGACCTTGCTCTCCCAACTTGATATAGATGCTTCTGATTTCAAATTCAGTAAAAATATTTTTGGTAAGGATTCTCCGAAATTCGCTTTCTATGCTTTCAATGAGGGATTCGGTATGGTTTCGGATTCTACGGTCTCTATTTATGATTGTGGAGCGGAGAAGAGTTTGCTGGAGATGGATTCGACCCTTACCATAAAAGGAAAGGCTTATCTCCAGTCTTTGTTTGATGATTTGTCAAAACGATAGTTATGTCAACAGTACTTTATGATTCGGTTATTTTTGGCCCAGTAAAGAGTCGTCGCTTGGGCGTTTCATTGGGAGTTAATTTGCTCCCCGTGAATGTGAAACTATGCTCTTTCGATTGTATTTATTGTGAGTGTGGTTTGGCTCAGAAGGGTGTAACGGGCAAGCAACCGACAAGGGACGAGGTTTGTTCAACTTTAAAGGAACGTTTGTCTCGTATGCGTCAGAATGGAGAACCATTGGATGTTATTACCTTCGCTGGTAACGGCGAGCCTACGTTGCACCACGAATTCAAGCAGATAATAGAGGATACGATACTTCTTCGTAATGAGTATTTCCCTAATGTGAAAATCAGCGTGCTCTCTAATGCCACGATGCTTCATCGGCAAGATGTCGTAGAGGCTTTGAAAATGGTGGACAACAATATATTGAAATTGGATTCGGGTATTGAGGAGACTGCCCGCTTGATAGATGCGCCTCATCAGCCTCATTATTCGGTGGCTTCTACGGTGGAGCGAATGAAGCAATTCCAAGGCGATTTCATTCTGCAGACGATGTTTTTGCGGGGGGCTGTCGGAAATCAGGTTGTCGATAACACAACGGAGAGGGAAGTGGCAGCTTGGATAGAGGTGGTCAAACAGATTGCGCCTAAGCGGGTGATGGTCTATTCCATTGATAGGGAGACCCCGATTCGAACTTTGGAGAAGGTTTCCAAAGAGGAGATGCAAACGATTGCAGAACAGTTACGCTCATTAGGATTTTCTGTCGATGTGGCATAGTTTTGCTGTATCATTGTAGGACTTTTCCTTGTGTCTTGTGCCTTCCTGATTTATTGGGAAAACGCATTTCTGTCTTCTCAGAGGACTGACAATATGTCTTTTGAAGGCGGAAAAAACTTTTTTATGGCAAAATTGTCTCTTATGGCATTATATTTGAAATAAGAGATGCAAGTGGTGATTTCCTTGAATTGCACCATGGAAAAGTTGTTTTTCTTGGGACTCTATTCCCTCCTGTCACTCATCTTTTGATTGTTGTGGTTGATAGATTTGTCGTGTGATATATGTCTCAGGGAAATTTCTTTTTTTCTAAATTAGTTAGAAAGATTGTTATTTGTCAAAAAACTATAAAAAAAGGAATAAAGTTTGATGTTTTTGTTTTAAGATATAATTTGCAGTATTAAATTTGTATGTCAAAATCATAAATTAGTATAGTGTATGGAAGATTTCATGTTGGATTATGAATTGGTTTTCGCTGTGATTAGCGGGAAAGTATCAAGTGCGATTAATCGCCGTATGAGTAGAGATTTGCATTCGGAAGGATTGGAAATCACACCGGAGCAATGGTCTGTACTTATGTATTTGTGGCAACAAGACGGTGTTAATCAAAGGGAGATCGCAGATGCTACCTATAAGGATAAGCCGAGCATCACAAGGTTGATCGACAACTTGGAAAGAATGGGCTTGTTGTTCAGAAAGCAAGACAACGTAGACCGTCGTACGAATAAGATTTTCTTGACTAAGGAAGGTAAGGAATTGCATGAAAAGGCACGTACGACTACCTTGAAGACTATGCATGCGGCTCTTGACGGTTTGACAAAGGAGGAGGTTGAACAAGCACAACGCCTTTTGAGAACAGTGTTCAGAAATATGCAAGATACTCCTGCTAAGTCTGATAACGAAGATTGATGGAACGTTTCTAAAATTGAATTTAAATCAAGCGTGCGTGGAAGATTTTCCATGCACGTTTTTTTTGTTTGTACGATCGATCGGGTGTCCGATGATGCCGAATGCTAAGAATGAATTCTGTGCTGGCTAAGGCTTTGAAAACGTGTCGTAAGGACATCTCTAATCGAATGCTGACTCAATGTTAGAAAGACAATCTCTATCCTTTCTTTCTTTCTTTTCTTCTGCTATGGCCTAAAAAAAGAATGTCGTGCCTTCGGTTATACCCGAAAACACGACATCAGAATTTGTTATGTACTCTTCAGAAGGAGATGCGGACTTGTTATCGAGCGTTCTTCTTGAGGAGTGAGATATCTGTTGAATTCACTATATTGTCCCCGTTCAAATCATAAGGATTCTTGGTCTCCTCAGTGCTGAGAACGTCGCCAAAATTCTCCCAGTTGAGGGCGGATGAATAAGTGGATTTCAATGAGGCTGGAACAATAAGTTTTGCCTTGGCATAAACGTTGTCATGGATGGCTCCTTCCGACAAGGTCGGTGGAACTACAGCGTCAGTCGTTATTGTTGTTATTCCTTCTGCTGAGGCAAAGGCATCCTTGCCAATGTATTTCACAGAAGCAGGAATATTTAGAGTGCCTTTTAAATGAAGCGCTTTGAAGGCGTAGTCTCCAATCTTAGTGATTGCATTTCCTTCGAAAGAGACGGATGTGATGGTGGACGCAGATGCATTCCAAGGCGCATCGCTTGTCGTGTAATCATACATGTCGCCACTTCCAAAGATGATGAGGGAACTCTTTTTTATCGAATAATAGAGTGTAGCGCCGCATTTTCCTCCTGCTACTACGATTTTTGCTTCAGAGAAACCTGCGTCGAGGAATGCCTTTTTTACATTCTTGTCGGAAACATAGACGGTTGCCTTGGTTTTTGTCGTAGCGGAGAATGCTTCAGTCGGAATCTTAGCTTCCGAAGAAGAGTAGATGTTGCTAATGGTAGCATCAGCAAAAGCGTATGCTTCGATTGTCGTGACGCTGGATGGAATGTTGAGCTCCTTAATGGAGGAAACACCTGACATGGCGTAGGCCTTGATGGAGGATACTCCATCTGAAAGTGTAGCCTCAAAAGCGAGAACAAGCGTCTTTTTATCTGCTGTGTAGAGAGCATTGCAGTCTTTGCCGTTGGCGTCTGTGGAGACGAAGGCTCCTCCTTTTTGTGCCTCAACATAGGTTAAGGAACATCCCTTGAAGGTGGCTGGATCCAATTCGTTTACCGTGTTAGGCAGGTATAGGGACTTCAAAGAGGTACAACCCTCTATAAAGGAAGCTCCGATTGCCTCTAATCCATCAGGAAGGCATAGCGTTTTTAAGTTGGTGCAGTTCTTGAAAGCCTCTGCGCAAAGTGAAGTGATGCCTTTTTCGATAACTACACGTTTGATATAAGCCGCAGTGTCTGACCATGGATGGGAAGAAACCGCCCCTGATCCGAAAATGGTGAGGACTCCTTTGTTGAATAAGTATGAAGCGTTTGTACCGCAAGCGATGGATGTCTCTACATTTGTGAAGCCCATTTTCTCGTATACTGCCTTGACTTTGGCTGTCGTCGCATAGACCTTTACGGAGAGAAGTTCTGTTGGAATGGACTCCTCGTAGAGTGTAGGTTCGTTGGCAGCATAGATGGATGTTGCTATTGTTGGCCAGCTGCTCATCGTCTTGACCGAAGCAGGAATGGACAATTTTCCTACTGAACCGTTAAATGCAGAAATTCCGATGACAGTAACGGAGCCTGGAAGGGAGATGCTGGCAGTCGTGGAAGGACAGATGTGCAAATCAACAAAGTCCTTGTCGAAAAGCATATTGAGTTCATTGCCGTCCGCATCTCTTGACGTGTAACGTTTGTTGGCAGGGTCAACTGTAATCTTTTTCAGCGAATGGGTTCCCCATGCATCGATAGAAGTGACGGAGGCTGGAATTTCTATTTCAGAGATAGATGTGCCTTCGAAAGCATGAGCCCCTATTTCGTTTACCATCAAAGGAATGCTTATCGATTTCAAGTTTTTGCAGCCTGCAAAGGCATAAGGGCTAATGTTCGTCAATTCGTTAGGAAGCATGACGGTCGTTATGCTGTTTCTGTATGCAGCCCACGGTTGTTTGTCAATATCTTCGAAACGCCACATGGAACAAGGATTTCTGTCGTTGCTCGTGTTCCGTATGGAGAGAGTGCCGTTGTCGAAATTCCAGGTCAATGTGTTTCCACAATTCTTGTAGATGACATTCTCGAATTTAGCCGTCGTCTTGAAGAATCGGAAGATTGCTTCAGCTGTGGCGGGAACATCGGAATTCACGTGGATGAAGAGTTTTTCCTTAGAAAGACCAATCAACTTCTCTAGTTCATTGAAGGCGGTCGTGGCAACATAAAGTTTGGCAAGCTCTGTGTCTCCGTCGAAAGGATTTGCTCCGATGGACAACACGTTGCTGCCCAGCGAGAATTCGCTGAAATTTGCATTTTGGAAAGCGTAATCACCAATGCTTTTTATGTGAGCAATGTCAGAGCTCCCTTCGTGATGGATGGAAGAGAGGGACAAGCAACCAGCAAATGCGAAGTCGGGTATGAGTGTAGCCGAAGCTGGTAGTTGCACTTCCTTGATTTTAGTCTTGATTCCATTCCAAGGGAAGCCATCCTTGCCGTAAGCATAGATCTCTCCTGTTCCGGAAATGGTCAATTTGCCGGTTGCGTCGTCGAAATGCCAAAACAACTGGCAGATATCATTGTCACAATTGGAGACGAAGACATTCTCTTCCTTCAAGTCTGTTGCCCAATACTTCTCTCTTTGAGCATTTGTCTTGGCCCAGACAATGCAACTTTTTTTCTGGGTTTCGGAGAACTGAGATATTGCTATGTCGGCCGAGGAATTGTCTTCTATGCTTAATAATGATGTGCTTTGAAGCGCATGCTTGCCTATGAGGATTACATGAGAAGAGATTGCTAATTGACTGGCTTTGTTGCCTAAAAATGCACTATCTCCAATAGAAGTCAATTCTGGGAAAATGTTTAGGTCTAAATTTGTTATTGCTGATGTACCATAGAAAGCTTTGCTACCGATGGTTGTGATGCTATTCAACGATCCTTGTATGCTGGAGAGTTTTGGCATTTCTGCAAAAGCATTTCTTCCGATAGAAGTGCACTTGCCTGAAAAGGAGACAGAAACTATCTGATTTTTCATGGCTGACCATGGTGCGCTTCCCTCAAAATCATTCATGGAGCCATTTCCTGATATCAATAAAGTGTCTCGCCCAGCAGAGATGCTCCATTGTAATTTAGGCCCACAAATGGAAGAGAAGGAAAGTGGAAAAATGTTTTTTAGATTTGTTACTGTCTTTTCATTAGTGGCAGTTGCAATGCATGTGTTTTTAATTGCAGGGGCAAAAGCCTTTGGATTTATTTGAACTTCTTTGCTGCTAGACAGAAATATTGATTTCAGCCCTAAGACTTCTCCGAAAGCATCGGATTCAATGCGGGTCAATCCTTTGCCACCTGAAATAGATTCCAACGACGAACATCCATAAAATGCACCTGAACGAATAGCCGTAATGTTATCTGGAATTGCTAGTGAAGTGATTCCTGTCGCAGAAGCGATAATTTCTGATCCTGTGGAGTCAAAGATGAACTTCCCATCGGATGAGACCTTGAAATTTCCCGAATTATTGTTGATGGTGAATTTTGCTATTCGCGAATAAGCAAAAGCTCCTTTCCCTATAGAAATGCAACTATCGGGAATGGCAAAAGAGGAGAGACTTGTTCCCGAGAAAGCAAAGTCTCCTACCACTAGAATGGAAGATGGCAGTCCGTAGGGGTTGTCATATGTCTTATCTAGCTCAATAGTGGAAAAATGACTTGCATCAAAAAAAGCATAGTCGCTTATTGTCGTAAGAGTTGAAGTTCCTACGAAAGAAATCTTTCCCAAATAGGGGAGTCCAGCAAAGGCGTAAGCCCCGATTTTTGTGACTCCTGGTTCTATGACAATTTTTCTGATTTGGTTTTTATACATATAATATGGATAAAACCTTTCTATGCCAACTGTGTCGTTTGGAGCGTTTTCTGGCTCTAAAATGCCAGGTGCAGAGCCAGGACAGGCCGATATGGTCAAAACTCCAGCTCCATAGGACCATACACACGAACCAACGATGTCATTCGCCTTCACGCCCCAAACGGAAAGCAGAGAGAAAAACGACAACGTTAATAATGATTTTACAAACCTCTTCATTTAACTATATTTAGATTCATAATAAATAATAGCCTTACCAAAGCCTAAAACAAAACGCCTCTATTGAATGCAAAATATTTCAATCTTATTTCTATTCTAAATTCAGGCACTGATAAAAACCCTTTCACTTCGCTTATGCTTGGAAGACGAGTCCTTTGGACATCTCTTACCTTGGTGAATGGAAATGTTCCACTACACCTTATTTGCTGCAAAGATAGAGAAAATGTGCGAATTTACGGCATTGAATCGAACAAATGTTAAATTTTATTGACAATTGTCTCCTTTCGGGGGCTGTTTTCGATTCTATTCTACAAGACGAGCGTATGGAATCAGGTATCCGATGGAGAGTCCGTAGTTGAAATTCCGTTCTGGATAGCTGTAGTAGTTGACGAAGAGGCTTGCCGCAATGAATTTCATTTGGGCTACGAGAGAAAGCTCGCTGAGATATTCGACATGGTAGGTGGCATCGCCGTCGGTAGAGAAGATGCCTAATGTGTAGGGTTGGTAGTATCCATTCGGAAGGATTCGTCGGAAAGGAACAAAGAGGTAATTTTCCGACCGGAGGTGAACCCGATTGTTGAATTTAAAAATTGGTTTGATTCCGCCTGCTAAAAAACAGGTGGAGCGAAACGCAGGATTCAAGTTGACCATGGAATGGGGCGTGGGTTCGAAGGCGGGGGTCATGAGTATTGTCTCCATATAGTTCTCCGTCAAATCTTGTGAGGAAAATACGCCTTCCATGCAGGATCCTAAAGAGAAATGACGTGTCATGCGGAAATATTGTTCCCAGCGAGCTCGAATCTGCATCCAAGACTCGAATTCGGAGAAGCGATAGCGGGCAACATCATTCTCTGAACGAAGGAATACGGAGTTTTGCCGATTTCCTGTGGCGTGTTGTAGTAGGAGCAAAAGCTCTCGACCTGCAATCGGATATTGCTTGTGTGATAGTGTGCTTGATTGAACTCGGAAAGCCGACACGAATAGGTGATGGTCTGTCCGGTTACGTTCGTCGGATGGAACATCATAGCCTAGATATTCGTTGGATATATTGCCATAGCCCCAGCCTAACTCCATCTTTCCTGTCATTAAAAAAGGGAACCCAAGCTTGAATTTGCCATACGTCTCCAAACTAGAGGATTCAGATGGGATCTCTGCCTCGTAGAAGGGAGATTCGTCTTGAAAATAGGAGAAACGGTGGACATTGCCCACTAACTTCAAATAAAGCGGGTAGGCTGTCGTTAGGTCCACACGGGATTGTAGATGCAGGTCGTTGTAGAATCGCCCGAATTGGCATCCTACCTTCATACTATAGGGGAAATAGTATATTCCTTGGTATTCGGCACCGAAATAGAGCAAGTTGGATGACGTGGAGGATACGTTTCCGCCTAAATCAATGAGAATGTTGTCGTTGAGTTTGACGTCTAGTACCAAATTGAACGTGCTGTCGGCTGGATTATAGACCGCATGGGGTATTATTTCTGCTATCTTCTTGTCTGATAGTAGTTTGAAATAATTCTTTTTGAATTGGGAAAAAGAGAACCGTTCATTCCCTGTGTGGAATGATTTACGGATATAGTGTTTTTGTTTCTCGCTCACTCCGTTGATTTCGATGGAGCGGAAGACTAGATTCGGTAATTGGGATTTATAGATTTCCCTGCGCAATCTTATGTTCTGTTTGTCCACGCGGCGTGCAACGGATGCCTTGATTTCGGCGATATGAGCCTTTGTCGAATCGTATCCTGCGCGGCTAAGTTCGTGAATTCTATGGAAGTCTAGCAACCCGACGTTCTCGAAATGAAAGTCGAACAAGAGTCCTTTGCTTTTGTCTATGGAGTAGTCCGTCTTGTTCATGATCATGTTTTCCAATTGTAGTACGATGTCCGTCTCATTTGGTTCCAAAGGGTTGGAAGAGACGTTGCTTCCAATCATGTAGTCGGGAGCAAAATCGGATTCCATAAGGTCAACCGGGAAGTTGTTGTAGATTCCGCCGTCAAATAAGAGGTGCCCATTGACTTGGATGGGTTTGTAAACCAATGGAAAGGTCATGGAGGAACGGACGGCGTCACCCAAATCTCCTTTCCGATGGAGATATTCTCGTTTGTTATGCACGTCGGAGGCCACGCAACGGAAAGGAACGAAGAGACGGTCGAAATCGCCTTCACAAAGGGCTCCCGCTTGTGCGTAAAGTTTCATGAACGCAATGTTCATTTGTGTGGGTCCGATGATGCTTGATGGCAATAGGTGCGTCTCCAACTTCATCGAATCGGAAAGGTGCATTTTGATGTTTACAAATGCAGGGGTGGGGTCGTTGTGTTTAAAGTAGTAAGTGTCGTCTTCGTCTATGTCGTTGCGTTGCCAGGAGGTGAACTCTTCGGAAGCGACCAATGCTTCCATCTCATCAGGAGAGAACCCCATGGCGTAAAGAGACCCGATGATGGCTCCCATGGACGAGCCTGCGACGTAGTCTATAGGAATGCCCTCTTCTTCCAATGCTCGAATGATGCCGATGTGCGCACAGCCTTTTGCTCCACCGCCACTGAGTACCAGCCCGACCTTTTGTGATGAAAGAGGTAGGGAAAAACTAAGTAAAGTCAATGTGATGAAAAGGAGACGATACACGGAAAACTTATTTGAAGGTCCTATAACCATCGTTTGGACTAAAAACAAAAAAACGAGAGTTCGTTAAAACTCCCAATACCCTATTATTTATTGAATATCTATAAAGAGAAAAGATAGGGGATTCCCTCTGTGTTCGTCCCCTACCTTGATATGCCCTTGGCTTTTTATTTGAAGTTGGCAACAACGTCAATGTTACCTTTCAACGTTTGCTTCAATCTTGGATTTTCACTTCCGTTGTTCCACTTCTCGAATGAATAACCTTGGTTTGGCACTGCAGTTAGGAACAACTCCAAGGATGACGGAGTGTTCTTTTTCTCAGAAAGGAATTCATCGAAAGCTTCTGGCAAGCAGGTGAGCGAAACGCTACCCTTAGAGGCGTCATTACTCTTGATGGTAATCTTTCCCTTTCCAGTCATGTCCAAAGAACTCAGGTTCAAACGAACAAAGGCGCGGCCGCTGACATCTGTGGCAGTAGCTGGAATGGTGAGCGATTTCAAATTGTCGCACTTGTAGAAGGAATAGGCATCTACGATTACCACGCCAGCAGGGATTGCATAGCTTACATCCGTCTTGCGAGGAGAGTAGAGAACCAAACGGGAATAATCCTTGCTCATCAATACGTTGTTGACGGAGGTGAAGTTTACATTGGCAGCGTCCACTTGGATTTCCGTCAAGAATTCGCACTTGTTGAAGGCACGCTCCTCGATGCTGTTTACGGAAGCAGGAATCTTTATAGTGCCCAAATTGTTGCAGTCGCTGAAGGCGAATGCTCCAATGGTTTGAACTGTTTTAGGAATGGCGTAGGATGAATTCTTTTTGTTCATCGGATATTGGATCAACTCCTTTTTGTCTTTGCTCATCAAGACGCCATCGGTGGAAGAATAGAATTTTCCTCCTCCAACTTGGATGGACTCCAAATTAGCGCAAGAACGGAAGGCTCCAGCAGGGACAACTTCCATGGCTGCAGGTATGGTGATCGTTTTGAATTTGGCTCCGATCAAGGCGGAAGCGTCCATCTCCTTAACACCTGCAGGAATTACGTAGGCAGCGTCAGCCTTGCCTTCGGGATATTTTACCAACGTCTTCATGTCCTTGTAGAAAAGAACTCCATTCTTTGCTGCGTAAACCTCATTTTTAGGATCTACCGTGAATTCGCGCATGGAACTACAGAATGCAAAAGCATAAGGCTCTATGAGCGTGATGTTGTCAGGTATGTTGATTCCTGCGAGAGAGGAGCATCCCATGAATGTACGCTTAGGCAATGTCGTGATGCTGGTAGGAATGTTGGCTTGTGTCATGCTTGCACAGTTGGAGAAGATGCCTTCGCCCATGGCCGTCAAACTTTCTGGCAACGAAATGGATTGTAAACTTGTACAACCTGCAAAGACCGCGTTGCCGAGCGTCGTCAAATTCTTAGGAAGGGCAACTGTCTTCAAATTGGTACAACCGGCAAATACGGAATTGCCAATCTCCATCATTCCCGTAGGAAGAACGGCCTTCTCCAAAGTGGTGCAACCGTTGAAGACTTGTTCTTCAATACCAGAAACGCCATTGTCTATTGTAAGAGTCTTGATTCCCATCTCGGCAGGGAAGAAGCAAGTCTGCTCTGCTCCATTTGCTTTTTTCGTATAAATCAGGTTTTCCAATACGCCTTTTCCGTAAATGGTCAAATCTCCATTTTTAACGGAGAAAATCCATGTGAGGGAGTTGTCAACGACAGCAAGTCTCTCGACATTTGGGTTGGAAAGGATCTTTTCCTTTGCCACGGAAATCAACTGCTTAGGAATCGTGACATTTTTTAGGTTGGAACACTTGGACAGTGCGTCGCCTTCCAGACTCCATACGCTTGCAGGAAGCTTAAGTGTCTCCATCTTATCGAAACCAGCAAAAGCAGCGTCTCCGATCTCGCGGACACCGTCTTCCACTTCAACCTTCGTCGCACCCAAGCTCACCAATGAATCTTGGCGGATCATCTTTCCGTTGCCTTTGACTACCAACGTATTGTTAGAAGACGTGAAGGACCATTTCACATTTTCGCCACAAGTGCCAGCCGCATCAGCCAAGGTGATTTCAGGCATGATGAGCATAGAAAAGGCCATTCCGGCCACATAAGTCCATTTTCTGTAGTTAGCCATACTTTTTTTCGTTTAAAATTCGTTTTGTAGGCAAATATACGAAAAATAAAAAGACCATATAGTTTAGGTTGTAATAAAAATGGAAGAAAAATAAATGTGTGCGCAAGGGAACATCCCCAATAATAAGGTGCTACTTGCTCAAACGAAAAAAGCGACTCTGTTGGAATCGCTTTTTCGTTTGAAAGAGAATAATGCATTATTCATTTCCATCTCCAATACCTGGCAATTCTGGAGCACTTTCCATGTTGAATGGTGTTGGAGAATTTGCTATTATTCCTTCCAACTCTAATTCAACAACCTCGATTTGAGGCATTTCATAAGATTGTTTCATATTGTATATGTTAAATTGTTTATAATTTCAGCTTGTCGATAAACTTCACTATGCTATTAACTATGCCAAACAAAGTTAATCCTTTCATGCCCTAAATCGAATCCCGTCATACTAAATTTTATGGAATTCTACTATGCAAATATATCAAAAAAAATCAACATCGTACGCTTTTTCTGTGATTTTCGGAGAAATATTTTCCTTCCATTTGTTACATGACTAACTTGTCATGTTAGCTTTCCCTAAAAAAAGAAGATGCAGTGGTGTGTTTATTTCTTTACTATCCAGATGCTTATCTCGTAAAGGAGAAAGACGGGCAGGGCGACAACGAGAAGTGTGAAAATGTCGGAGGTGGGGGTCAGTATGGCAACCACTACCAGTATGCCGACCCAAGCATGTTTCCTGTAGTGTGCAAGCGTATCGGATGTGAGGAACCCTAATTTGCCCAGTAGCCAAGTGAGCAGGGGTAGCTCGAAAAGAAGTCCCATCATCAGGCTTAGCATGACGAAGGTGCCTATGTAGGAATCTAAAACGATTTGATTCTCAACCTCATTGCTGACTTGATAGGTCGCTAAGAAATGAAAGGTGAAAGGAAAAACCATATAGTAGCATAGGGCGATACCTGATAAAAACATCAAGTAGCCTCCGATAACTACTCGTTTTAGGTAGAAGCGCTCCTTTTGATAGAGGGCGGGGGATACAAAGCGGAAAAGTTCGTAAAGAAGATAGGGGAAGACGAGAAGAAACCCGGTGTAGAAGGAGACCTGTACATGGGTCAGAAATTGCTGGGCTAGTTGGGTGTTGATGAGACGGACGGAGAAATTCTCTTCGAATGGCTCAAGTGCGAACACCTCGGATAGTCGCGCCAACATCCGATAGGTCCAAAAGTCTGGCTCCTTGGGCGCTAAGAGAATCGAAAAGAGTTCTTCCTTGAAACAAAAAGCAACCATGCTCACAAGTAGAACACCTGCCAGCACCCGCAATATAACGCCACGAAGGGCATCTAGATGGTCCCAAAACGAGGCTTCTTCACTCATTCCTTTTTTTCTTTGTCGGCCGTCTCCTCTGCCTTCTTGTCAGAGGTGCCTTCCATCCCTTCTTTGAAATTGCGGACTCCTTGTCCTAATCCACGCATCATTTCAGGAATCTTTTTGCCTCCGAAAAATATCAAAACGACTAAGAGAATGAGGAGAATCTCCTGCATCCCTAAGCCTCCAATAAAAAGCATATTCATAACTGTATAGTTAATTGTATAAACACATTGCCCCGAAATTAATCTTTTCCTAGATTAACTACAAGACATCCTCCAAAAATCTGCAAGAGCATTCCCGGCCATCCTGCCAATTGTGTTTGCCAAGCATGAACCAAGTCGCCTCGGATCAACAAGTCAGGAATGCCACCCAAGAGGTAACTGCACAAAACTACTAATGCGAATAGAGGTAATGTGGCTTTCTTAAAGTGGGAAGAAACTACTCCTGCTACCAGCGCTAAAACGGCTGAGCGGGACATCACCACTGGTAACATTATGCCTGCTGGCATGCCGAATAGGAAATGGCTCGTCAGTGGGGAAAAAATGGCTGTCAGTAAGCCTACTTTCCATCCGTATTTGTAAGCTCCTACCAAGGTGAAAAAATAGATGGGCAACCACACGGCACCGGTGCCGAAGTAGTGGAAAATCTGAGGGAAGACGACATTGGCAATCACTAAAAGTAGTGCCGTTCGATAGGTCCTCCAATCGGAGTAATCCAATGTGTAGAGGCCCAATGTTGTTGTGTTTTGCATAACTATCTTTTTTTGAGCGTATCTTCGGAATGGGGAGACTTGATGTGGCTTGTCCCTATTCAGGTGGATACGGTTTTGTTTTGAAATCTACTTGTCAATTATTTATCCTTACGGGCGTCCTTCTTTTTAAGAAAGTCTGCGATAAGAGGCAACGCCTCCTCTGCATTTTTTGCTCCAAGACACAGCGATTCGACGGGACATGGGCCGCTCCTTTCTCTGTTTTCAATAGAGGATACTAAGTCTTGGTAATGGACGGGAATGCCGTTGGATTGGAGCATCTGTAAAGCGGGCTCGCTGATGATGTCTGCATAGACCTCCATCACTTTGCCTAAGACCATTAAGGCGGCTGCGCCTTTGCCTACTACCTTGTCGGCCACCAAGGCTCCTTCCATGTAGTTGGGGTCTTCCGTCAGCAATCCATATAGGTCTGCGACCCCACGACGTGTGAATGTCCGCAAAAACTCCTCCTTCATCATGACCAAGGAGAAACCTCCTCGGTGAAGAAGGTCAATTTGCATTTGGCTTACCCTCATAACGACTCTCGTTTTAGTTTTTCTACATATTCGCCGATTCGGTGCAACTCGTCTGGAATCTTGATGCCTTGAGGGCATGCGAATGTACATTGCCCACATCCGATGCAGTGGTCGGCTTGGCGTAACTTCGGCACACTACGGTCATATCCCACCAAGAAGGTTTTCCTTGCCTTGCGATAATTTTCGTCTTGCGTGTTTTTGACGATGTACCCCTCTGTCACACATTTGTTGTAGTGCGTGAAGATTGATGGAATGTCGATGCCGAACTCACATGGCATGCAATATTGGCATCCTGTGCAAGGCACCAACGGATATTCGATCATCAGTCGTGCTGTTTCGTCGTGCAAGAAGGATAGCTCCTCTTCGGTCAAAGGAACCAATGGGGAGTAGGTCTTCAAATTGTCTCGCAGATGCTCCATGTAGGTCATGCCGCTGAGGACAGTCAACACTTTCGGGAAAGTGCCGGCATATCGGAAAGCCCAAGAAGCGACACTGGCTTCCGGATCGCGTTGTTTCAGGCGAGTGGAGAGATAGTCGGGCAGTTTTGCCAATCGTCCTCCCAAGAGTGGCTCCATGATGACGGCAGGGATGTTTCTCTTTTCCAATTCGGCGTAGAGGTATTCAGCGTTTGTGTTGTTCGGATTGACCTCCTTCGCATAGTGCCAGTCAACATAGTTCAACTGAATTTGGACAAAGTCCCACTTGTATTTGTCGTGCATCGACAGCATATAGTCGAACACTTTTATGTCGCCATGATAGGAGAATCCCAAATTGCGGATACGTCCTGCCTCACGTTCTTTCAACAAGAAGTCTAGAATGCCGTTGTCGAAATAGCGGGCTTGGAGAGCCTCCATTCCGTTGAGTTGCGTGCCGTCTTGTGCTGTGCCCGATTGCCCGATGGCATGGAGCAGCATGTAATCAATATAGTCTGTCTGGAGTTCCTTTAGGGAATTGTAGTACATCTCCTTCGACTCCTTTTCCGGCCAGTAGGCGGAAGAGAAATTGGACAACTTCGTTGCAATGTAGTACGTGTTTCTTGGGTGCCGTTTCAAGGCGATACCCATGGCATGTTCCGATCGTCCCTTGCAATAGACTGGAGAGGTGTCGAAATAGTTGATGCCTTGAGCCAAAGCCAGGTCCACTTGAGCATTCACTTGCTCTTGGTCTATTTCATCTTCCGTATCACGTGCACTGCCGTTTTTTATGGTCGGGAGGCGCATACAGCCATAGCCTAATATGGAAACCTTGTCTCCTGTCGAGGAGGAAACCCGATAGGTCATGCCTCCTGCAGGGACCAAATCCTTGTTTGTGTTGCCTTGCTTCTCTTTGTTGGGATGGCATCCAATCAATGAGGCCGAGGCGAGGAGTGTTCCTCCTCCCAACAATTTCAAGAAGGCACGACGACCTTCCCGAGTTTTATTGTCGTTTTTATTATCTTCTGACATGGTCTTGAATTTTAGGATTTAGACAATCTTGTGGACCTCGTGACCTTCCACATAGATGGCGCTGAAAGGTCTTGACGGGCACAGGTTTTCGCAAGCACCACAACCGATGCAACGTTCTTCGTCGATGGCTGGGATTTTGATAGACGACTCGTCTTTCGGATCGGATGGAACCATCGTGATGGCACCTACGGGGCAGTGTCGGGCACAATTTCCACAAAGCACGCCTCTCGTGTATGCTACGCAGTTGTTCTTGATGAAGACGGCATGGCCGACTTGGATGGATGACTTTTCCTCTGGCGTGATCGGTTGAATGGCGCCGGTAGGACAGGCGTTGGAGCAGCGTGTGCACTCGGGACGGCAGTAGCCACGTTCGAATGAGCTTTCTGGCATCATCAGCCTGCTGAGGTCGGATGAGGGTCTCAACACTTGGCTTGGACAGGCAGAGACGCACAGTTGGCAAGCCGTACATCGACGGGTCAAGTTTTGTATGCTCAGTGCGCCTGGCGGAACGATTGGCGTTTGCCTTTGGGGTACTTGCTTGTCTTCTATGTGGGCTAATCCTCCATCGACGTGCTTCTTTGCCGCCTTGACAGCCGTGGAGGCTACGAGCAGGGCGGATGCCGTCAGCATGGCGCGGCGTCCGGTATCGACTTGTGGGGTGGAGGTGGATTTTTTGAATGACCTCCTTTGGTAGGTGACACCTCCTCGTTTGCAGGTTCCCATGCAGTCAAAACATACTACGCATCTGCTATAGTCTATCTCCTTCTTCTTGGAGTCGATACAGGATGCCTTGCAACTTCTTGCGCAAAGTCCGCAGCTGATGCACATCTCTTTATTGAGGGTTGGTACAAATAGGGAATACTTAGACAGAAAACCGAGCAGGGTTCCTACGGGACAAATCGTATTGCAGTAGGTGCGCCCGTTGCGCCAGGCCAGAATGGTTATGACCACCAATGTCGCTATGGCCAAAATCAGCGGTGCCCCTCCTTTTATCCACACGTCAACGGAATAGACGGCATAGCTATCCATCTTTTCTGCCCAATCGGCCAAAAGATTGTTTCCCCATCCATACAAAGGGGAGAGTAGGGAAGTCACCATCCGTCCGAATGCAGCGTAGGGGTCGAAAATGGCAACTATCGACTGCAACCCGAGAAGGAAGACGAGTACTAAAATTCCTAGCATTCCATAACGCAACCACGATTTGGCTGGGGAATAGGAGAAATGCCTCTTCCCTTTCTGTAATTTTCCACTTAACCAAGAAACTATATCTTGGAAAATTCCTAATGGACAAATAATGGAACAATAAATTCGTCCCAAAATGAGCGTTAGCATCAGCAAGAATAGCACAACTCCTGCGTTTAGTGCCAAAATAGCTGGCAGAAACTGAATCTTAGCCATCCACCCTAACCAAAAATGGGCTGTTCCCGTGAAATCGAGAAACAATAGGGAGATTGATAGAATGACCAGTACAGCCAAGATTACTCTAATCCGTTTTACCATAAATTTTATCTTCTGCTAAGTTAATCCATGCTTTTTGCGCAAAAATAGGTAAATCTTGGATTTTTCGAGGCTTTTGGGGAAAGAAAATGTATTATCAAAATATACGAGTGCCATGAGGATGCATGAGCCCATGAAAAAGCGAGGATTCCACAAGGGCATCCTCGCTAAATGTATTTTACATGCTCAGATAAGGAATCTTATCACAAAGTAAAGAGATAAATATAACGTCCTCCTGCACCTTTATTCAAATCCATGTGAGGACTAACACCATTCCATGTTCCTGTGATTGGATTCATAATAACGCTATTATGACTCCATTTGTATGCAGCAGCCATAATTCCTCGGAGACCCATAGTATTGGTTGGATAATCGTCCTTTTCAACAGATAGATATATTGCCCCTCCTT
The DNA here is from genome assembly GCA_017961765.1 of Paludibacteraceae bacterium. Taxonomy (GTDB): domain Bacteria; phylum Bacteroidota; class Bacteroidia; order Bacteroidales; family Paludibacteraceae; genus RGIG10190. The sequence continues at coordinate 6,322 of JAGCWQ010000040.1, read as the reverse complement.
TTGTGCCTGCATTACAGTTAAAATTACTTCCGCCATATTCTTTTACGACAGAACCGCTAGATGGTAGGCTTCCATAACTTACGTTGATTTTTGTAATAGCCTTAGGAAGTGTTCCAGTCGCATAACCATCAGCAAATGCGGCGTACAAATAAACGTACTTGCCACCTGCGCCCATATTTAAATCAACATCTATCAACAGATAAAGCAGGCCTCCTTTCACTAGCTGTTTTGCTGGATTGCCAGAAGATGATTCAACACCAATCAAATCACACAAATACATGTAATCCGTATCATAATACCACCATCTGTCGCTCTCCCTTCTTAATGATGAGGTGTCCTTGTACATGTCCAAAGGGTTGACTACGGAAAAGTCGACAACATTTGTGTCATTAGAAAGCTTCTCAACTACCTCTTCAAACGGTGATAATGTTTTAGCTTGCTGTTCTACTGTTTTTTTTTCTTCGTTCTCGATTTCATTTTTATCACAAGATACTAAATAAAGTGACAAACCCAACGACAATATTGTTGCCGTTTTAAAGAAATTAAATTTCATAAAAATAATATAAAAATAAATTTTAATTAATATAAAAATAAATAGTAGAATCTCAGAAAATATTTTCGTTGAATTCGGTGCAAATGTATAGTCTATTTTAATTCTTTGCAAGTGATTTTGAGAATAATTTAAGAATTGCTTAATGGAAGTCGGAATGTGCTTGGGTGTTTCATGCGCTTCTTTATTCTCTCGTTTTTCCCTATCTTTGTAAAAAAATGAAGAAGAGTATGGAAATAGTTATGTTAGGTACGGGATACGCTATGGCGGAGAACTGTTACAACACTTGCTTCACCCTTGTCAATGAGGAGGAGGTGCTGCTTGTCGATGCAGGCGGTGGCAACCAAATCTTCCAACAGTTGGCATCTGCAAAAATCCCTTATCAAAACATAAAGGCGATGTTCATCACCCATGCTCATACCGATCATATTCTAGGTGCCATTTGGATGATACGAAAGCTTGCCGCCTTGATTCACAAGAAGAGTTATGCGGCTCCTTTCCATATCTATTGCCATGATCAGGCGGCTGATGCGTTGCTTCAGATTTGTCGTCTTACACTTCCTGCCAAGTTCATCCGTGAATTCGGGGAGACAATCATCCTCCATACGGTGGAGGAGGGTGACAAGGCCTTGGCGGCTGGTATGGAACTCACCTTTTTCGACATCCACTCCACCAAGTTGAAGCAGTTTGGATTCCAAGCCATCCTTCCAGATGGCAGAAAACTTGCTTGCCTTGGGGATGAGCCCTACAATCCTGAGTGTCGCCGATTTGTGGAGCATTCGGATTGGCTCTTGTGTGAGGCTTTCTGTCGCTATGAGGACCGGGAGACGTTCCATCCTTATGAAAAGCACCATAGTACCGTGCGTGATGCTGGAACGATAGCCAACAAACTGGGTGTCAAGAATCTACTCCTTTACCATACGGAGGAGAAGAGCCTTAGTACCCGCAAGGAACGTTATACGGCAGAGGCACAAAGTGTCTTCGGCGGAAATGTGTTCGTGCCAGATGATTTAGAACGTATTAAATTGTAGAACAATGGATTATATAAGTATACTGACTGCCTTTATGGTCATTTTTGCCGTGGTTGATACCATCGGTGTGTTGCCTGTCCTCGTTGATTTACAGAAAAGCGGGAAGACCATCCATGCCTATAAAACCACAGCTATTGCCACCACTATCCTTTTCGCCTTTCTTTTTGGCGGAGAATGGATTCTCAAACTTTTCAAGGTGGATCTCTCGTCGTTTGCCGTTGCAGGAGCCATCGTCCTCTTCTTTCTTTCCCTCGAAATGATATTGGAAACCCATATTTTCAAGCAGAACAATACGGATGATGCGACGGTTATCCCGATTGCCTTTCCCCTGATTGCTGGTCCTGGTTCCATCACTACGCTCATCGCCCTTCGTGCGGAGTATGAGTTGCCGATTATCTGCATTGCTTTGGCAGCCAATATGTTGGTTGTTCTTTTCGTTTTGAAGATGTCCACTAAAATACAGCAGTTTACGGGAGCAACCTTTACCTATATCATGAAAAAATTCTTCGGTATCATCTTGTTGGCCATGGCAGTGAAGCTCTTCACTTCCAACATTGGGTTATTGTTACAAAACTAAATTTTTATTTGTTAATCACCTGTGGGATAGTCCGTAGGATGGGACGGGACTGCACACAAGCCCCCAAAGTGTGCATTTTTTCATCCTTTTTCTTTTTTTTTCATTAATATTGAGTACTTTTGCACCGCAATCCTTGTAAAAGGCTTTGCTATGTCCTTTCGTAAACCGAGTAAGGCAGAAGAGGGGAACCGAATTTAAGTATTTATAAACATATAAAAATTAAACATGAGTTTAAAGATCGTAGTTTTGGCGAAGCAAGTACCAGACACGCACAACGTGGGGAAAGACGCCATGACGCCAGAAGGAACGGTAAACCGTGCGGCTTTACCAGCCATCTTCAACCCAGAAGATTTGAATGCATTGGAGCAAGCTCTTCGTTTGAAAGACAAATTTGAGGGCTCTACCATCTCAGTTGTAACCATGGGACTTCCTAAATCGGCAGAGGTAATCCGTGAGGCCTTGTTCAGAGGTGCAGATAACGGATATGTAATCACAGACCGTTGCCTCGGAGGTGCAGATACACTCGCAACGAGCTACACTATTGCTCAAGCCATCAAGAAAATCGGTGACTTCGACATCATCCTAGGTGGTCGTCAGGCTATCGATGGAGATACGGCACAAGTGGGTCCTCAAGTGGCTCAGAAATTGGGTCTCCCTCAAGTAACTTACGCAGAAGAAATTATCGACATCAAGGATAGACGCGCTACCATCAAACGTCACATCGACGGTGGTATCGAGACTGTTGAGGCTCCATTGCCATTGGTCGTTACTGTCAATGGTTCGGCAGCTCCTTGTCGTCCACGTAACGCTAAGCGTGTGATAAAATATAAGAAGGCTTCTTGCCCTGCAGAGCGTACGCCAGACGACGCAGCAACAGAGGCTCTATTGAAGGCTAAGCCTTACCTCAACATCAACCAATGGGGTGCGGCAGACATCGAGGCAGACCTCAACCAAGTTGGTAAGGCTGGTTCTCCTACTAACGTGAAGGCCGTTAAGAACATCGTTTTCCAAGCAAAGGAGAGCCGTACGATGACCGGCAGCGACGCAGATGTGGAGAGCCTCATCGTAGAACTTTTGTCTAACAACACTATTGGCTAATTTAAGAAATGAATAACGTATTTGTATATTGCGAGCTTGAAGGCAAGACTGTAGCCGACGTAAGCTTGGAGCTCCTCACAAAGGGCCGCAAATTGGCCAACGAGTTGGGCGTTAAATTGGAATGTATCTGCGCTGGTGCAGACCTCAACGGAATCGAGTCACAAGTAATGCCTTACGGCGTGGACAAAGTGCATGTTTTCGACGCTAAGGGGCTCTTCCCTTACACGACCCTCCCTCACACGGCATTGGTCGTAAAACTCTTCCAAGAGGAGCAACCTCAAATCTGCCTTATGGGTGCTACCGTAATCGGCCGTGATTTGGGTCCTCGCGTATCTTCTGCTTTGACAAGTGGTTTGACTGCCGACTGTACGCAGTTGGAGATCGGCGACTTCGACATGAAGGTGAAGAACGAAAAGGGTGAAATGGTGGACAAGCACTATACTCAACAACTTTACCAAATCCGTCCAGCCTTCGGTGGTAACATCGTGGCTACAATCGTTAACCCAGAGCACCGTCCTCAAATGGCAACGGTTCGTGAGGGTGTGATGAAGAAGGAGATCCTCGACAAGAACTATAAGGGAGAAGTGGTTAAGCACAATGTGGCTGACTATGTTTCTGACGCAGACTACGTGGTAAAGGTTATCGACCGTCACGTGGAGAAGGCTAAACACAACTTGAAGGGTGCTTCGATTGTGGTTGCCGGTGGTTATGGTGTCGGATCTAAGGAGGGCTTCGACCAATTGTTCGAGTTGGCTAAGGAACTTCACGCAGAGGTGGGTGCCAGCCGTGCTGCTGTCGATGCGGGTTTTGCTGACCACGACCGCCAAATCGGTCAAACAGGTGTGACTGTCCGTCCTAAGTTGTATATCGCTTGCGGTATCTCTGGACAAATCCAGCACATCGCCGGAATGCAAGACAGTGCCGTGATCATCTCTATCAACAACGACCCTAACGCTCCAATCAACAAGATTGCAGACTACGTCATCAACGGAAACGTAGAGGAAGTGGTTCCTAAGTTGATCAAGTATTACAAGAAGAACTCTAAATAAGAGTCTTCCCCATTATTCATGTAACTAAAGATTAAAAATGGCTAATTTCTATAAAGACAACGAAGGATTGAAATTCCAACTTTCTCACCCATTGATGAGAAAAATCGTTGATTTGAAAGAGCGTAACTACGCTGACAAAGATAAGTACGACTATGCCGCAGCTGATTTCGAGGATGCAGTCGATAACTACAACAGGGTGTTGGAGATTGTTGGTGAAATCTGCGGTGAAATCATAGCTCCAAACGCAGAGGGTGTTGACCACGATGGTCCGCAAGTTGTTAACAACCGCGTTATCTATGCTCCTGGCACACAACAAAACCACGATGTGTTGGCTCAAGCAGGTCTTTATGGCATGTCTTTGCCTCGTCGTTTCGGTGGTTTGAACTTCACGATGGTTCCTTATGTTATGGCTGCTGAGATCGTATCACGCGCTGATGCTGGATTCGCTAACATCTGGGGTCTTCAGGATTGTGCCGAGACTATCAACGAATTCGCTTCTGAGGAGATCAAGAACGAGTATTTGCCTCGTATCAACAAGGGTGATACTTGCTCCATGGACTTGACGGAGCCAGATGCTGGTTCTGACTTGCAGTCTGTTATGCTTCGTGCTACGGAAGGCGAAGATGGTTGGTGGTATCTCAACGGTGTAAAGCGTTTCATCACTAATGGTGACGCTCAAATCAAGCTCGTTCTTGCTCGTTCTGAGGAGGGTACGACAGATGGTCGTGGTCTTTCTTACTTCGTATGCGAGAACCACAAAGACAACTCAATCAAGGTGCGTCGTATCGAGAATAAGTTGGGTATCAAGGGATCTCCAACTTGTGAGCTTGTCTTCACTAACGCAAAAGCAAAATTGGTCGGCTCACGTAAGATGGGTCTTATCAAATACGTAATGTCATTGATGAACGGTGCTCGTTTGGGCGTCGGTGCTCAATCTGTAGGTCTTTCACAAGCTGCTTACGAGGAGGCTTTGGCTTATGCTAAGGATCGTCGTCAATTCGGCAAGGCTATCATTGAGTTCCCTACTGTGTACGAGATGATTTCCGTTATCAAGGCTAAGTTGCAGGCATCTCGTGCATTGCTTTACGAGACAACTCGTTTCGTGGACGTGTACAAGGCTTGGGAGGCTATTTCAAACGAGCGTTCTCTTACGAAAGAGGAGAAGGCAGATTACAAGGAGTACCAAAAGTTGGCTGATGCCTATACTCCACTTTTGAAGATGTTCTCAAGCGAATATGCAAACCAAAACGCTTACGATTGTATCCAAGTCCATGGTGGTTCTGGTTTCATGAAGGAATATACTTGCGAACGTCTTTATCGTGATGCTCGTATCCTTACTATCTACGAGGGTACTTCTCAGTTGCAGACAGTGGCAGCCATCCGTCACGTGACGACTGGTACTTACCTCAGCCAGATGTTGGCTTACGAGGCAATGCCTACTAGCGCAGAGTTTGACGGTTTGAAGGCTAAGTTGAAGGAGATGAGAGCTAAGTATGAGGCTGCAGTTGCCCGTGTTCTTGACAACAAGGACAACGAGGAGTTGGATTTCTTGGCTCGCCGTTTGGTTGAGATGGCAGGAAACATCATCATGGGTCACTTGCTTATCATCGATTCTTCTCGTGAAAACTTGTTCAGCGAATCAGCTAACGTTTATGTTGCTATGGGCGAGGCTGAGGTTGAGAAGCACGCTAAGTACATCGCTGAGTTTAAGAAAGAGAACTTGGCATTCTTCAGAAAATAATTTAATATTTTCTTCGATAAATCGGACGGCGAAGGCAGAAATGTCTTCGCCGTTTTTTCTTCCCCTCTCCCCACCTTAAAAGGCGGGGCTAATTATGTGTCGTGTCTTCGACACGGCAGGTTCAAAGGTTGTGTCGGGTTTCGGTGTTGTTGTCCTTCCCGTCTCGGAGAGACGACACAACTATTAGCCCCATGCTTCAGCATGGGGATTGAGGGATTTTGTTTTCGTTGTCCTTCCCCGTCTCGGAGAGACGTCACAACTGCTAGCCCCATGTTT
>JAGCWQ010000039.1 GCA_017961765.1 Paludibacteraceae bacterium | reverse complement strand
TCATAAAACTGTATCTGGAAGATTTTCAGAAGATTGATGCTACAGGAAATGCAGAACGGCTATTTAAAAATATCCCGGCTCAATTGAGTGGAAATGCTTCTCGTTATCAGCCATATTCGGTGGTCGGACAGCAAACAGAAACTAAAATGGCCGAGTTGCTTCAAGATTTGGAGCAGAGCAAAACAGTGCTGTTCTGTCATCATTGCACAGACCTCAATGTGGGTATGTCGTTGAGCAAAGACACGAGCCGCTACAAGCTTTTTTTGGCAGACACGGGATTGTTTGTCACACTCTGTTTTTGGGACAAACAATATACAGACAATATAATCTACGACAAATTATTGAGTGACAAACTAGAAGCCAATTTGGGGTATGTGTATGAAAACCTCGTGGCACAGATGCTTGCCACAGCGGGAAACGAATTGTTTTACCACGTGTTTCCAAAAGATGAGAAGCACTTTTATGAGGTTGACTTTTTGTTGTCGAAAGGCAATAAGGTGTGCCCCATAGAGGTGAAATCGTCCGGCTACAGGACTCACGCTTCGTTGGATGCCTTCTGCCTCAAGTTCTCATCACGTATCGCCAATCGGTATCTTGTCTACACAAAAGACCTGCGTTTTGATGCGGAAACCATTTTGCTTCCTGTGTATATGTTGCCAATAATCAGTGATAATAATCGCAATAACACATGAGACGTCATGAAAGAGGGTAGGAAATATATTAGTTGGGAGAATATGCCCATCTGCGTGGATGCCCGAAAAAGATTTTTACAAAACCATGAGCCTTGATATGGGTATGATGTGATTGGAGTCTGGAACATGCAAACTTGACATGAAATGCATTCCCGTTTTGTTGCAACGGGCAGTGGCTTCCTATTAATAGGAAAAGCACACGGCATCATGTATAAACGTCCTGGGGTTCCCCGTCATCATCAAACCTCAGAATGTGGATGCGAAAATTTGCGGGAAACTATGAATTTCCGCAAAATAAATTTGCGGGAAACTATGAAAATCGACTGAAAAAATTGCGGGAGAGTATGGTGTTGTGAGTTTTATTGATTGAAATACAGTTGTTTATTGGTTGAAATATGCGGCACGTTCTATATGAATCGTGTTCCAAGCAGGAAACTCCCCCCAAAGCCTGCCGACTGCATCTATCGGTGCAATCGGTTACTAGTAGGACAAACATCCATCCTGTAGGGGATAGAACTCCTCTTCGAGGCCTTCAACTCTCAAAGTCGATCTTTATTCTTTGCTGTTTTTGACTGTGACTTTTCCCCTCGAATGCTTGCCGCATTTTACAAGGTAAACGCCATTGGGTACATTGACTTTTAACTCTTTATCTTTTCCGATATGACCTATGTGAATGAGTTTACCCATTGTATCGTATATTTCCACATCGGAGTCAATTGAGGCTGATACGACAATGGTTCCCTGGTCTGTGTATATCTTACAATCCGTATCGGTTATGACCTGTGGAATTTGAACTTTCTCTCGGAGATCCTTCAATTTCACCTGATATGCCAACGCCTTATGTTTAGGGTTGGATGCCACGCAGGCCAAAGAGTAATCTTCCATGTAGTCGGCTATGTCCATGGTTTGTGGGTCAAATACCATATATTGTTCTGAAGATAACGCTTGTTCTGCCGATGCCGCACGCAGGGAACTGTTGAATCCAAACGAATTTATCCATGCCTGCAAATAATCGTTTAAAACCAAATACCATGTGGTGTCGGCAATGTAGGCATACGAAGGACCTAAATCAGGCAACGTGTAGATAAAGTCTGAGAATAATTGGTAGTCCTGAAACAAAGAATCAATGGACCAATTAGACGAATCCACAGTGATTGGAACCACAAAATCATGACAATTGCGCCATTTTGAAGGAACCGAATCCACACCATCTGGAAGATACTTTATGATTCGTCCGGAAGAGAGAAATGTCCAAGTCAAAGAATCTGAGGCTATTTTGAACGGGTCAGTTCCAATGCGGATGGTGTCCAATCTGCCCTTAAAATTATTTATCATCTGAAACGTTGCCAAATAATTATTCGCATTGGTGAATTTGTCAAAGTTGACTATTTCGTCCGTGTCGAATGTTGTGCCGGTGAATGTTTGGAACATAGAAACGGAAAGAGGATTTTCCTTCTCTGAGAAGGTTATGGAGCGTAATGGCTGCCACCGACTACTACAAGGGTTGAATGTTTGCGATAAATCAGAAATCCGTGTAAAGGCTGACAAATTAATAGAGTCTAATGGGCAAGCGGCAAAGGTTTGGATAAAACTCACCTCGTTGTTATTCTCCTCTTTTGGAAACAATACTGTTTTCACATTGCTTTCACAAAAGGCTCTATCCATACATACGATATTTACGAATGAACTCAAGTCTACTTCTTGGCATCCACTTTTTGCGAACGTGTTGGTGAAATCAACTGGGGATGTGATTTTTTCCTTCGGGAATTTCACCTCCTCTAAATGAGTGGATTCTTGGAAAAAACCTTCCAGACCATTGGTTACTTCCATCCGTGAGTTGCTGAAATCGGCAACTTCAAGGTTGGTACATCCCGATACGATCTTATCCCCATTAATCAATCTGAGCGATTCTTTTAGCCGAATTATGTCTTCGTTGTTCAACTCTCCATGCGTGATTATCGTGTCTGCCATATACAGTTGGCTGGGTTGCAGCTTTTCGATAGGCACGAACGACTTAATGGATTTTATGCTGTAAGAAACATACTTGTCATAGTTGGAGGTGTCGCAATAGATGGGGTTTGTACTCCAAACATAATCTGGCATAGAATCGTTTTTTATGCCGCAATACAAGACATCATACGTTTCTTTGTCTATTGATGGAAACTCTTTTACGATGGTTTCCGTCTCTCCTTTCACAAATTTCCATGCGGTGTCTTGTATGGCGCAATATTTCGGGGAGAGTTCGCTTATTGCCATTTCTCCAGATTCCCTGTCGAGATGGACATGGAAAGAGTCGATGGGATAGACGATGTTTGCGGTCCATATCCAGCGTTGGGTCTCTTTATATCCATTGACTAAATAGATGACCGCATCGCACTCTTCAAATGCTTCGGTGTAACAATCGTAACATGCTGGATATGGATATTTTGTATCCTTTGTGATGTTTAAATGAATAGCAGATAACTTCTGGCAACCAGAGAAGATGTCGTCCCCTAAAAAAGAGAGTTTCACCTTGTCAAGATTAATGATTTGTGAAAGATTTTTGCAATCTTGGAAGACCATTTCATCCATGTACACGAAGTTATCTATTTGATCTGAAAATGAAATGGTTTCTAAGAGAGAACATCCTCGAAAAGTGGCGTGCATGTAACTGATGTTTCCCAATCGGTCAAAGTTGTCAATTCTCGTTAGTTTGCCACATCCATAAAATGTAACCTCCAAAGAATCTACTTGTAGTGGAACGTCTGGAAATGTAATGCTCTCTAATTGGTCACAATACGAAAAACTATTGTCCAAATTTGTGATAAAATGCAGCTTGTCCAAATTCTCTATGGTTCTCAACTCATAGGATGATTGGAATGCTTTGCCCAAATTGATTTCATACGGGCAAGTCTCTGTGGGCAACGTGATCTTTTGAAGCTTGGAATGGGCTAATTTTATTTGAAGTGGTTCGGCAAAATAGGCCAAAGACATATCTAAATACTTCAACGAACTATTATTTATTTGCACTATTTTTTCGAGTATGTCCATGTCTCTTTGTCGAATTGCACCTGCAATCTTGATGGAGCTCGCTTTATAATAGAGGGCCTCTGAAAACGTATCTAATGGCTGAATTATCGTTTCTCCTGCCTTGTAATCTTCTTTTTTATATATCGTGACCATTGTCCCTGTGTGGCGCGTTGCTTCTTTCCATCTGTAGCTCTTTATGCACTCATTCCGCAATCCAATCCATACGTGGTCGCTCTCTTGTAATTTCTGTTTTCTCATTTCTGCGCAGGTCAAAGTTGCCGCTGTCTCAAACGATTCTCCGACTTTCCAAATCGTGTCGTTGACAATGATGTTCATCGGTAGGTCTGCATGAGCCCCAAATGTCTTGTCGTCTAAAAGATAGTCTGCGGAAGTAATAGAATCGAAGGTGGTAAGCAAATTACTGCAATCTTGGAAAATTTTTTGGTTGGAGACAAATAGTGCACTGTCTACCAAAGTTATGGCATTTCCGGTGGAACCAATACTGCTGGACCTTTTAGAAATAATGTCAGCGTTCACATTTTTTGTCAGTATAATGCTATCTAAAGACGCGCAAGAATAGAATGCCCATGACAGATCTGTGATGTAAGTTAGTTTATCGAAATTATAGATATGTTTTAATTTCGAAGAAGAATAGAACGCATAATTGAGACTTAACTTATATTCGTTAGGATTCTCTTCTGGAAAATAGAATCTCTCTAATTTTTTCCATCCTGTAGGATAAGTATTCAGATAGTATTCTCCAGCTACAAAGGTGGCTTTCGACCAATCCATAACTTGCACGGAGGCTTCCCCTCCTTGTCTGATGCGATCAACGGCATTGGGCGTCAATTCGCCTTGGACAGCAAACGAATCAACGACATTATTGCTAAATACATTGGTTATTTCTTTTTCATCATAGAATACGATAGAATCACCTTTTGTGAAGGCAATGAATTTTGTTTCTGCTTGCAGTAGACACAAATTGACAAAAAAGGAAAAAAACAGAAATATCGTAATTTTTCTTTGCATGATATGCGTATTTTTAGTGATAAATTTATGTTTTTATTGTGGTAGGCAGAACCATATAAAAGAAGGATCTTTTGCCTGAAAAATATTACTCAAATGTAGTGTATTTTGAAAAAATGTCAATCTGTTTTTTCTGTGCTTCTTTGTTGGATTCTCTAAATCTTGATTTTGGTCAATTTTGTAGGCCTTTGGAATTGCATAGGAATCGTATGTAAAAATCCATTTCCCTTTCCCTTTGCCAAGTTCCCTTGAAAATAAAAATCGTTATAGTTTTGAGTCTTGACTTTTATTTTTTAAATTCATAAATTCCACTACCTTTGTGCGTTCTACTTTATTTATTATGGGAAAGCACAAACATAAGCGCAATTCGGGAGTGGTGAAGAAGTCGTCGGTCTTTCAAAAAGGACCTCTTCCTGAAACAGAATCAGATACACCATCAGAGCAAAATAAACAAGAAAGTCGGAGTCCGCGAGATAGGGAAGGCTTTTGTGCCTCTTTGGGAGCAATATTGTTTAAGTGGATTTATGGAATGTCGAAGCAGGATTTCCTGGAGCTCAAAGATTCTGGGAATAGTTCTTTCTTATCGAGAATTCTCGTCTTTGCGGATAACATAATCACCACTGTTGCTTACTTTTTCTTTGCGTTTTGGGTGAAATGTATTTATGGCGACATGGACTTTTCTTGGTCCTCCTTTCTGAGTCTTGACGGTTTTTCAAAGTTCCTTTGGGGAATTATGTTCATTGTTGTTTTTGTTCTCTTTTGGCGACCCATCGGGACTAGGACACCTTTCTCTTATTTGAAGAATCTTCTGAGGTGGGTCTCCTGGCTCTTTTTTTTCATCGTCTCGGCTTTCTTGACGATCGGAATGTTGGATTTCTATGCGGCGGCTCGTGTGGGGTATTTAGAAGATGGTTTGTCGTACCTTACGATTCCGTATATGCAATTAGGTATATGGCTTGTCTCTTTTGCTTTTCTGTGGGTCTTTCGTCCTGATACGGCAATAATAGGCATATTTGATTTTAGTGCTGAGTTTGACTCTGAGGAGGATAAGTCGTTTGATTGGTTTGAGGGAGGATCTTTCTTGAAAGAGACGATAAAATCGCATTGGAAGACCTTCTTTTTTGGAGGCGATGATCTCGGATTAGCGGAAGATTTTTCTTTTCCTGTGGCGATAAAAAGTTTTTTCCTCATTTTGGACAATTTGATTGTCGCTTTTTTGTATAGTCTCTTTTTCCTATGGGTAAATAACTATTTAGGGGAAAATGCCTCAGGCTGTGATTTGGCTTGTTCCGTATCTAAGACAATGGAGGAGGTAAATGCCCAATTCCCCTCTTTATTGTTTTATTTTGTATGTTTTCTTTGTGCGTTTTGGCGACCTATCAGGAAAACGAGGAAGTTGCCTTTGATGAGTTATTTTAGTGGCTCTGAGTTTAAGTATGCGTTATTTGCCCCAATAGTTTTGGCTCTTATTGTTTCTGGCTTTCAAGGCATTTTCCCTGATAATTCGATAGAGCCACTTCCTTTTGTCGTTAGGTTCTCTCGGCAGTGCGTTTTCGGTATTCTAGTCTATTACCGACATATATTCTTGCCTTATCGAGTCAGGCAAAATAGTAGCTTGACTGGCATAAGAGACTATTTCTCAAGGTTTATCTATAATGTCTTTGTCCGTAACAAATAGCAGAACGTGGGGGAGGGGCTACATTCTCTCTTGTCCCCCACATTGAAATGCGGGGCTGGTTATGTGTCGTGTGATTTTTAACTTTTAACTCTTGACTTTTATTTCACATTTTCCATTACCTTTGTGCATTCTACTTTATTTTTTATATGGAGAAACACAAACGTAAGTGTAATCCGATAGTGGTGAAGAAGTCGTCGGTCTTTCAAAAAGGACCTCTACCATATCAGGAAATGGAATCAGATACGCCGTCAGAGCAAAATAAACCACAACGCCCCCATTTTAATAGGAAGGAAGTGTGGCCCTCTTTCAAGAAGGATCTGCATGAGTGTATTTATGGAATTTCGGAGCAGAAATTGCAGGCACTCAAAGATTCTGGCGACAGCTCTTTCTTGTCGAGGTTCCTCGTCTTTGCGGATAACATAATCATCCCTTTTGCTTATTTTTTCTTTGCGTTTTGGGTGAAGAGTATTTATGAGAATATAGACTATTCTTGGTCTTCCTTTCTGAGTCTTGACGGTTGGACTAAGGCCACTTGGATAATTTCGTTCATTCTTATTTTCCCCTTCTTTTGGCGACCCGTCGGAACTCGTACGCCTTTTTCTTATTTGAAAAATCTTCTAAGAGTCAAATTTTGGCTCTGGTTTTTCATCTTCTCGGCCTTCTTGTCGATTGCGCTATTGTATATATACGCCTTTGCTCGTGTAGGCTATCTAAGGGGCGGTTTGGATCTTGTTAAGATTCCGTACATGCAATTGTATTTATACTTAGTCACTCTCTTGTGTGTGTGCGTCTTTCGTTCTGATACGGCATTGATAAGCGCATCTGTTGATATTGATTATAGGGAAGAGAAGGCATCGATTGGTTTAGGCGAGAGGTTGCGTAGATTGAAGGTGAAGATGAAATTCCATTGGAAGAAGACGTTTATTATGGACGATGAGAGCGGATTGGCGGAAGATTTTTCTTTTCCTGTGGCGATAAAAAGCCTTTTCCTCATTTTGGACAATTTGATTGTCGCTTTTTTGTATAGTTTCTTTTTCCTATGGGTAAACAACTATTTGGGGGAGGGCGCATCAAGCTGTGACTTAGCTTGTTCCGTATCTAAGACTATGGAGGAGATGAATGCCCAATTCGATTCGGTGTCGTTTTATTTTTTGTGCTTTCTTTGTGTGTTTTGGCGACCTATACGAATGACGAAGAAGTTGCCTTTGTCAAGTTATTTTAGAGGTTTCGCATTTGTGGCTGTGCTATTGGCCCCGACTATTTTTGCCCTTTTTATCTCTGGCTTTGAATCTTTATACTCTGATAATGCAGTAGACAACTCACTCCCTTTTGTCGTCAGGTTTTTGCGTCAGGCTCTTTTCGGCATCTTGCTTTGTTACCGGCATTTTTTCTTGCCCTATGGAGTTGACCTCAAACGATAGCGTCCCGGAGGGACGACAATATATAGCCATGGGTTTTAACCCATGGTCGGTGGAACGTCACAACATAATCATGGGTTTTAACCCATGGTCGGAATAAAATTTCCGTGAAAAAATCTTTCGTTATGTTGCAGATTTTTTGACATTTGTCTACCTTTGTTTATTGGTGTAAGCATTATTATGATTGAATAGACCTATCCATCTCGATTTTCGATAATGCCTATCACAAGGAATTTTACAACGATCTTGAAATTATCTTTTAAAATATTTTGTATGAACAATTTAGTTAGAAGTTTAGGGCTTTTTTTGAGTTGCCTTTCGCTCTCAGTGGCTGCGGCTTGGGGAGAGGTGACAAGCGGTAAGTTGGATGATTGTATTTGGGAGTACTTTCCTGAGTCTCAAAAGTTGGTGTTATCTGGTAAGGGAGAGCTTTCTATCTGTAAATCTGGGAAACTGCGTGATCAAGAAATGTCAACCGCTATCTTTTCCTGCAGGAATCTTGAAATATGTGCAGGTGTGACTGCTGTTTCTGATAGTGCTTTTTTGTTTAACCAAGGTCGTTGGGGTAAGTATAATCTGGGAGAAAATCTAATATTTTATGGCTCTACTGTTACTTCAATAGGTGCGATGGCTTTATGGGGGGCTCCGTTTGAATCTTTATTTCTCCCTCCTAGTGTGAGAACGATTGGCAAATTTGCTTTTTCTGAATCTGTATTTAAGTTTCTTTATATTCCTTCTGGTGTTACAACCATTGGGGAACAAGCTTTTGGTAACTGTAAATCTCTTGAAATAATAGTTGATGATAGAGATGCCATAGACCAGGATTATAATCATCGGTCGATGTTTAAATATTGTTCCAGTTATATCATAGTTTATGTCAAAAATGCGGCTATGAAGGCTTGGTATGAGAAGCTTGGATTTTCTCCGGATCGTATCAGAGTCACTAGTGGGGCTGATTCTGATTTCATGTGGTACAATGATATGCTGATGAACAAGAGTCGCGATAAATTGATTCTTTGTCGACCCACCATTGCCAATGTGACCCTTTTACCTACATGGACGACTATTGAGCGAGATGTTTTCAGGGGATCTGTCGGCAAGTTGGAGATTCCTGCTTCTATCAAGACCATAGATAGTTGGCCTCTTTCAGCCTCAGTCATCTATGCTTCCAACGTGTTCTCCTCGAATGTGGAGGTGCCTTCGGCTTTGAGATCGGTTAAGGTCTATGCATTAAATAAAGAGGTGAAAAAATGCTATGAAAACTATGGCTTTACCTCTGTAGTGGTTTGTGACGCTTGTGGAACAAACGCTTCCTGTTCTTTAGAAAATGGTGTTCTTACTATCTTTGGGTCGGGGAAGGTTTTTGATGCACCTTGGCTGGGGAAGGAAGATGTCCGAAAATCAATTAAGCGTGTAGTGGTTAAATCTGGCATTACCGCCCTTTCTGGGGGACTGTTTAAAGATTGTGAGAACTTGGCAAGCATCAGTTTGCCGGAAGGTGTTACATCTATAGGAGAAGGTCTTTTCTCGGGATGTACTTCTTTGAGAACGGTCACGCTCCCTTCAACGTTGGAGAAGATGCCAAACGCATTTGATAATTCTAACATACAAACCCTTGTAGTGAGGGAGGGCGGATACTTCTCTTCTAAGAATGATAAGGGAGAGGAAGCGAATATCATCTTCGCAGAAAGTTCCGGGACTCTTCACTATTCGCTTAGCCCTAAATTCGGATCGTATGTAAAGACGGCTGGCGAACTTTGTTTTGCTTCTCAGACTGTTTCTGCCTTCGATATTCCGGCTACCGTTACAGAGATTGCTTCGAACGCATTTGCCAACCTCACCATCTCGAAGATCTATTGTGCTTCCGAGGCAGAGATTCCTGCAAATGCCTTTAGTAATACGGTCAAGAAAAAGGCGAAGGCCTATGTCGCTTCCGAGGCTATCCAAAAGAACTTCCTCAGGGTGGGATTCTTGGAGGAAAATGTCTTGGTGGCTACGGGAAAATGTGGGGATGCCTATTATTATGCAGAAAATGCAAAATTGACGATTTTCGGCGACGGAAACATTGCGGAGCCTGCGAAGGGGTGGCCAAACGACAAATTCACCTCCATCACTTTCGTGGGCAATTCTTTTGTGGGGATTCAGAGCGGAGCATTCGCCAAGTTGCCGGCTATTTCGTCAGAAATCGCTATCCCTTCTTCCATCCACTATATCGGTGCGGAGGCGTTCGGTTCGGAGAAAATCAGGAGAGTCTCTTGCGATTCGCAAAAACCAGCTGATTTGGATCCGTCGGCATTTAAGCCTGCTGTCTATGGGGCAGCGCGACTCCTCGTTCCGCAGTCGGCATGGGATGCCTATTCTAACGCACTCGGTTGGGAAAAATTCGGTTCGTACACAGATCCTTATAGTGTTTATGATGTGAACAAGGATGGCAAAGTGAATGCCGCGGATGTCTCTATGGTTAAAAAGAATGTGAAATAGCCCGCCGTCCCGAAGGGACGACACACCATAGCCATGGGTTTCAACCCGTGGCGAAGGGAAGGCACACCCCCCCATGGGTTTTGCCCCCGTCCCGAAGGGACGACACATCATAACCATGGACGGATTAATGAGATATATTAATTACAAAAATTATAAAGTATGAGAAAAAAATTATTACTCTTAGGTTTGGCTCTCGCTTCCATGGCAGGAGTGGAGGCTCAGTCGGTCATCTTTAAGGACCTTGTGGTTAAGCCTGGTGATAAGGCTTTTATTGAGTTTACTATCAGTGAAGTGGGGGAGTCTTGGAGTAACTTCTCGGGTCTTCAATTTGATATTCCTGTGCCAGAAGGAGTCACTCCTGGTGATGAAAAGGATTTGGATTTTGGTGGTATCCTGAAGGAGGGAGAGAACTATGACCCCGTTTTCAAATTGGTAGAAGATGAGGAGCCTCCTTACATTGTAATTGCGCTTGCTGGTGGCGATGTTTCTTTTCAGGATGTGGAAGAAGATGAGGTGACGATTAAGATTCCTATCGAGGTTGCTGCAGATGCACCAGAAGCGAATGAATATGAAATGGATTTGAATATCTATAATCAGGCTTCCTTATTCTATGATGATGATGAAAACACTGAGTACTCTTTCTATGATTATGGGGAAGTTGAAAATGGTTTTATCACCATCTCTGCTTTGGGCAAGTCTTATGAGGGAATTGTCTATGCTGGACCAGGCGATATTGAACCTGTGTCCTTCTCGAGTCCGGATCAATTGAAGGCATGGGCGACCGTTAATCAAATCATAACATTTAAAGAGGATTTGCCTGCAGATTGGGCAGAGGTTTATAATGTGGTTGTGAATGGCAAAGCGAAGGATATTCGTTTGTACAACGGTTTCCCTTACGCTTACAATGGGGAACCATTCGTAGCTGAAAAAGTGACGTTCACTTACGATATTACCCATTATGCAAATAAGAATGGCGGATGGGTTTCCTTGGCAATTCCTTTCGATGGAAAGCCTGAGATCAATCCTTTGACGAATGCAACAAAGGAGAATGGTAAGTATTGGGCGAAACAGTTTGTCGGTTCAACCTCAGAAGGCCTTCTTTTCGCTAATTTGGATGAGCCTAAGTTCTTGGCTAACCAATCATACATTCTCGCTTTCCCTGATGCATCTTACGGAGAAAACGAGTTCACTGATACAGACCTTACAATTAAGGGCGAGAATGTTACTGTTTATTCTTCTGAATCTGTCACGGTCAAAGGTACGACGGCTGGTCCATACGTAATGAAGACTACGTATGATGGAGGAGGTTCGGGAAGTGCTTACTACCTCAATTCGGTAACTAACAAGTTTGAGCAAGATGAAGAAGTGTTTGAGGTGTCATCTTTCACGGCATTCGCACTTCCTACAGCGCCATTGGGTGCTCCATCGCTTCGTTCTTTGGCTATCCTCGATGCAGACCGCGGCCTTACGATTGTTGAGTCTGTTGCTGCAAATGCAGGTGTTGTAGTTTATGCTAACGAAGGTGACATCGTCATCAGCGCTAACGAGAGCGGAGTTGCTTCCGTTTACAACTTCGATGGACAATTGGTTAAGGCTAATGTGAAGTACAACGAGGGCGAGACTCGTATCGCAGGCTTGAGCAAGGGTGCTTACCTCGTAGCTGGTCAAGCTGTGATTTTGAAATAATCAGTTATCTGATTGATTATATGAGAGAAGGCGGGTTCGTTGAATCCGCCTTCTTTCGTTTTCGCCCGCCACTCCGTGTCTTTCAGCCGTCGC
>JAGCWQ010000005.1 GCA_017961765.1 Paludibacteraceae bacterium | reverse complement strand
GTGCTCTTTTTTAGGACGTTGCCTGCATGGTCATACAGGAAGGTGGTCAAACCTGCCGAAGGATGGCTCACAGAAAGTTTCCGTCCCGCTTGGTCGTAGGCGTAGCGGGTCACGGAGGAGAGACTATTGCAAGGTGTGGCACAAGCGGGCATGGTCTCATCTTTGTGGATAACAAGAGATGATTATCTTTTCCCTTGACATATTCTTCTAAAAACAGACTACACTTATTCAATATTTTCCTTGGTGCTTCTCAACTCCGTAAGCATATCTTTATAATACTTTGCTTTTGTCGAATCAGGACGGATAAACTTACCCCCATTTTCATATATGATAACTAACTCTTGAATACAACCCTCACCACCTAATTTCGCCCCTTTTTTCAGGTAATTAAAAGCAATGTTTTCCGATATGCTGTCAATTTCAATATGATGGTCCTCAAAGAACGATAAAATACACTCATGCATATCATAGCAACCTAATGCGGTATTATATTTGTTTGCCATGACAAATGCATAAGGAAATCTGTTTATGGGGGCGAAATAAAGTTGATCGTATAAATCCACGCATCCTGTTTCCACAATAAGAGAACCTATTTCCAATCCTTCTTTTTCTGTGTATTGTGGAGTTATTGGTTTTCCTACCGGAAATATGGTTATTCCCCAAATAGACATTATAAACAAACTTATCACAACTATTCCAACTATAGCTGCCACCGTTTTTAATATAATTTTTTTCATTTTCTTCATTATTTATTTTGCTCATTAAACTTAACACTCAATTCTTTTAGAAAATTATTCACATTCAAATTTCCTATGAATTTCTCTATGTCAATAGCTTTCGAGAAAAATCCATCATATCCAGGCATTTGATCGACTAATTTGCCATCATAAAAAACGCTCCAGTCCCCTGCTGTGTTAAATAACGTTCCCTCACCATATACCTTTGGTTTTTCTTGCTTACCATCTCTTGTGAGACTTACAATTGTTTCATTGGGTGCAATCACTACACAGTTCAAGTCTTTTGAGACTCTCTGTGCATAAGAATCTTCTCCTTTCCCTGTTGCGCACGCAAATAAGAAAATAATCGATTTTTTCTTGTCTTTTATGTCTGCATTCCAACGAAGACTATTGTCTTCTAGATATTTTTTCATCCATTCCGTTGTTGTACTTCGTTCGCCTGTGCTAATCTCAATGCCTAGTCCCTTTTTCCCATTCGTTACTCCATGAGCGAATATGCCAATGACATTTTCGGCAACAGAAAAATTTTGTGCATCATTTGTCAAACTTTTATTTAGGGCATTTCTTTCTTGTAATCTATTCCATTTTATGGTTTCCGCATAATTCTCTACTGACTTTTTAGATGGCGGGGTTATGTCGGGGTACAGAATGTGTTTTTCTTTCCCATCAGGATCCACATAAATCACTGGATTCCCCGCACAATAATTATACGGCGTCATTCCAACATACTTCTCCCACATCGGATCCACACTCAACCACCGTGTACTATTAGGATCAAGGTACCTCGCCCCATAATAGTAAAGTCCCGTCTCTTCGTCGAGTTCCTTCGCATTGAACAAATAAGGCGAAGCCCACGTCCCATTTCGTTCCTCCACAAAGACCTCACCGTAAGGAATATAGACCACATTTTGCGTAATCTCCCCATCGATGTTCGTTACCATGGAAGTTGAGCCGAGGTGGTCGGGATGATAGAAATAGATGTTATCCTCGAATT
Organism: Paludibacteraceae bacterium; assembly: GCA_017961765.1. Lineage (GTDB taxonomy): Bacteria > Bacteroidota > Bacteroidia > Bacteroidales > Paludibacteraceae > RGIG10190. Next base: position 1,217 of record JAGCWQ010000005.1, on the reverse strand, counting down.
GTGCGTTTTCGGAGGTTTCTGCGTTTTGAGGCATTTCCGCCAGAGACTTGTCGCCACAGCAGAAGGATTGACCGCCTACATAATCGTCGTTTTGCTCAGGCTTATTCATTGCGCCCAACTGGTCATAACGGCTGCTCAACGAGTCGTTTTGCTCCGCATACTTTTTGCCGAAATCAATGTCTCGGATATCCGCACCCGCTTTCTCCACTCGTCTTGGGTCGGCTCCAAAGGCCTCAATATCACCTAATTTCGAGGCGATGCGTTGCGTGCCCGCGTAGATGTGTTTCGTATAGCGGCCACCGTTGGAAACCACCAAATAAGGTGATACATAGCCCACAAACTTCATCAAAGAAGAGTCGTTTTTGAGCGCACTTGCCCCATTGACAAACACCGCCATGTCAGGTTGGGACAACTTGACCGTTCTCTCCCCATTCGAGTCATAGAAGTAGTTGGAAACGAAGCCGTTGTCGTTGATGGCCAACAATCTGTTGTCCTCGTCCCAAAGCAGTTGGCGGACTTGCTGGCCTGCCGTGTCGGCGAGGCAAGAGGAGTCTTTCACCAAGGCTACGGAGGCCATTGTCTGGTTACCGTTTGCGTCAAAGTCATACATATTGATTCTTTGCAACGTGTCTGCTTTCATTGAATCTGTTGCATACTCTTTCACATTGACATTCAACAACTTGAACGGATTTTTTTCATCATATTGATAAGTTAGTTCATGCCCAACGCTCATGCTTCCCTCAAACTGCAAATTCTCCTGCGTCAAATCCAACTTCTTGGAAGTGACGTTGTAGAGCTTGTCGTAAGACATGTTCAAATTGTAGTGTGCCTTCTTTGCTCCAGCATTGAAGCCGCCCTCCGCCTTATACAAACGACCCCATTTGTCGTAATCGTAATGATGGGAGGTGTAACCACCTATGGTTTTGTTTCCTGCATTTTTTGCAGCCACATTGTTCTCGAGTCTTATAATATTGTCCATTTCATCGTAGGAATAGGCATTTGCCATGATCTTCCCCTCATATTTCGGAGAAACCACGTCAAGAGAAGCAAGCCTCCTACGGTTCGTAGAATAACCGTAGCTCGTCTCCACACCGTTGCCATATTTGATGTATGACCGTTGCTCGTACATGTCGTAACCGATGGTGTCAATATATTTGTAAAGATACTTCTTTTCTCCCACAACGGACGACAATTGACCGCCTAAATTATAGTTGTAC
>JAGCWQ010000038.1 GCA_017961765.1 Paludibacteraceae bacterium | reverse complement strand
TCATGGAACTCGTCAGCGATAACAGCTGTTGAAGCGTGCTTTCTGTGAGCCGTACCAAATGCATCGTTAACGTAAACCTCTGCGTATGAAGCCAAAGTCTTAGCGAACTTCTTTTGAGAATCCTTCATGGCCTTCTTAGCCTCGTCGTACTTAGGATCTTCCTTCTCGATGCCACGTGGCTTACCCTCTTCCTCTGCATAGTAACGAAGGTTTTGAAGCAATAGAATCTCACCCATCTTCAAATCCTTAGCAGCCTGAGCAGCATTAGCAGCGTCCTCAGCAAACTTGATAGATGCTACACCGAACTCCTTTGTATACTTCTCGATAGCTGATACAATCTGCTTTAAAGAGAACTTAGGGTCGCCCTCTTGTGGGTTAACATTCTTTGGCTTACCCATGTGAGACATCAAGATAGCTGCACCACCGTCAGCGATGATCTTCTTGATTGTTGGGAGCGCACCACGGATACGAGTGTCGTCACTTACCTCACCTGTCTCTTTGTTCAATGGAACATTGAAGTCCACGCGAACGATTGCCTTCTTACCGGCAAAATTGAAATTGTCAATTAATTGCATAGTACTATTTAATTAAAAATCTACAGATTCTCTCTAACAGTGAATTTCAAGAACCCACCCATAGATTTTGCAAAGTTAACTTTTTTCTGTTATGACACACGCTTTTTCTTCTATTTATTTCTTGACGAATCGGGTGTGCTTAATCTCTCCTTCTCGATTCGTTAAGCGGAAAAGATAGGATCCGGAAGGAAGAAGGGACAAATCGACCACACCTCTCTCCACGTTGTCCGAAAGGAGAAGCCTACCCGACCAGTCGAACACTTCGCAACGGCCCTCCTCCGGACAATAGAGTTTGTCCTCGACAGGATTGGGATAGCAAGCAAGAGTGTTCGCCCCTATTTCGTCAACACCCAAAGAGACAGAGCCGTAGAAGAAACGTTCCATCTCAGTGATGAAACCGATGTCGTTCACCTGCTCCACCAATATCATCGAATGGCTGATGACGTCTGACTCATAGTAGACGACTTCATTCTCTTCCGAGCAATTATATTCCGTCTTGGTCAATCGCACACCGTCTTCTTTCGTATCGGGCACATCCGTAGTTACCCCTTCACCACAGCCCTTCTGAGAGGTTATCGTTTGGATGGTCTCCAAAACAGGACCGTTGAAGAGTCCGCCGGCATATTTGACGGTAGAGTCCGCCTTACTATGGAAAATCAAGGCTGGAACCTTTAGCGCCTTTTGGGTTGTATCGACACCGCCGCCCACAAATCCGCACAAAATGCATATCTTTTGAGCCCGACATTCATCACTGTAGGCATATTTATAGGTCATCGCACCACCCATGGAGGCTCCCGCCATATATACGGTATCATTGGCACGATACGTCTCGCTCTTCTGCAACGTCTCTATGATAGAGTTGAAGAATTTCACATCGTCCACGCTCTCGTTCAACTCTCCGTAACCCCTCTCCATAACATTAGGAATCAAAAGAGGCAGCATGCTTGCCATAGGGCCTGCCATCTGCTTGATGGTCTCGACGGAGACTCTAGCTCCGGCGCCCCATGAATTCTTGAAATCCAAATCGTCCGAAAAAGAGCTCTTTAAGGTATTGACAGCCAATTGGATCTCTTCATTCTGCTCGGGCAACGCTTGCGGAAAGACCAACAAGGCGTTGTGCGTATCACTGACAACTTGTGCGTTGCAGACTCTCGCATAGTGCTCTGCCGCGCCGCCCAATCCATGGAGAAAAATCAAGATGGAGCGAGAGGCCGGATTGTCTGTTTTTGTCGGGGTATAGACGAGGTAGCTTCGTTCGATGCCGTCCACCTCTATCGTTTCGGTTTTAGAGTCCGCATACGAGTGTTGTGCGGCCAATAGCATAAATAAGGGGATAAAAAGTTTTTTCATCAAAAATACATTTGTTTTTGGTTCTTAAAATGGGAAGATGCCTCAATTTCACCGGAGCCTTTGACGTATAAGTGATTTTGAACCGCTCCCCGTTACTAATTAAATATTTGTCACAAATATACATCTTTCCACGGACAAACAAATGTTTCCGATACGATTATTTTTCACCAAGTCCACCTCCAACGATAAGACATTTTGTCAGACAACATGACAAAAAAGAGGCTGGTTTTATGGGGTTTGACTAAAAAATGGCAGAAAGAGAGCCGCTAAACCCGCTCCTAGTCCTTTGGCACAAACTTTGGAATTTAAGAAAGCGAGTGCTTCGATAAGCACCGACTGAAATTTGAATATTAACTAAAAAAGATAAAGTCATGGGAAAGATTATTGGAATTGATTTGGGTACGACCAACTCCTGCGTTGCAGTAATGGAGGGTAATGAGCCAATAGTTATCACAAATAGTGAAGGTAAGCGTACGACTCCTTCTATCGTCGGTTTCATCGACGGTGGAGAGCGTAAAATCGGTGATCCTGCCAAGAGACAGGCCATCACCAATCCGATGAAGACGGTCTTCTCCATCAAGCGTTTCATGGGTGAGACATACGACCGTGTCGGAAAAGAGATCGAACGTGTGCCTTACAAGGTAGTTCGCGGTGACAACAACACTCCACGTGTGGACATCGACGGACGTTTGTACACGCCACAAGAAATTTCGGCTATGGTTCTTCAAAAGATGAAGAAGACTGCCGAGGACTACTTGGGTCAAGAAGTGACAGAGGCTGTCATCACGGTTCCTGCCTACTTCAACGACGCACAAAGACAAGCTACGAAGGAAGCCGGCGAAATCGCAGGTTTGAACGTTAAGCGTATTGTCAACGAGCCTACAGCCGCTGCTTTGGCTTACGGTTTGGACAAGAAGAACTCTGATATGAAGATCGTCGTGTTCGACTGCGGTGGTGGTACTCACGATGTCTCTGTCCTCGAATTGGGCGACGGCGTATTTGAAGTAAAGTCAACTGCTGGTGATACGCACCTTGGTGGTGATGACTTCGACCACCGTATCATCGAATGGTTGATCCAAGAGTTCAAGAACGAGAACGGAGGTGCCGACTTGAGCAAGGATCCTATGGCATTGCAACGTTTGAAGGAGGCTGCAGAGAAGGCTAAGATCGAGCTTTCCAACACCACTTCATCCGAGATCAACTTGCCTTACATCATGCCAATCGACGGTGCGCCAAAGCACTTGGTAAGAACTTTGACTCGTGCTAAGTTCGAGCAATTGGTGGACGATTTGATCCAACGTACCATTGAGCCATGTAAGACAGCTCTTCAAAATGCAGGATTGACTGCCAACGATATCAATGAGGTGATCCTTGTCGGTGGTTCTACTCGTATCCCTGCCATCCAAGCAGCTGTAGAGAAGTTCTTCGGGAAGGCTCCATCTAAGGGCGTTAACCCTGACGAGGTGGTTGCTATCGGTGCAGCTATCCAAGGCGGTGTCTTGACAGGTGAGGTGAAGGATGTCCTCTTGTTGGATGTCACTCCGCTTTCATTGGGTATCGAGACGATGGGTCAAGTGATGACGAAGTTGATCGACGCCAACACTACGATCCCTACCAAGAAGTCAGAGGTCTTCACGACGGCAGTGGACAACCAGCCATCTGTAGAGATCCACGTATTGCAAGGTGAGCGTCCTATGGCAAAGGACAACAAGAGTATCGGTCGTTTCATCTTGGACGGCATACCAGCTTCTCCACGTGGTGTTCCTCAAATCGAAGTTACATTCGATATTGACGCCAACGGTATCCTCAACGTATCGGCAAAAGACCGTGCGACAGGCAAGACACAAAGCATCCGTATCGAGGCATCATCCGGCTTGAGCGACGAGGAGATCAAGCGTATGAAGGCCGAGGCTGAAGCCAACGCAGCAGCCGACGCTAAGGAGAAAGAGCGTATCGACAAGATCAACCAAGCCGACAGTATGATCTTCAACACGGAGAAGCAATTGAACGAGTTGGGCGACAAGCTTCCTGCAGACAAGAAACAACCTATCGAGGCTGCCCTCGCTAAGTTGAAGGAGGCTCACAAGGCTCAAGACATCGCCGGTATCGACGCTGCCATGGCCGAGCTCAACAACGTGTTCCACGCTGCTTCCCAAGATATGTATAACGCTCAGGCTCAAGCACAACAACAAGGCCCTCAAGGCAATCCAAACCCAGGTAACGCTGGTGGCAACAACGGCGACAACATCACGGATGTGGATTTTGAGGAGGTGAAGTAAGATTCACGAAGACCAAACGATTAATTATAATCGATAATTCAAAAGGCGTGTTCCCTATGGGTGACACGCCTTTTTTATAGCAAATAGGACAGAAAAAACTTACCCCCATTCCCTACCGAACAACCATCAAGAAAGAAATATTTCTTAAAAAAAGGTCATCAGCCAAGTCATTTAAAATAAAAATTGTATTTTTACAAAAAAAAATCTGATGTTTTGAAATATCCGTAATGATTAACACATCCTATCGTCCACGAAACCCAGGACACGACTATTATGGCAAGGGCATCTATCTTCTCACATTGGTGGTGAGAGGGCGAGAACCATTGCTTGGCAGTTTGAGCAACGATGCCACGCACCCCGAAGTGCACCTTTCGCCTTTAGGCGAAGTGGTGCGACAAACGTGGGAGCGTACACCAGAACACCAAGCCGCACACGGCAACCACGTGGTGGTTCACGCCCACGTCTGTATGCCCGATCATTTCCACGGTGTGATAGAGGTGCTGGAGCCTATGCAGTGGAATTTAGGGGATATCATGCAGGGACTAAAAGCGGCTTGCACTAGTCGCTGGTGGCAGATGCAAGGGCTGGCATCATCCATCGATCGACCGAATTCGGTTGACCGAGACAACCCGAACATTCCTGTCTGGCTGCGGAAGAAGGCTGCCATCTACAGCACAGAAGGCGCTCTAATCCGCCACCTTTCGAAAAGGCAACGGCAAGAATACTACGCCCTAGTAGGACGAGAGCGGCGCCCCCTATTCGACGACAACTACGATGACACTGTCTGCATCGATGAGCGGCACCGGCAAGCGATGATCGCCTACGTACACGACAATCCGCGCCGCGCCATCTTACGCCACCTACTGCCTGACGTAATGCAGCGTTGCCTTCATGTCCAGATCGGCGACCGCTCTTATGGCACCTTCGGCAACCTCTTTCTCCTGCGTTGGGCAAACAAGGTGCAGGTACAATGCCACCGTCGACATCCTATCACAAGCGAGCCTTACGAGGAGACCGCCGACTACGCCCAACTACATAACCAATGGCTGACTGCCATTCTTTGCGGTGCAACGGTGATCGTGACGCCCGGCATCTCCCGTGGTGAACTGCAGATGAAAAATGAGTGTTTGGAAAAGGGTTACCCGCTCATTCATATACAGAAAGAGCCCATTACTCCTTATTGGAAACCCGAGCGACAACGCTTCGACGCTTGTGCCAACGGCAGTCTGCTTATTCTCGCTCCTTGGGGGCTTGACCAAATGGCGGATGTGAATGGTGTTCCTTCCAATAGTGATTACGGCTGTTTCCATAATATGAACCGCCTTACAGAGGAGATTTGTTCGTTTACGGGAAAGGCTAAAATTATTAGAAGGTGAGAAAGGATATTCCTCTCTTTTAAGGAAAATAAGGTATATTTGAACTCGTAAAACGCATCTCAATGATTTGACAAACAAATTTTCACAAGAAAAAATATGACACTTCCATCCAACACACACCTCCCCATTCCTACCCTCGCCCGGATCTTTGCCAACACGACGGCAACGTATAAGTTCTATCAAAATATAGCCAGCAATTGCTATTTTCTTTTTATATCGTCATATTGACAATCAGTTTTCTTTTTTGTAGTTTTGCAAAAATACTTAATAGGTATTCAATGATATACTTATCACGTCCTCTTTCCAATACGAAAAAACAATGTTAATTATTTACAAATCAACACATAACACAATACATTTACAAGAACGGAATACTTGTAATTGGATTACTTCTTTTGATAGTTATTCTGTACCCCATATGACTATTGAGAAACCATGAGACAATACGACAAATATTCTTTTTCGGGTCACGAATCATTTCCTTGTAAAACATTATGGTTAAAAAAAGGCTATGATTTCATAACAAATGGGGGCGATTTTAACGCTGTAGAAGCCGTTGTTCGCTTGGGTGTTGGGAAAAATATGGTTTCGTCTATTCGATATTGGATCAAGGCATTTGGATTTAATAATGAAAAAACAAAGCGAATTGTAAAATATATTTTCGATACAGATGAAGGGAAAGACCCTTTTGTAGAGGATATAGGAACGCTATGGTTATTACATTTCTTGTTAATATGTACAAGGGAAGCTTCTTTGTATAACCTTTTTTTTGTTGAATTCCAAAAGGAACGTCGCGAATTTGACCGAACACAAGTAGTTTCATTTGTGAAACGCAAAATGGCAGAAGCGGGGAAAGATTCTCTTTTTAATGAAAACACCGTAAAAAAGGATGTTGGAGTACTTCTATTGAACTATTGTCTTCCTAAAAATCCTCAATCCAATGAAGATTTTTCAACGTTGCTAATGGACTTGGATTTGTTAAGACAAATGGACAAACGAGATAATACAAGTGTCCGCGAAAGATATTTTTTTAACGTTGAAGGGAAACGACAAGTAGCACCCGAAATATTCTTATTTGCCATACTTATGATGAAAGATGAGTCGGATAAAAGTATTTCATATGATATGATGCAAGAATTAGGCTTGATTTTTTGCATGAATGATTTGGAAGTGATAGATATGCTTAAGTTGCTATCGGAAAAATATTCTGATTCGTTGGCATACAGTGATGTGGCTGGCATCAGACAATTGCAATTCATAAAAAAAATAGAGGCTAAACAAATATTGGATAAGTATTATGAATAAAGGATTTAGCCTGTCGGCAAACATAGAAAATGGGGTTCCATTGGATGCCCAATATATTGTTACACCCAATGGCAGAAAAGCTGTACAAAATATTATTGACGATTATCATTCTGGAATTCATTCTTTCACGATTATTGGTACTTATGGAACTGGAAAATCTTCATTCCTATTGGCATTAGAATCAGACCTAAGCAAAGCAAGGGAACAAAGATGGTTATTGAATCCTCAAAATTTGTCTCAAGCATCTGGCTATGAAATTTTAAATATAGTAGGTGATTATGCAGAGTTGTCAACTCTGTTAGGTAAAAAACTAGGTGTTGATAATTATTCATCAAGTATCCTTGATGAGTTGAAGGCGTACTACAACAAAATAAAGGCAAAAAATAAGTTCTTGTTGATTGTTATAGATGAGTTTGGGAAAGTATTGGAACATGCCGCAAAAAACAACCCCGAAAAAGAACTATATTTTCTTCAAAAATTTGCCGAGTTTGTTAATGTGCCAACACGTGATATATTATTGTTGACCACGTTGCATCAAAACTTTGGATCGTATTCAAAAAAATTGACAGAGGCTCAAAAGAACGAATGGATTAAAGTAAAAGGAAGGTTTAAGGAAATTGCTTTTGTCGAACCTATAGAACAATTGTTATTCCTTGCTTCGAAACAAATATTAGAAAGCGGGGAAGTATGTACAAATAAAAATATTGATGCCTTATACAATCTTGCAGAGGATACAAAGTTTGTATCAAATGCTTTTTCTATTGAAACGGCGCAATCATTGTGTCCGCTTGACTCTTTTTCAGCCTTCTCCATTACTACTGCTATACAAAGATATGGTCAAAATGAGCGATCTCTATTTTCTTTTCTATCAGCAAGAGGATCTAACTCATTGTCCGCATTCCAAGCAAGTGAGTTTTTGACATACAATTTGGCAAATGTATATGATTACATTCTTTTCAATTTCTATTCTTATTTGAAAGATGCCAATATGGATTCCATGAGTTGGAACTCTATGCAGGTAGCCATTGAAAGAGTTGAAGGATTGGATTGGGACAATGCTGAGCAAATGACGGATGCCATAAAAATCATAAAAGCAATAGGGTTGTTAAATTTGTTTGGGGGCGCCAGTTTTACAATGACTCCATCTCAAATAGCTAAATATGCTAAATTGGCAATGGCGGTGCAAAAGGCAGACGAAATAATAGACAAGTTGAAACGATTCAAAATCATACGATTTGCAGAATACAAACAACGTCTTTTGCTTTTTGAGGGAACTGACATTGATTTGGAATCAGAAATTCAAGAAGCAGGCAGAAAAGTTGCAAGACCAATTTCATATATCGACGATCTGCGAAAATTCATAAACAAACGCATATCACCAGTCAAGGCACATTATTATCACAAGGGTACTCCACGCTATTTTGAATACGAAATACGTGAAGAAGCTGTTGACATGGCACCTTCGGGAGATACTGATGGATACATAGAACTGATTTTTTCGACAGAAAAAAATGCTCTTGATAAAGTTAAAGAGAAGAGTGTCAATACTGAACATGCTGTAATTTATGCTTTTTTTAACAACACTGATAATATTGTCAATCATCTATATACCATTGAAAAATATGATTATATTCTTCAAAAAGTATTGATTGACAAGAATGCTGACCGTGTAGCGTACAACGAGATATTAAAATTGAAAGAGCATGAAGAATCTCTTCTAAACAAAGAAATAACAGACAACCTATTTGAATACAAGAATAGCGTATCTTGGTTTTTTATGGGTAAGAAACAAAATGTTTCTTCTCATAGAGAGTTCAACAAACTTCTTTCGACAGTGTGTGACGAAGTTTATTCTGCCACTCCTGTGATGAACAACGAGTTGTTTAATCGTCACAAGTTGAGTGGAGCCATTTCTTCCGCTCGTAAAAACTATTTGGCTGCACTTGTGGATCATTGGGGAGAAGAAGATTTAGGCTTTGAGAAAGATAAATTTCCTCCTGAAAAAACAATCTATTATTCACTACTTAAGAATACAGGTTTACATACAGGAAACGGATTTGCGGATGCTCCAACAAAAGATATTTTGAATCTTTGGAATGAAAGCATACATTTTTTGCAAAGTACCACAGGAAGGCAACGACGTATTTCCGAACTAATAAAAACGTTAAGCAACCAGCCATTCAAAATGAAACAAGGGTTTCTCGATTTTTGGATTCCTACGTTCCTTTTCATCAAGCGGCAGGATTTTGCTTTGTATGATGTAAACAATGGTGCATACATTCCCAATGTTGATATGCTCTTTTTTGACTTGCTACAAAAGCATCCTGCAGACTATGCTGTAAAGGCTTTTGAAGTCGACGGTGTAAAGCTTGAATTCTTCAATCAATATCGCCAATTTGTTAATTTAGACGAAGAATTCCGCATTACAACTCATAATTTCATTGAGACGATTAAACCATTTCTTTTCTTTTATAAGAAGCTGAACGATTATACCAAACATACTCGCAAATTCACCCATAAATCCACCATGCGGTTTCGTGATGTGCTTGCCACTGCAAAAGATCCAGAAAAAGCATTCTTCGAGGATTTGCCAGAGGCTTTAGGTTTTACAAAAAAACTCAATCAGAATACTGATATAGAAGAATATGGGAATGTCATTCAAAAAGCGATACGAGAACTTCGATCTTGCTATTCGCAATTGATTGATCGTATAGAAATGCGTCTTGTAGATGGCTTAGGATTGTCGTCTGCTGATTATACCGAGTATGTAGGAGAAATCAGGCAACGTCTTTCGAATCTGAAAATACATCTGTTGACGGTCAAACAGAAAGAGTTTTATCATCATGTGATGGCTGAATATGATAATCGTACGCTTTGGTATCAATCTATCTGTTATCCTATATTGGAACATAAATTGGAATCATTGCGAGACGAAGAAGAAGACAAATTGGTCGATGATCTGATATTTTTATTCCGTGAGTGTGAGAAATATGCAGATATTTCAGTAAAAACAATCTCTGACACAGATATTGCATACTCGTTTGATATGGTAACAAATACAGGATCTAATATTAGGACTCAAACCTATATTCTTTCTGAGAAGGACAAAAACAAAGCATTAGAATTGGAAGGAGAAATCAATAATATCCTTTCAAAATATAATCACAACAATGTAGCAGTGTGTACATTGTTGGAGGTACTGAAAAAAAAGATGAACAATGAGTAGTACGAAAGTCAGACATATATTAGGAATTTCAGGAGGTAAGGATAGTGCAGCACTTTCCATCTATCTGAAACAAAAGTATCCGAATTTGAAAATTGAATATTACAATTCGGACACGGGATGTGAATTGGCTGAGACAGAAGACCTTATTGGCCGACTTGAAACCTATTTGGGGAAAATCGTTAGACTGAGAGCCGCAGAAGACAGCTCTGAGCCGACCCCCTTTCATCACTTTTTGAAGGCAATGGGAGGATTCCTGCCTTCTCCACAAGCTCGCTGGTGTACGCAAAAGAT
>JAGCWQ010000037.1 GCA_017961765.1 Paludibacteraceae bacterium | reverse complement strand
TCCTAGCGGAATCCAAGCGATGAAAAGGGTGAAGAAACCCAAGACGAACAGAATCAACTGAGCCACACCCGACTTCATGTTTCCCAAATAAAAATTACCTGCACCTAGAGCCCCCAAAAGGAAGGTCAATAAGAGCGCTGTCGTTTTACTTTTCATTTTCTATATAAATTTAATTGTTAATACATTCACCAGTAGAGGATTAGCCCTTCATCATTGCTCCAACACCTGCCGATAGTAAAGAGCATCGTTGCGGAGACGCATCAAAAAACTCCGGTCCTCCATCGAACCCTTAGCAATGCCAAGATGCTTCTGCATGCGCCGAGAAACCGCATCCGATTGAGTTCGGTAATTGATGTCGAAAAGTGCCTTTGTCAAGACATCGAAATCCTCATCATTCATCTCCTGCGCCTCTTCGAACTTCACATTATAGTCCGGATTGGCATAAGCATACTCCTCTTGCAACGAGACACGTTCCTGCAGACTACTCTTCTTCAAGACCACCATGCAACCCGAGGCCATGTCGCCCAACCGCTTTCCCTTCTTAGAAATCAGAATAACTCCGACCAACCAGAAGTCAACCGTAAACAATAGAGAACGGATGGCACACTGAAAAAAGGAGGGTGGCGTCCCCTCGTCCGTCACCACGGCAATCTTCATGAGCATCTTTCCTATGCTCTGCCCGTTAAAGAAGTATTCGCAAAAGAAAGGGACCAAGCCTAAAATCGTAATGACTAATATTATAATAGGAATGCGCTCCTCACTGAAATTAAAAAATCCTACCGATGCCAAGATGATGAGAGCCATATAGTATATAAACCCATCAATGGAGACAGCGAGCACCCGTTTGAACGTAGGGGCTGGAACATATTCCAAATCGACATACAATCCTGATAATATACTCAACTTGTCTACCATAGGTATAACGTGAACTTCCTATTTTTTTCTTTTAACAAACCTTCTTATTTAATAAGGCATACGCTTAATTTGACAAACAAAAATAAGTTAATTTAACAATATAACAAATAGAATCGTCCTTTTTCGTCTGTTTCGATACAGATTTTTTTCAGACAGACAAGGCTATCGGCGGGTACGCACAAGGCGCACCCTAACGAGAAATTCGATAACGTATCAAAATGGGGCAGTATTATCAGGCGCTGGCTCAAATGGTTTGGTAGGACTAGGCAATGGATTCGGAGCCTGCGCCTCGAAATCGCTCTCCGAATTGAATTTCGAATCATGCACAACACCCTCTGTCGAAAAAGCAGAATCGTAGCCATCCTCCAAATTCATGAACTTCGCCAACTCGCTCTTGAATCGCAGACGAACATCACCCACCGCACCGTTACGATGCTTCGCAATGATAATTTCCGCCAAACCTATCAACGAGTTTCCCATCTTGTCTTCCGTAATCTTATAGTATTCAGGACGATGGATAAAGAGCACCATATCGGCATCCTGCTCGATGGCTCCAGACTCACGCAAATCGGCCAACTGAGGACGTTTGTCGTCTCCCGTACGGCTCTCCACGCCACGGTTCAACTGGGACAAGGCGATAATCGGAATGTTCAACTCCTTGGCCAACTGTTTCAAGGAACGGGAAATCATACTGACCTCCTGCTCACGGCTTCCGAAATTCATTCCGCTGGCATTCATCAACTGGAGGTAGTCGATGATGATACAACTCACGCCATGCTCCTTCACCAGACGGCGCGCCTTCGTGTTTAACTCGAAAATGGAGAGGCTCGGCGTATCATCCACGAAAATCGGCATGTCAAAGAGGTTTCTCACCCTATGGTGCAACTGCTCCCACTCATACTTGTCCAAATTACCGTTCTTAATCTTCTCACCAGGAATCTCACAGACATTGACAAGCAGACGGTTAACCAGCTGCACGTTGGACATTTCCAAAGAGAACAGAGCCACCGGACTGTTATTCTCCGCCATATTCTTCGCCATGGAAAGCACAAAAGCCGTCTTACCCATGGCCGGACGAGCTGCGATGATAATCAAGTCGGAACGTTGCCATCCCGAAGTCATCTTATCCAAATCACGGAAACCGCTGGTGACACCACTCAAACCGTCCGGACGGTTGGCTGCCACCTCAATCTGACGCAACGCCTCGTCGATCACCGGATTGATCTGGGTGTAGTCCTTCTTCACATTACGTTGCGAAATTTCGAACAAGGCACCCTCCGCCTCCTGCATCAAATCATCGACGTCCGTCTTCTCGTCGAACGCCTTGTTTTGGATATCCGTCGAAAAGCGAATCAACTCCCGGGCAAGGTATTTCTGAGCCAAGATGCGGGCATGGTATTCGATATGGACGGAGGAGACCACCCTTGAAGTCAGCTGGGCAATGTAGAAAGGGCCACCCGCCTCTTCCAATTTACCCTCCCGGCGCAACTGCTCCGTCACGGTCATCATATCCACAGGATCCTGCTTGGAGGCGAGATTCATGATGGCCGTATAGATATAGCGATGCGCATCCTTATAGAAGCACTCGGGTTTCAAGTAATCACAGACCTGACTATAGGCATCCTTCTGAAGCATGAGCGCACCCAAGACAGCCTCTTCCAACTCCAAGGCTTGCGGTGGCAACTTGCCATACTCATTCAACAACGGTGTACTACTTTTCGGAGAAGCCTTTCTTGTACGTGTTCCCCCTTTCACTACATCTACCATAACTATCTAGAATCTCTAAAACGAGCGCAAATTTACAAAAACAAAAAAAGAGAGACCGTTTTCGACCTCCCTTTTTATCGACAACATAAGAACAAGTTATTCAAACATGCTCTTGAATCGTTCAAAGAAACTCTTCTTAGCAGAATCGGAAGGTTTCATATTATCCGAATCTTGCAGTTTCTCGAAAATCTTACGCTCATCCTTAGACAAGTTTTCAGGAATATAGACACCGATGTTGACCAGCAAATCGCCGTTGCCATAGCCGTTGACACGAGGCAAGCCCTTGCCTTTCAAACGAAGCACTTTGCCCGGTTGCGTTCCCGCCTCGATCTTCACCTTCGCCTTGCCATCGACAGTCGGGATATCTATCGTACCACCATTGACCGCCACAGGCAACGTCAACAACGCATTATATATCAAATCGTTTTCGTCACGCATCAACTCAGGATGCTCCTCTTCCTCAATCAAGACATAAAGGTCACCATTTACGCCACCATGACGAGCCGCATTACCCTTACCTCTCAACGGAATCTGCATTCCCTCCATTACACCAGCTGGGATATTCAACGTGATAACCTCCTCCTCGGTCACGACACCTTCGCCACTACAATGAGGACACTTCTTGCTGATGATCTTACCTTCGCCGCCGCAAGTAGGACAAGCCGACTGCGTCTGCATCCGACCCAACATCGTGTTCTGGATACGCGTCACTACACCCGAACCGTTACAAGTTGTACACGTCGAATAGTTGTTGCCTTCCGCACCCGTACCGTTACAATGCTTACAAGCTACGTATTTACGAACCTTGATTTTCTTCTCAACGCCCGTAGCAACCTCCTTCAACGTCAGTTTCACACGGATACGCAAATCCGAACCTCTACGGGTACGACGGGCACTGCCGCCCCCGCCAAATCCACCGAAACCGCCTCCACCGAAGATGTCGCCGAAATGAGAGAAGATATCCTCCATGGACATGCCACCGCCGCTGAAGCCACCGCCAGCCGCACCGCCGACGCCCGCATGGCCGAACTGGTCATAACGCTGACGCTTCTCAGGATCGCTAAGTACTTCATAGGCCTCCGCAGCCTCCTTGAACTTCTCTTCAGCTGCCTTGTCGCCAGGATTTTTATCTGGGTGATATTTGATGGCCAACTTTCGATAGGCCTTCTTTAATTCGTCCGCACTCGCCGTCTTTGAAACGCCCAGCACTTCATAATAATCTCTTTTTTCTGCCATAACGCATTCCCTTTTTGATTAATCACTCACCATAAACCACCTTGGCATAACGGATCACCTTATCATACAAGGTATAACCATTCTGCGTGCAATCTATGACTTTGCCCTTCATATCTTCCGAAGGGGCTGGAAATTTCGTAATCGCCTCGTGGAACTCCGTGTTGAAAGGTTGTCCAACCGCATCAATCGCCTTCACACCCTTCGACTCCAAGAAAGAGATCAACTTATTGTAAATAAGAGAGACACCCTCCTTGACGCCCTCCACAGAATCCGTATTCTCCATGGAACTGATTGCACGTTCAAAATCGTCAACCAACGGAAGAATGTCCACCAAGACACCCTCTGCAGCCGTCTTGATCAAATCAGCCTTCTCCTTCATCGCACGCTTACGGTAGTTGTCGAAATCGGCGTATAGGCGCATATAGTCATCGTGCATCTTCTCGCACTTAGCCTGCAACTCTGCCACAGGATCCTGTGGTTCGGAGTTCGCAGCCTCCCCTTCGCCTTCCTTCTTCTCGTTTTCAACAACATCCGTCTCTTGCTCCTCGAGTTGCGTCTTATCTTGCGCTTCCTGTTCCATATCTTTATCGTTTTCCATAAATCTACTTTTAATTTACCATCTCCAAGCAAAACCCTTGCCGTTGTCACAAATCGGACATTATTGGCAGATTCGAGAGGAATTCAGAAGTTTTGTCAGCCCCATTCGGCATTTTTCATGACAAAAAGGCAATGCTGATTTTATATTATGGAGAGGTACTGAATGTTCCAAAGTCATTGCCCTATCAAAAAACATTTACATTAGAAAGGGGGAACAGTTGGTGGAGGCAAATTTACTAAAAAAAAAGCGGCCAAGAAAATTCTTGACCGCTTTGGTGAGCCAGTTGGGGCTCGAACCCAAGACCCCATCCTTAAAAGGGATGTGCTCTACCTGCTGAGCTACTAGCTCTCCCTCTATTGCCTTATTTTTCAAAAGCGGTGCAAAGGTACAAACAAATCCATTAAATTCAAAAAAACAGGAAGGTATTTTTTCAACAATCAAAACAATGAACTATATATCAAAACATTATCTTCCCCACATTGAAATGCGGGGCTAATAGATGTGTCGTGTCTTCGACACGGATTGTTTACATGAGATTCACGAAAGACATATAAAGACAGAATAATCCATTAATCCCCCACATTGAAATGCGGGGCTAATAGATGTTGCGTGTCTTCGACACGGATTGCTTTCACAAAGGTTGCAGAGATTCAAAAAAGAGACCTGACAAAAGAAGAGACACATTGAGCAAGAATAGGGCAACTCTTAGATTATTAGCTTTTATATCAACTCTTAATTATTAACTTTTAATTATTAATTCTTAATTCTTAAAAGCATTTGCAAAATAATCACTATTTTTGTGCGTCATTCGTCGGACGATTTGCCACAATATAATTCGAATGGATAGCGTAATCAATGAGCAGCAACAGGGATTTCATATTAAGGGAAGCTTTCGGACAATATCTGGAATACGGATATGACGGTGTTTCTATTTCTGTGCTCCAAGATTCAACCCAACTCGGGCGCGCTACCCTCTACTACTATTTTACCAATAAGGAGAACCTTTTTAGGGAAGTCATCAACGAATACGTAACAAAATTAGAGCTCTCTTTCTTAGAGAAATTAGGAGAACAGGCTTTGAACGTACCTCAACTCATCCAAATCCACACGGAGAGAATAGACGGGATCATCGCCCTCATCCGGATGGTCAACCCACAACTGAGGGTTACCAACTATTTGTCGCTCATTCTACATGCGTACAGCCACGACGAAGCATTCAAAAAATTCTTCGACGAGACAAAGGTCCGCATCCACGACGCTTGGAAACAAGCTATCCAAAAGAGTGTCAGCGAAGGCGATTTGGACGAAGGGTGCGACCCAGAGAAATTGGCAACCCTCTTTAATGGACTAAACGAATACGACCAATGGGAGAAATCGGCGGAGGAGAGCACCGCAACAGAATGCACGTTCATCAAGAACTGCTACCAACTTTACGAATTCATCAAGAAAAAAAGATAATAACAAATAGGGATTTCCCTATGGAAATCCAATAGGAAGAAATACAAGGATATGGAAAGACGCGTTGTCATCACTGGAATGGGCATTTACTCATGCCTCGGAAAAACCATGGAAGAAGTGAGGGATTCCCTCTATCACGGAAAGTCAGGCATCATTTTCGACCCTGTCAGGAAAGAAATGGGATTCCGCTCTGCTTTAACCGGCCATCTGGAGGTACCCGAACTAAAGGGAATCCTCAGCCGCGGACAAAGAGTCTATATGCCGGAGCAAGCCAAATATGCCTACATGGCCACTGCCGACGCCCTGAAAAATGCAGGGTTGGACGCAGACTTCATCGAGAACCATGAA
This sequence comes from Paludibacteraceae bacterium, assembly GCA_017961765.1. Classification (GTDB taxonomy): domain Bacteria; phylum Bacteroidota; class Bacteroidia; order Bacteroidales; family Paludibacteraceae; genus RGIG10190. The sequence goes on along the minus strand of JAGCWQ010000037.1, from coordinate 48,021 downwards.
GTGGGTCTGCTCTACGGTAACGACAGTACCGCCGATGCCGTGGTCAAGAGCGTCGATACGATGCGGGAGAAGGGAGACACCACGCTTGTCGGCTCCGGTGCCATCTTCCAATCCATGAACTCCACCGTGACAATGAATCTCTCCTGCATCTTCAAGTTGCGGGGCATCAACCTCACCGTCTCCGGTGCTTGTGCCAGCGGATCGCATGCCATCGGTTTGGGATCGCTCCTCATCAAATGGGGTCTGCAGGACTGCATCGTCTGCGGAGGCGCACAAGAGGTAAACCCCTACTCCGTAGGAAGTTTCGACGGTATCAACGCCTTCTCCATCCGAGAAAACGAGCCAACCAAAGCCTCCCGTCCTTTCGACAGAGACCGTGACGGACTGGTTCCTGGTGGTGGTGCGGCAACTGTCATCATCGAAAGCTATGAATCGGCAGTCAAACGTGGCGCCCCTATCTTGGCTGAGGTCATCGGCTACGGATTCTCATCCAACGGCGACCACATCTCCGTTCCTAACGTTGATGGACCTAGCCGATCTTTGGAGATGGCCATCCGGGAAGCGGGCATCGATATCCGCCAAATCGGCTACGTCAACGCCCATGCCACTTCCACCCCTGTCGGCGACAAGAACGAGGCGAAAGCCATCTACAATGTCTTCCGTGACTACCGTCCGGAAGTGACCTCCACCAAAGCCATGACCGGACACGAAATGTGGATGGCCGGCGCCAGTGAGGTCGTCTATTCCATGTTGATGATGCAAAACGACTTCATCGCCCCTAACATCAACTTCGAAAACCCTGACGAGGATTCGGAAAAGCTCAATATACCAGCTGAACGAGTTGAGAAGAAATTCGACACCTTCCTCTCCAACTCATTCGGATTCGGAGGAACCAACTCCACTTTGATCGTCACTAAATTCAAGGAGTAACGAACAGATGAGACATTCGGAACCTGGTTCTGACAAACGGCTGAAGGAAAGTATTGAAATAAAAATCCGCTTCAGCGAAGTGGACTCCGTCAAGATGGCTTGGCATGGAAGCTACGTCAAATATATGGAGGATGGTCGCGAAGCCTTCGGACGAAAATACGGACTGGAATATTCACTCATATTCGACAACGGCTATGTAGCTCCCATCGTTGACATGCACCTGCAATACAAGTGCCCTGTCACCATCGACGACGAAATCATCGTCGAGACTTCCTACATTCCATCTTCAGGAGCCAAACTGCTCTTCGAATATGACATTTATCGGAAGAGGGACAGAGCCCATGTCCTACATGCAACGACCATACAACTTTTCACGACCAAAGAAGGCGAATTTGAAATATCCGAACCGAAATTTCTCGCTCAATGGAGAGAGAAGGTAAAGGATTTAATCTCAGAATAAATAGGCAAATGAAATACGACGTGGTTATAATCGGTAGCGGATTAGGAGGCTTGCTATGCGCTTACATATTAGCGAAAAGCGGTCGCCACGTATGCGTATTGGAACAAAACCAAGCCATTGGCGGCTGCCTACAGTCATTCAGGCGGAACGACTTAACGTTCGACACAGGATTCCACTATATCGGAGGATTGGAGGAGGGGCAGTCGCTCCACAACCTCTTCCGCTATTTCAACCTGCTCCACCTGCCTTGGCAAAAATTGGATACGGATTGCTTCGACGAAATCATCATCCATGGGAAGAAATATCAGTTCGCCAACGGACACGAACACTTCATCGAGACTTTATCCAAAGAGTTTCCCCACCAAAAGGAGAACTTACGGCAGTATTCTAAAAAACTACAGGAGATCGGCAACGCTCTCTTCGACAACTTCAAGGGAAAGGCTATCGACTTTTACGAATCGCCCTATTTCACCCAATCAGCCAAAGAGTTTATCGACAAGACCATCGACGACGATGATTTGAAATGTGTTTTGGCAGGGGCCTCCCTAAAGATGCAGTTGGACGAACATCTGCCCCTCTATATCTATGCACAAATAAACAACTCCTTCATCGAAAGCGCATGGCGCATCAAAGGAGGTGGAATGCAGATAGCCGAATCGCTTGTCAACGACATACGAAAGATGGGAGGCGACATCTTCTGCAAACAAAAGGTGACCCAACTCGTCGATGAGGATGGAAGGGCAAAGAGAGCCATTGTAAACCATGGAGAGGCAGCCTATGAGGCAGACTTCTTTATCAGCGACGCCCATCCCGCACGCACAAACGAATGGCTGGAAGAAAGCAAGTCCATCCGAAAGGTCTATCGGAATAGGATAAAAAACACGCCCAACTCTTTCGGCATCTTCACCACCCATCTCCAATTGAAAGAGAACCGCATTCCTTACCGGAACTACAACCAATATATCTACGAAACAAAAGATTTGTGGCACTTCTCAGAGTCAAGCAACGAAGGGAAAAGCATCCTTGTCAACTATCAAGTACCCGAAAAAGGAAATTTCACTCGCAACATCGACCTGCTGACCCCCATGCGATGGGAAGAGGTTCAGAAATGGGAAGGAACACACATAGGACAACGGGGAGAGGAGTACGAAGCATTGAAGAGAGAGAAAGCAAACTCTTGCATCGCACTGGCAGCCAAATACATAGATGGTATCGAAAAGGCTATCGAGAGAGTATATACCAGTACCCCACTCACCTACCACGACTACACGGGAACGCAATGCGGAGCCGCCTACGGTATCCAAAAAGACCGTAACAAGCTGCTCCAAACCATTCTTCCGACCCAAACACCCATCAAGAACCTATACCAGACTGGGCAAAACATCAATCTACACGGCATCTTGGGCGTGAGCATCACCGCGCTCCTATCCTGCGCCGAAATCACGGGAATGGATTGGATAAAAGAGGAAATCGGACTGTAGGCAACTACCATTTACAAGAACCGACTACATCAAAAGGAGGTTAAAGAGGCCTATCACGCCACCCAACAAGGCACCCAACCAAATGATAGCTCGCAACTCCTTTTTCATGACTTGGAGAATCAAACGTTCCATCTCCTCGACATCCATCTCCTTGATTCGTTCTTCGACGATTTTACGTAAATCAATGGCTTCCAACACTTTCGGCAAATGATCGGTTATAATACTTTGGTAGGCGGATAAAATCAGATCCTTCACTTGAGAGCAAGTCTCCGTATTCCGTTTAAAGAGAGTACACATCGGAGTATCCAAAAAATCCGCCACGTGTTCACCAACCATGTCATGGACAATCTCGCCCGAATTCTCTTTCAAGATGACATCCAAATGTTTAGTCAACAGGTTTTCAGCAGGTTCTGCCAAAGCCGAGCCGAAAGCGCCCAGCAATCCCATATTCGAAGAGAGCTTCTGCATGACGTACTCGACCACCTTGTGGGAGATAGTCCGGCCCAAATCGGATTCTGAAATCTTCTGCGCCACTTTATTGGAGAACTTATCCACTGTGGAAGTTGCCATCTGTCCAATGCTTTCAGCAGGGATAAAACGGGAAGCGAACTGACAAACCGTCTCAGGATTCTCACTCTGTTTCTCGAAAAAGGAGTCAACACCTTGGGCAATCTTAGAGAGCATCTCTTCCGAAAGGAGATTCTTCTCCACCGTCTCCTTGTCCAGCAAATTTTCATTGATAGCCTCCGCAATGGACATCGCCAACCTACCCTTCTCCTTCGGTATCAGTCCTGGAGTAAAGGGCAACCGAAATCCCCACAGATAATGAGGATAATGAGGACGGAAAAGCATCCTGATAGCCAAGTCATTGGTCAGATAACCAATCACGGCACCCAATACGGGCGGAATCAAATACCTATACATATAATTAAGAATTTTGAAATACGAATTATGCCAATCAACTAAACAACTTCTCGATGTCTTCCAAAGACATGTCCGAGAATGGGTTGTTGCTATTGATGAAAGTCTCCGCCAATTTTGACTTTGAATTTTGAAGATTCTGGATCTTCTCCTCAATAGTACCAGCCATAATAAAGCGATAGACCATGACCGTCTTGTCCTGTCCGATACGGTGGGCTCGGTTGATGGCTTGAATCTCCGCTGCAAGGTTCCACCAAGGGTCCAAGATGAAGACATAGTCGGCCGCCATCAAGTTCAATCCAACACCACCCGCCTTAAGCGAAATCAAGAAGCAGACAATATCCTTATCGGTCTGGAATCTTTGGATGATCTCTTCGCGATTGGTGGTCTCCCCCGTCAATTTCTCATAACGGATGTCGAGTTGTTGCAAACGGCTTTCCAAGAGATTCAAATGCTTCACAAAGGAAGAGAAGACCAACACTTTGTGCCCCTCCGCCCGCAAACTCTCTATGCGAGAAACCACCTCCTCCATTTTTGAGGATTCGCCTTCATACTCAGGCATGACTAACGCAGGATGGTTGGAGAGCTGGCGCAGACGAAGCAAAGCCGTGATAGCGAGAAGAGCCACGGAATTATTGCTATTCGTGACATTGTCAAGAAATTCATTCCGCATAGAGGATTGCTCCCTCATATAAATGGTCCTATGCTCCTCCGTCATCTCGCACAGGATAGTCTGTTCAATCATCGGAGGGAGATCGGTAGCCACCTCTGATTTGGTACGCCTCAAGATGAAGGGCTTAATCAGCTGTTGCAACTGCTTCTCCTTCTGCTCATTCTTTTGCTTTACAATCGGCAATAGGAACTGCTTGTTGAACATAGCTTGGGAACCAAAAATATTCCGGTTGGCAAAATTCATCTGAGACCAGAGGTCTTTCAACGAGTTTTCTATCGGAGTACCCGAGATGACAAAATGATGGTTGGCCTTTACCTGAACCACCGTCTTATAATTATACGAATCGGGGTTCTTGATATTCTGGCTTTCATCCAAAAGAATGCACTCAAATGTATAGTCCTTAATGAAATCTATATCATTACGAAGGATTCCGTAGGTGGTGAAAATCAAATCATAATGATTGAAAATACGCCCCACATCCTTGGAACGTATGCGCTTCGAACCCGAATAGGTCAACGACCTGAGCTCTGGCGCAAACTTCTCCTTTTCCCGCTGCCAATTGAAGAGCAATGAGGTTGGCAACACAATCAACGAAGCCGGCTTCTTCTCCCTGGCAGGCATCGTCACAGTCGGAGCAGGTGTAGGAGCGACATCCAACATAAGTTGGTCGAACAAATTGGGTTGAGCGGTAGCATAAGGCCACGCCACGCTTTTCGGCTCCTCTTTCTTCGACTCAGTCACCGTTGTCCTTCCTCCAGCATAAACAAACTGGAAAAAGGTGAGGAACTGGATGGTTTTACCCAAACCCATATCGTCAGCCAAACAACCACCGAAATTGTTTTCATAGAGACTGACCAACCAAGAATAACCTACTTTTTGGTAGGATCGCAATTCCGCACGGATACCAGCGGGCAAATCGCGCTGTCGCTCCAACTGATAAGAAAGATGTTGGGATTTTGGGAAAGATGGGAATGTGTCATTCAACAGATTGAAATACATACGGTTAATACGTATTTTAGCATCTTCTTCCACCGAAAACTCCAATAGTTTGGAATAGTTGGAAAACCACTCCTCCGGCAGAAGGGCAATGGTTCCATCAGGAAGTTTATACTCCCTTTTCCCCTCGATGATATGGTTTCTGAATTTATAGAAAGGTATTTGGAAATCACCGATTTGCACCATACCCTCTATATCAAACCAGTCCGTTGCTTGCTTAACCTCCCCGATAGAAATAGAACTTGAAACCGGAGCCAACAAAAAGACCTCATCGCCACGATCCTGCTCAATCTTGAAATCCTTCAGCTTAACCTTGTTGGTTAAAAGCAGAGAGACCATTTCATGCAAGATGGGACGCCCGTCCACCAGATTTTCCTTCAAGTAATAGAAAAAATTAAGCTTTTTCAGATCTAAATTCAGAAGGATTTGCTGGTAACGTTTCTCCGCTTCAAAATCTCGGTTCAAGACAGAAAATTTGTAACTCCCCGACGTATGCTTTTCCGTGACAATCCGAGAAGAGGGATTGCTCTCCTCAACCATCAGGGCACCATATTGGAAATGCAGACGCAGGGCTACCATACCGCCCAAATCCTCCATCAAAGTCAGGACAGGATACATAGAAGGGTTCTCCGTCTGGACTTCGAATCCCTTGGCAAGGACCATTCCCTCCTTAATCGATTTCTTGACGAACGTATGCATGTAGTTTTCCAAGAGAGCCTCTTCTATTTGGACGTACTTCTTCGTAAAGAAAGGCACCAACCTCTTGAAACTCATTGTCTCAAAAACGCACAAGCGATTTTCGACAACGGCACAACCCGGCTCCGTAGAAAGCATGATATTGGGCCTCCCCTTATCCGGATTTTTCAGTTCCAACATCTCCCCGTCCTGAAAGATTTTCAAGGAATAGAGCAGCCGTCGGACGCCCTCCTCCGCAACCAATTCGAACGAGGCCAAGGATTGCGCAAAAGAAGAGGAAGCATAGATGCGGTCGGAATCGTATATATTGTCATAGTTCTTCGTCTTGAAAAAGATAGGGATTTGCAGATGCTCCATCAAAAAGGACGCAATCTTGTAAACGTTCCGCTCGATAAAGGGAATGATCTTCTCGCATTCCTTGGGATTCCTTTCGCAACGCTTGACAAAGTCATAGAAGGTGATTTTATCCTTTGAAAATCGTTTGACAAGGGCGCTCTCGGAAAAAGCTTCACAAAGGGTGACCAACTCTTTCTCTCCTTGTGTCAACTCCTCATATACAGCACTTTTGACCGTAACCTTGCCACCGAGCTTATGAAAAGCAGTTCCCTCTTCCAAGACGCAAGGTTGGAAAATATAGCCGAAAAGATGGTGATCTGTAATTAAAACAGCAAACATATATCCCAAGAGTACCCACTAGTCCATTTTCAAACCACGAACCAGCTATTTTAGAAAATTATCGTTAAGGAAGCCTATCGAGTGAATCCTACCACCCGAAAGCCTCCGAATTATCCATCCAATTATTTTGTGCCTTCAAGACCTGCTCTATCACATCACGGACACAGCCTCGTCCGCCCTCCTTTGGAGAGACATAGCAGGCCACCTCCCTGATCTCCGGTGCGGCATCGTGGGGACAACAAGGGAAACCGCACTCCTTCATCACATGGTAGTCAGGAATATCATCGCCCATATAAAGCACGTCAGACGTCTGCAATCCGTTCCGATCCAAGAAATCGTGGAAATCCTTCATCTTATAGGCCGAGGACATATAGATATCCTTTACGCCCAACTTTTCAAAACGGAGTCGGACGGATTCCGTATTTCCGCCCGTAATGATGGCTATGGGATAACCACGTTTCACGGCATGCTGAATCGCATAACCGTCTTTTATGTTCACCGTCCTCATCAGTTCCCCATTGGGGTGCAATGTCACCACGTCAGGAGAAAGAACGCCATCCACGTCAAAAGCAAAAGCCCTGACCTTTTTCAGATTCTCCTTAAAATTCACCTTTTCCATCACCCTCTCTCGTGTATGTCTTTACTAATCAATTTATATATCTCGGCAAGTTGCTGGTCGTCCGAAAGCATCTTCACATGCTTACCTATGACGTTCGTATCGTAACGGACTGCAGGCCCCGTCTGCGCCTCTTTCGGTGGCAGGGAATGAACCTTCTGCGCCGTCTCGTCAATCAAAGGCAGCAAGACCTCGAAAGGCAATCCTGAGCCATTCAGCAATTCATAGGCCAAAGCATACATGTGATTGGAGAAATTCGATGCGAATACAGCCGATAAATGAAGTTTACCCCTCACTTCGGAGTTTACATGATAAATCTTGCCGCTAATCAGATTAGCGACAGAATGCAGATAATCAAGCGTTTGAACGTCACAAGCCTCAATAAACAACGGAATGGAAGAAAAATCCACCGCTTTGCTCTTCGAGAAGGTCTGCAACGGATAAATCACCCCATATCGCCCCGTATAGGATGCCAAAACCGACATAGGCATACTACCCGCCGTATGCACCAACAACTTGTTTTTGAAGTCGCCTTTTGACAACACCTCATCAAAAGCGGAATCTTTTAGCGCACAGATATAAATATCGGCATCGTTGGTCAACGCTTTGATATCCGTCGTATAGGGACAACCTATTTTCTCAGCCAATGCCTTTGCCGAGGACTCCGTACGGCTATAAAGCTGTACGATGGTGGCACACTGGGAGAAGGCGGAAGCCATCTGCGTAGCCAAATTACCGCAACCGATAAAGCAAATCCTAGTTCTATCCATCCTACTTACGACTTACCAACAACACGACTCCAGCCGCCACCAATAGCAATGGCCACATGTAATGGGACAAGTTCTGCGTGAGCTTTATTATCTCCGCTCCATGGAACAAGAGTCCGATTATGGTCAGAATGATAGCCACCTTAAACTCCTTGACCGCAAAAAAGACAACCGCCGCATAGAAGGGATAGTTGTGCCAATCCATGATAAAAGAGTCCACCGATGCCGGCAAAATACCAGTCTGCTTTATGAAAAAAAGTACGCCAAACAATATGAGCGTAATGCCCCACCCTTGTTTTGCCTCTTTCGTCAATTCCATCTTTTTTCTCTATTTTTATAGCGAATACTTATTGATGTTTATCAATAAAATATTATTCGCGTCATTACGAAACTAAAATGCTAACATTTAGAAAGTATTCTTATGAACCTTGTCCAACTGCAGACGAGAGTCATCGAACGGTTTCTTCTCCTCCAACTTATAGCCAACAGCCACAACACACTCCACTTTCATCTCTGCTGGTGCGTTGATGATGGACTTGATATAATCCTCGGTCGTGAGGTTTTCCTCCTTCTTTCGATTACGGACTTGCATCCAACAAGAGCCCAAGCCTAAATCCTCTGCTTGCAACTGCATGATAACAGCCGCTATGGAAGCATCCTCCACCCAGACATCGCTTTTGGTTCCGTCGGCAAGGACAACGATGGCTGCCGGTGCACCCTCCATGAATTTGCATCCCATATCACGACAAACAGAGAACTTCTTCAAAATCTCCTTGTCATCCACAATGACAAACTGCCAAGGGGTACAATTCTTTGAGGATGGAGCCATCAATCCAGCACGTACGATAGTCTCCAACTTATCCGCCTCAACAGGACGCTCCTCAAACTTTCTTATGCTTCTTCTCTTTTTTACTAAATCTGCAAAATTCAACATATACTTTCTATTTCTAATGGGTTAGTAAATAGTTACTTTACGAATATAACAATATATATTTATATTTTCAAGCGGCAGAAGTTGTCAATCGTCAAAAATTAACAAGAAGTCCCATCCGAAAACGATTTTCAGATGGGACCTTCCATATAAATTCACCTGATTATATCCAACTTTCCTTATCGTATCTTAGCACCCAATTTTTCCTCATAGTTCTTAATGAGTTTCTTCATGATGCCGTCAATTTGATTATCGGTCAACGTCTTGTTCTCATCCTGCAAGATGAAACTTACGGCGTAAGACTTCTTATTCGCCTCCAAGTTTTTACCCTCGTAAACATCGAAGAGATATACATTCTTGAGAAGTTTCTTCTCCGTCTCGTTTGCAATCTTGGCAATGTCAGCAAAGGCAACAGACTTGTCAACCAACAAAGCCAAATCACGCTTCACCTCTGGATACTTAGAGATATCAGTGTAGGAAACTCGGAAGTTCTTTATCTCCGACAAGATATTGTTCCAATTGAGATCTGCATAGAAGACTTCATTGTCGATGTCAAAACGTTTTCTCTGCTTAGGATCGACGATTCCCATCACACCCAGAAGTTTGCCCTTAGAGGTATAGATGGAGAGTCCTTCCGACAACAAATCATCCGTATAAGTGCCATAAACCAACATCTTCAAGTTCAAGCCCATACGAGTCAAGACATTATCCACATAAGCACGGAGTTGATAGAAAGAAGCCTTCTCCTGCTTAACTGACCAACTCTGCTCAGTCTTGTAACCAGAAATCCAGAGTGACAAGTGGTAATTCTCTGAATACGGTTTCAATGGAGCCTCCGCTGTCTGTTCCTTCTCCGCATTGAAGAAGTAGCAGTTACCGAACTCATAGAACTTGATGTTTCCGTTCTTACGGTTCATATTATAGGCGATGCTTTCCAAACCTCCGAACAAGAGAGTCTGGCGCATACAATTCAAATCGGCACTCAATGGATTCATCACCATGATGAGGTTGTTCTGAGGCAAGCAAGTCAAACCTTCGTAGTAAGCCGACTTCGTCAATGAGTTGTTCAATATCTCATTGAATCCACAGCCCGTAAGTTGCTCTGAAACCAAGTTCTGCAACTTGTAGCTGTTCGGTCTTGTCGAATAAGAGATGGAAGCCTTCAATGAAGTTCCAGGCAACACATTATTGTAGCCATAGATACGTAGCAAATCTTCGATGACATCCACATCACGCTGAACATCCACACGATAAGTAGGAACCTCCAACGACAAGGCATCTGCCGTTTCCGACTTGATTTCAATCTCCAAACCCTTCAAGATGGTCTTCACCTCCTCTTTCGTAATCTCCTTACCTATCAACGAGTTGACACGTTGATAAGAGAGTTCTACAGGGAATGGAGCCATCGGATTAGGATAGTTGTCATAAACCTCGCTTGCGATGGTACCGCCAGCCAACTCCTTCACCAAGAGAGCAGCAAATTGCAAAATGTATATCGTATTGTTCGGATCACAACCACGCTCATAACGGAAAGAAGCATCCGTATTCAAACCATGGCGACGAGCCGTCTTCCTGACTGATACAGGGTTGAAATAGGCGCTCTCCAAGAATACGTTCTTCGTTGCCTCCGTCACACCTGAATCCAAACCACCGAAGACACCAGCGATACACATACCGCCCTTCTCGTCACAAATCATCAAATCAGCTGAACTCAACGTACGCTCAACTCCGTCAAGGGTTGTAAACTTCGTACAGTCTGCCAAGTTCTTCACGATGAGATGCTTACCTGCGATCTTATCCGCATCAAATGCGTGCATTGGTTGTCCCATGGAATGGAGAACGTAGTTGGTAATATCGACCACGTTGTTGATCGGACGCAACCCGATTGTGCGGAGCGCATTCTGCAACCATTCTGGAGACTCCTTGACCGTAACGCCCGAGATGGAGACACCTGAGTAACGAGGACACGCATCCGTATTCTCCACCGTCACTTGGATAGGGAAACTCTTGTTTTCCACCTTGAATGCACTGACATCTGGTCTAGTCAACTTATATTTTGGATTGTGAAGGGCGAAATAAGCCGCCAAATCTCTTGCCACACCATAGTGGGACGTAGCATCAATACGGTTAGGCGTAATATCCACCTCAATCACATAATCACTTTTCACATTGTAATAATCCTTTGCGAGCGTACCCACGATAGCGTCGGCAGGCAACTCAATGATGCCGTCATGGCTCGTTCCGATTCCGATTTCGTCCTCAGCGCAAAGCATACCATACGACTCGACACCACGAAGCTTGGATTTCTTGATTGTGAAACATTCATCGCCCGAATACAATTTTGTACCGATAGTTGCGACAATCGTCTTGATTCCGGCACGGCAATTAGGCGCACCGCAGACAATCTGCAAAGGTTCGCCACTTCCAATATTCACTTTTGCCACATGAAGATGGTCTGAATCGGGATGATTATCCGCAGCCAAAACTTCTCCTACTACAAGACCTTCCAAGCCTCCTTTTATGGTTTGGACTTCCTTCACCTCACCGACTTCCAATCCTATTGATGTCAAGATTTTTGACACCTCTTCCGGTTCAATGTCAAGATTGATGTATTGCTTTAACCAATTATACGAAATATTCATCGTTTTCTATTTTACGCATTTATTACAATATGCAAATTTAAGAAGAATTATTCTGAATGAGAAATTTTTCCGCTTACGAAAACAAACCACAACGCCACAAATTAGAACGGCAAAGGGGCAACCTCCTTAGAGACTGCCCCATCCTGTCTATTTTCGATGAACGAATCAATCAATATACTCAAAGCCCGTATAAGGAACCAAAGCCTTCGGAATGCGGATTCCCTTTGGTGTTTGGTTGTTCTCCAACAAAGCTGCCACGATACGAGGCAATGCCAAAGCACTACCGTTCAACGTATGGCAAAGCTGCGCCTTCTTGTCAGCACCCTTATAACGGCACTTCAAACGATTAGCTTGGTAGTTGTCGAAGTTGGAAACAGAAGAGACCTCCAACCAACGGCCTTGAGCAGCCGAATAAACTTCGAAATCGTAGCAAGTAGCAGCCGTGAAACTCATGTCGCCACCACACAAGTGCAAAATTCTGTATGGAAGTTCCAACTTAGAAACCAAGCTCTCAACATGCGCCAACATCTCCTTGTGGGATTCCTTGGAATGCTCTGGTGTATCGATGCGGACGATCTCAATCTTTGAGAACTCATGGAGACGGTTCAAACCACGGACATCCTTTCCGTAAGAACCAGCCTCACGACGGAAACACTGCGTGTAAGCACAATTCTTGATTGGGAGATCCTTCTCATCCAAGATGACATCACGGTAAATATTCGTGACAGGAACCTCAGCCGTAGGAATCAAATACAAGTCGTCCACCTCGCAATGGTACATTTGGCCTTCCTTGTCAGGCAATTGACCCGTACCGAAACCAGAAGCTTGGTTGACAACCGTAGGAGGCATGATTTCCGTATAGCCAGCCGCACGAGCCTCATCCAAGAAGAAGTTGATCAAGGCTCTTTGCAAACGTGCACCCTTGCCTTTATAGACAGGGAAACCAGCACCTGTAATCTTGACGCCCAAATCAAAGTCGATCAAATCGTATTTCTTAGCCAACTCCCAGTGAGGCAACGCATTCTCCAATTTAGGGATCTCATTACCCATCTTCACCACTACGTTATCTTCAGCCGAAGAGCCTTCTGGCACGTCGTCGTATGGCATATTAGGAATTGTGCAAAGGATGGCGTTGATTTCCTTTTGGGAAGTCTCCATCTTCTCCTGCAAATCCTTTGAATTATCTTTTAGAGAGGCAACTTTAGCCTTGGCACTCTCAGCCTCCTCCTTCTTGCCCTCCTTCATCAATTGTCCTACAGACTTTGACAAAGTATTAATCTCCGCCAAAATGTTGTCCAACGAAGATTGCGATGCCCTACGGGTTTTGTCCAATTCTATAACTTTTGCTATAACCTCCTTAGCATCAAAATGTTTCTTTGCCAATTTACGGATTACCTCATCCGTATTTTCTGTAATAACTTTAAGCGTCAACATATATTCTAACTTTTTAACTCTCTAATTGAAAACTTGCTTCTTTCCAAAAAGCGATACAAATATAGTCAAAACAGAGAAAAAGGGCTTTATTCACACCATTTTTTTACAACATGGTTTCCTCTACTCCGTTCAACTCGTCCCTACTTCCTCGTTCCCATCGAAAATTCACTCACTAGTTATGCTTTACGGAAAGCAAGTGGCATTCAAAAATAACCGCCGAATAGGAATCCACCGTCACCACGTTGCCGTTGTAGCGGAAAGAGCGGCCATTCACGTCGTAAGCCAAGTAGTAAGGAATGTAAAGCGTAAATTTGGACCCTTCATGCATATAACGAAGACCCTGCTTCAACCCTGCAATCTGCGAAGAGAGCAATAATTTCTCCTCACTTTTAGCAAATATTGTCCCGTTAGGAAGTTTACCGACGAAATTCAAAGTCACGGAGTCCGACAAGATAGGTTTGTCGCCCTTGCCAACCGAGTCAATCTTATATTGCAGGCCAGAATAGGTCTCTACTACACCTTCCGCATCCCTGTTTTCCAAAAGGAATGTCTCGCCCTCCTCCTTGGTGGCCTTATTTTTGGCGATAACATCATCGTCGGAACCTGAACTCTTATCACATGAAGCAAATGACAATGCAACCAACGAACCGAAGGCAAAAACCAAATGCTTGAATTTCAATATATTCATACAATACAATTTATTTTATTTTTCTGATAAGGGTCATACCGTCACGGACTGGGACAATGACACGCTCCACACGGTCGTCGTTGGCCACAAAGTCGTTAAAACGCTTGATCCCCAAGGTTTGCGCATCTTTTGAATCGGATTCCAGCACATGGCCGTCCCACAACGTATTGTCGGCAATCATCAACCCACCTACTCTCATCTTCGGATAGACCGCCTCGAAATACTCAAGGTAATGCCGCTTGTTGCCGTCGATAAACGCCACGTCAAACTCAACATCTAACTGAGGGACCACCGTCGAAGCATCGCCGATGTGCAAGGTGATGCGGTCTGCGTAGTCGGACTGAGAGAAGACCCGGTCGAGGAACTCCTCCATCTCATCGTTCACCTCTATCGTATGGAGCATTCCCCCTTTGGGTAGGGACTCCGCCATACAAAGAGCCGAATAGCCGGTAAACGTGCCAATCTCCAGAATGTATTTAGGGGAGACCATGTTGCAAAACATCTTCAGCATCCGACCTTGCAGATGGCCGGAAAGCATCCTTGGCTTCAACGTATATAGATGTGTTTCCCGAGTCAGTTTCTTCAGATAGGCTGGCTCCTTATCTATATGTTGAAGAATGTATTCTTCTATTGAATTTGACGATGTATCCATAACAGATGCAAACTTACATAAAAATCATGGTTCTTACACGAGAGAAACCCAGAAAAAGAACTAAGCTTCGAACGCCTCCCTTTGTGAGGAATGTCCATATACGAAAAAAGAGAGCTTTTTGCTCTCTCTTTGGCGGTGCGTACGGGACTCGAACCCGTGACCCCATGCGTGACAGGCATGTATTCTAACCAGCTGAACTAACGCACCATTTTTCTCATTTGCGGTGCAAAGGTAGGGTTTCTTTTTCAAATCAGCAACAAAAACACCTCTATTTTTCAAGAAAAATCAAACACAAAATCACAAACAACTAATACACAACAACATAAAGTAAATATTCAAAAAAAAGAGCCTAGTTCCGCTTCAACGCACGACTGGAACAACAAGAAACATATTCTTTTCAGATGAAAACCACACGTCCAAATGAATCACCACGACCTAAAAATGAGATAAAATCACTATTGACAATAATAAAGGATTGTTGTATCTTTGGTTTGAAATAAAAGATGACTGAAAAAATGCGATATAGAAGACTTAAAAAATCAATAAATATAGAAATTAGATGTTTTTTTCTACTCATTTTCTTAGGGCTATGCTCTTGCCTGTCAGCGCAGAAAATTGATTTGAACAAATCGTTGGCTCCTGTCATAAAAAATCTGAAGGAAGAGTACCCCACTTTAAGAAACGTCCCCTTAAAAGTAGAAAAATACGACATAGACCTCGACCACGAGACCATCGGCATCAAATTCACCAAACATCTCGAAAGCATACCGTTTAGAGGTAAGAACGTGAAAGATTTGTACGACAGCATACGAGCCAATCTTCCAGAACCTTTGAATGACTATAAATTGAGCATCTATGTAACCAACTACAAAATAGAGGAATTAATCCCCAACTATTATCGAGGAAAGAAACAGCAGGACAAACAAAGGAAACCCAAAGAGTTGCCCGATGAAGAACCTATAACCACCAACCTCAACAAACCCTACGACATCACGAAGGGATTGGCCAACAAGCACATCGCCCTATGGCATAGCCACGGCTGGTATTTCGAACAGTCAAAGGATAGATGGTTGTGGCAACGCCCCTACTTGTTCCAAGTGGTGGAGGACTCCTATACGATGAGCTACGTTCTCCCCTTCCTTGTCCCTATGCATGAAAACGCAGGTGCCCACGTCTTTCTACCCAAAGAGAGAGACACCCAAATCAATGAAGTCATCGTGGACAACGACACGAAGACAGGGCTAAGCCAATATAAAGAGACGGATGGTCAAAAATATAAATGGACGACTATCGACACGTTGGGATTCGCCAACAAGCAAGAAATCTATTACGACAACGAGAATCCTTTCAAAATGGGTTCCTACAAGAAAATAACCTCTCGAAAGAATGGTGATGCCTCCATCGAGTGGATTCCTGAAATTCCAGAAAGAGGCGACTATGCCGTCTATGTATCCTACGTGACGGAGAAAGAGAGCGTAGAAGACGCCCACTACACGGTTTACCACACAGGTGGAAAAACGGAGTTCTCCGTCAACCAGACGATGGGTGGCAGCTGCTGGATCTATCTCGGCACCTTCAATTTCGAAAGGGGTTGCAACGACAAAGGTAAGGTTGTCCTCTCCAATGTAAGTCATGAGAACGGGAAGACCATCACGGCCGACGCAGTCCGCTTCGGTGGCGGCATGGGCAACATCGCCCGAAACAAGATTGTCACTTCAAAAAAAGAGAAACCTTCCGAGCCAAGGATCAGCGGCCGCGCGCGCTACTTGGAAGGTGCCCGCTATTGGTTGCAATGGTCTGGATTCGAACCTAACGTTTACAACCTAAACCAAAGCAAGAACGACTATAAAGATGATTATATGTGCCGTGGCGAATGGGTCAACGCATTGGCGGGTGGTTCAATCAAACTGCCTGAAAAAGAGGGAAAACGGATTCCGATCGACATGTCCATGGGATTCCACACCGATGCGGGCTTCTTCAAGACCGACTCCATCGTGGGCACGTTAAGCATCTATATGACAGAGACAAACAACGGCATTTACAAAAACGACCAACTCCGTTTGGCT
The DNA here is from genome assembly GCA_017961765.1 of Paludibacteraceae bacterium. Taxonomy (GTDB): domain Bacteria; phylum Bacteroidota; class Bacteroidia; order Bacteroidales; family Paludibacteraceae; genus RGIG10190. Next base: position 31,393 of record JAGCWQ010000037.1, on the reverse strand, counting down.
TCGAGAGACTTGGCCGACATTGTCCAAACTCAAATAGTCAACGATATCCGTGCGCTACACCGCCCTACTTGGAGCAGAAGGAAATTGGCCGACCAATCCTACTACGAAGCAAGGGTGCCCGAAGTTCCGACCTTCCTGTTGGAGCTGCTCTCCCACCAGAACTTTGAAGATATGCGTTACGGATTAGACCCGAACTTCCGTTTCGACGCAGCAAGAGCCGTTTACAAGGGAATCCTCCGATTCCTCTCCAACCAATACGGAATAGACTATATCGTCCAACCGCTCCCTGTCACCCACTTCTCTTGCGAATTCTATTCCAAGCAACGAAATGAGGCCTTCTTAAGCTGGGAGAGCGCCATCGACAGTTTGGAACCTACCGCAGACCCTACGAAATACATCGTATATACGGCAATCGACGACGGCGGATTCGACAACGGTATCATCACACACGGTAAAAACATCGTCATTCCAATCGATACAGCCAAGATATACCGATTCAAAGTGGCTGCCGTAAACGACGGAGGAGAGAGCCTTCCTTCTGAAATACTCTCCATCTGCAATATGCCAAGAAACCAGAAAACGATTCTCATCGTGAACGGATTCCGCCGAGTTTCCGCTCCGGAAGATTTCAACACGGATGTCTGCGCCGGATTCTTAGGCAAGGAGGACCAAGGCGTTCCTTACATGAACGACTACAGCTTCATCGGCGAGCAATACGACTTTCTACGGAAATCGAAGTTCAAGAGCAACGAAGAGGCAGGATTTGGAGGCAGCCACAACAACTACGAGACTAAAAAGATTGCGGGCAACACCTTCAACTACCCTTACGTACACGGAAAGTCCATCAAGGAGGCCGGCTATTCGTTCATATCCTGCAGCAAAGATGCCTTCACCAGCAAGAAAGTTCCGTTGAGGAACATCTACTGCTTGGATTACATCGCTGGAGAAGAGAAAGAGTGCACCATCCGAAGAGAGAAAAAGTACCGAATCTTCGACGACGAGACGAAAAACGTCATGACCAGATATTTGAATAGAGGAGGAAAAATGTTCCTAAGCGGAGCCTACATCGGTTCCGACATTTGGCTACGAGACTCCATCTGTGACGAGAAAGACATCCGTTTCGCCGAAGACATACTCCGCTTCCGTCTAAGGCAAGAAAAAGCCTCTAAGGATGGAAAGCTGACCAACTTCTTCTGCATCCGAAAAGAGTTCAAGCACGACTACAACTACCAAGCCCAACTCAATGGCGAACAGTATGCCGTGGAATCTCCCGATGCGATAGAACCAGTCAACGGATCTCTTGAGATTTTGAACTTCTCCAACAACATGGCAGCATGCGTGGCTGGAAAAGGAAAATATAAAACCATCGTTTCAACCATACCATTCGAATCCTTCACGACCGAAGAGTCAAGGAATCAGTTTATGCAAGAGATCTTGGATTTCTTCAACAGTAAATGGTAATAATCAATCCAATCATGAAAATTGACAGTTACATATTATATAACGATAGGGAAACCTCCAGCAAGGTAGTCAAAACCATACAATCCCAAACGGAGGAGGGCAAGATTTTTCTCCTTGTAAAAAAGGGAACAACCCCACCCGACATTGCCGGTTGTGAACCTCTCTTCATCGACCAGCTGCAAAGTTCGGAGAGCATCCGAACGATTGTAAGCCATGCGACAACGCCCTTCCTCCTGCTCTACACGAAAGAGAGTGAATTGGGGTTAGAGGAGAAGGCCCTACAAGAGATGGCCGAGATAGGTGAAAGACATCAGGCAGGCCTCATCTATGCAGACTATTTCGAGCGGAAGGGGGAAAGCATCGAGAACCATCCACTAATCGACTGCCAATTAGGCAGCGTACGGGATGATTTTCAATTCGGATCACTGCTACTGATCAACACCGCCGTTGCCAAGCAAGTTATCGAACAGAAGACCGGCTACCAATATGCGGCCTTGTACGACCTACGGCTCAAAATCTCACAAAAAGCTCCGATTGTCCATTTCCCTAAGATGCTCTATACGGAGATTGAGCAAGACCAACGGGCCTCGGGAGAAAAACAATTCGACTACGTGAATCCACGCAACCGTGCTGTTCAAATAGAGATGGAGCAAGCCTGCACAGAGCATCTCAAGGCCATAAATGCCTTTCTTGCCCCACAGTTCAAGCAAGTAAATTTCGAAACGGAAAGTTTCAAAGTCGAAGCCTCCGTCATCATACCAGTCAAGAATCGGGTCAAGACGATTTGCGATGCCATAGATTCCGTCTTAGCACAAGAAACTAAATTCCCGTTCAACGTCATCATCGTGAACAACCACTCGACGGATGGAACAACGGAAGCCATTCAAAAGAAGGCCAATACCGACAAACGAGTGGTCCATGTCATCCCCGAACGTCAAGACTTAGGTATCGGCGGCTGCTGGAACGAAGGATTGAACCATCCTCAATGCGGACGTTTCGCCGTGCAACTTGACAGCGACGACATTTACAGCGGTCCTTCGACCTTACAAAAAATCGTAGATTCCTTCTATGCCCAGAATTGCGCCATGGTCATCGGTACGTACCAAATCACGAATTTCCAATTGGAACCCATTCCGCCAGGCATCATCGACCACAAAGAATGGACACCCGACAACGGACGCAACAATGCACTACGAATCAACGGATTGGGCGCACCAAGAGCCTTCTACACGCCTATCGCCAAAAGCATTTCTTTCCCAAACTCAAGCTATGGGGAAGACTACGCCATGGGCTTGGCTATCTCACGAGACTATCAAATCGGACGCATCTACGACGTACTTTACAACTGCCGCCGATGGGAAGGCAACTCCGACGCAGCCCTCAGCATAGAGAAACAAAACAAAAACAACCAATACAAAGATTCCCTCCGTACCCAAGAGATCGAGGCTCGAATCGCAAAAAATAGAAGAAATGGACAATAACGAGATAACCCGACTATACGAGGAGCAACTGTCCGAATGGGACGATTTCAGGCTGAGAGTGGAGCAACTGCAAAAAGTCGAATGGAAGACATTCGATTTCGGCACGTTCAAAATCAAGGCACAGTTCAACCCAGCCCGCGCAGTCTCCTCTAACGCCAAATTGGACAAGGCTTCCATCGCCAAACGGAAATGCTTCCTCTGCTCGGAAAATAGGCCGGATATCCAGAAGGGAATCAAGATGAACGACCGCTTCACCTTGCTCATCAACCCCTTCCCCATCCTTCTCGAACATTTCACCCTACCTCTCAACCAGCACAAGGAACAAGAAATAAAACCCTACATCCGCGATTTTCTAGACTTCGCCCAAATGATGACAAGCCACACGTTGCTCTACAACGGTCCTCAATGCGGGGCTTCCGCTCCAGACCACATCCACTTTCAAGCCGTCAAGCGAGGGCAAATTCCTTTCGAAGAGGATTACAAAACGGTGGCAAGGAAACGGATTCTAGGAGACGACGAATCCCATGCCGATGAGTTGTTGGAGTTCGGGCGTAAGTGCATCCTCGTCGAATCTGCCTCCAAAGAAAAGATGGAGACGATGTTCCACCTCCTTTATAATCAATATCAGATAGGAGAAGAAGAACCAAAATGGAACCTGTTCGTCTTATTTGAAGAAGGAATATGGCATCTTTTCCTCTTCTTGAGGAAGACCCACCGTCCTACTCAGTTTTTTGCCGAAGGCGACGACTATATGATGATCAGTCCGGGAGCCATTGACATTGCCGGTGTTTTCGTTCTTCCCCGAAAAGAAGATTTCGACCGAATCAACAAAGAGATAATTAAAGACGTATTGCAACAAGTGTCCCTTTGATTGGAAATAGGGATGTCCAAGAAGGGCATCCCAATCCTTAGGCAGGAAAAGTTTTTCTATATAATAGACTTCCAGTCTGCGTCTTCGTTGATGCAGAAAAGTCTCAGATATGAACATTATATTTAAGGCCCAAAATCAGTCACAACTTAGACAAGTAAGCCCATGAAAAAAGCCCATCGGAAAACCGAAGGGCTTTTATCTATCATATATCACTGAAATTATTCAGCAGACTTAGTAGGCTCTACAGAGATGAAAGACTTGTTGTCCTTCTTCTTTCTGAAAACCACAATACCGTCAACCAAAGCGAACAAAGTGTGGTCTTTACCCATACCTACATTCTCACCTGGATTGTGAACAGTACCTCTTTGACGTACGATGATGTTACCTGCCTTAGCAAATTGACCACCGAAAACCTTAACACCGAGTCGCTTACTTGCTGACTCACGACCGTTCTTGGAACTACCAACACCTTTTTTGTGTGCCATTTTCTTTCAAAATTTTAATTAAGCGACTACTTCTTTGATTACTAACTCTGTAAAGTATTGACGGTGACCGTTCTTCTTACGATAACCCTTTCTTCTCTTCTTGTGGAATACGATAACCTTCTCACCCTTAACAAGGTTTGAAACTACCTCTGCAGTTACCTTAGCTCCTGCTACTGTAGGAGAACCGATTACTACACTTCCGTTGTTGTCAACCAACAATACTTTGTCAAATACGACTTGAGAACCACGTTCCTCCTCCATGTGGTGAACGTACAACTTTTGGCCAGCTTCAACCTTAAATTGTTGTCCCTTGATTTCTACAATTGCGTACATTAAAACTTATTATTTTTAAGTTAATTCCGGTGGTGGGATTGCTCCTCTTTTCTTACCACGTAGGAAATTTCCCGCAAAAGTAGCGTTTATTTACATAACAGCAAAGGATTTTCCTAAATTATTTATAGAAGTCCACACGAAATTTTGCAAAAATGCTTCTTAATTCACCCCAACGTTGTCAACGGACATTTAATCTTCTTCTTATCGTCAGCAAAGGCAAAGAGTTTGTGTCTAAGGATATAGTAGGTGAAGAAGCCATGAGAGCCTAACTTCGTCAAGCCCAATCGATTGAAAATGGGTCCTCCCTTCTTACGATAGATCCAAACATCAGAATAGGCATCTTTCGCCGTAACTTCCACATTCCGAATATCTTGCCATTTGACAAGATAGGAAGCATCCTCTTCCATACTCCGAAATGTTATTCCCTGCTCGTCTATCTTCAAGAAAATCTTCTCGGGCACATCCCCTTTCATTTTGGATTTGGACATCCATAGCCTCACGACAAGGAGAACAAAAAAACATACACCAATCCAAATTTTGAGACCTATGGTATTGGCGATAAAAATAAAAATCACGATGAATAAGCAAACTATTTCCAAAATAGCTTTTATGGCAGTTGCATCTTCTGTTATCACGAAGGGTTTCATAATCTTTTTCTTTTGTTCTTAATCTTGGCAAACTTCATAAAAAAAATCGAATTTAACAAGCGTTTTTATCGCAGGAGAACCGCAAACAGCCCAACGAATCCCATTTATCGCCATATTTTGAGGAAGAGAATCGCCATATTATAAAAAAAATCATTTCCTTTGCATATAAAGGTGTGTTAAAACATAAACGCAACGGATGGAGAGAAGAAGAGAATTATCCCTTTTAGGGCTTTCGGCAAGCATCAAGAAGCAAGATGCGTATTTGTTGTTGCTACAGGACAAAGAGAGCCACCTACGAATTCCTATTGTGATCGGCAATTCCGAGGCACAAGCCATCGTCATTGCCACAAGCGACGTTCAACCTCCCCGTCCGCTTACCCACGACCTGTTTCAAGAGACGTTGCTAGGCTACGGCATTGAAATCAAGGAGGTGTATCTAAACAAGGTAGAAGACCACATCTTTCACGCCGAAATCTGTTGCGACCGATTCGGAGACACCCGCCGCTTCGACTCACGAGCCTCCGACGCCATCGTCTTGGCCCTAAAATTCAATGCCCCTATCTATACGAACGACGAAGTCTTGGAAAAGGCAGGCGTCGCACCTACGAACGGTCCGGACCACTCCGAAGGCAACCAACTCTCCTTACTCAAAAAAAGGTTGGCCTCTGCCATTGAAAAAGAAGACTATGAAACAGCCGCCCACCTTCGCGACGAAATCAAACGACTAGACGAACAACAGAAGGGGTAATCCCTCAGAGTTTCTTCAACTCGAAGAAATGATCTACGCAGGAAGGAATTTCCTCCCGTCTATGCGTCACATAGATAAGGCACCGGTCGGGCTGCGCACAGAAGGTCTCAATCACTTGCCGTGCCCTCCGTTTATGAGGAAGATCCAAACCATGGAGGGGCTCATCCAAAATCAACAGATCAGGGTTCTTCACCAACGTGCGAGCCAAAAGCACCAACCGCTGTTCACCTCCTGAAATCTTCAAAAATGAACGTGTAGCCAAATGCTCAATGCCCAACAGACGCATCCATTCCAATCCTACCCGCTCCTGCTCTTCCGTACATTTTCGGAACAACCCGATCGTATCGTAAAAACCAGAAGCCACGATTCGCAGACAAGGCTGGTCCTCATGGAAATAGAGGTGCATCTCCGAGGAGATGTAACCAATCGGACGCTTAATGTCCCAAATGCTTTCACCCGTTCCTCTTCGGCGACCGAAAATCGTAATATTTTGGGAGTATGCCCGTGGATTGTCTCCGACGAAAAGGCTCAACAACGTGGATTTACCCGCCCCGTTCGGACCAAGTAACGCCCACTTCTCCCCACGCTTGATTTCCCAATTCAAGTGGTTGAAAAGAGTTCTTCCCGGATAAGATATGTTTATGTCAGTCAACTTAACCGCCGTCTCATACTCACGCCTCTCCACCACGCTCTGTGGCAAGACCACCTCTTCCGAGAAAGTCCGTCCCGGCTGCAAGCAGGAGTGCTCAGAGGCAAGGAACTCCTTACGCTTCATAGGTTCACCAAGCACCTTATCCCTTATCGGAAGTACATCCGTCACGCAATTAGGAATCTCATTCAAAGCAGGCACCAAGAAGACCATCTGCTGGAATTGGGCAATTTCATCAAAGAAACGATTCAAGTCAGCCATCATCTCCTTATCCAACCCAATGAACGGATTGTCGAAAATCAGCAGGGCAGGCTTCTGCATCAAGACATTGGCAATCAAGACCCGTCGTAATTCTCCAGAAGAGAGCATGATGATGTGCTTATCCAACAAAGGCGTCAGATTGAGCCGTGAGCAATAGGTCTGCTTCTCCTCTTCCGAAAGGTTCATCGACTCCACCAAATCACGCACCGTAGGGGTATCCTCGTTCTCCGAGGAGGAGAACCGCTGCTGATAGTACATGTTCTTGTAATCCGCCAACTTATAAGCCGACTCGAAACTGACCTTCCGTATCCGATCCGTTGGGTAATGGTAGCCTGCGGCACGCTCGCGCTCGTCGTCCCAAAATCCATATTTCACATTCCCCTGTCGAACGGCGTGGCGGCCACAAAGCAAATCGGCCAACATCGTCTTACCTGCCCCGTTCAAACCGACAACAGCCCATTGTTCGCCCTTACGGATCGTCCAATTAATCACAGAATCGAAATTCACCCCATAAATACGGGGAATCAGGTTCTCCAACTGAAGAAACAGTTCATTATTATCCATCAAGCCTCTGCTAAATAGCGTGTTAAAAAATAAAACAAGACCCCACACCGAAGCATGGGGCTATCCTTAATATACCATTAAATATAAGACCGTGCAAAGTATCAAAACTTCTTCATGGCACGATCCATCATCCTACGGTCGTCCTTCTCCTTCAACGACTCCCGCTTATCGTAATCCTTCTTACCCTTGGCCACCGCAATCTCCAACTTCGCCAGACCCTTCTCGTTGAGGAACAACTTGACAGGAACGATGGTGAAACCCGTCTCCTTCGTCTGCCGACGGATCTTCTGAATCTCCCGTTTCGTCAAAAGCAACTTGCGGTCGCGACGAGGCGAGTGGTTGTTGTAGGTACCATAGAAATACTCCGAGATATTCATGTTTTTCACCCAAATCTCGTCGTTCGAAAAATAGCAGAAGGTATCCACTAGACTAGCCTTGCCCAATCGAATCGATTTTATCTCAGTGCCGACTAAGACAATGCCCGCTTGGAACTTATCAATCAGCTCGTAATCGAAAGTGGCCCTTTTATTTCTAATCAATATATCATTCTTAACCTTGTCCATGATAAAAAATAACGTATTTAAAGCGTTCTAATCGCAAAGGTAAACAATCACCCTTACTTCATCAAATAATTCAAGCATCCCTCAAACAAATTGGGATATATGTAGATGGCAGCAAAGACGATAAACGTAGCCTTCACCTTTTGCTTTTTCAACTCAGCCTCAAAAGCAGGGAACAAGACAGAGAGGCCTTCCCATATAATAAACGCCGCATAGACATTGGCCAAAAGCAAAAAGAAAAAGCTGGAGAAGAGTGAAACTATCGACTTGATTGCCAGCATCAAAGAAGAAGAATAAGTGACGAGTCGGACGAACAAGTTATAATCCCGTTCAACATTCCAAAGGCGAGTAAAAACCTCTATCAAGGTCAGGATGGAGAGAAAATAACCTGCCAGAAAAGCGGAGAGCGTCAGAACGGATTTCTTCAGACAAACGGCAAAGACAAAATCATCCGCACTGAACCAAGCCCCACAAAAAGCAGCCACCGTCACAAAGGCCAAAAGCGGATAATAGAACTCCAATTGGATGGTTGTAGCCTCCTTTCGCTCCGACTCCACCTGCTGCCACATCTTGCTTGGAGAACAGACGAACCCCAAGATGGTCCGCACTATCTTCAGAAATTCAAATCGATCCATTTTATGCGCCTTCGTTTTATTCCATTACCGTCAGACATTTCCCCGACAAGGGGAAGACATCAATACACCTATTTTTCTCGATGCAAAATTACGACATAATCTTTTATATATTAGTTTTGGGAAGAGAAATAAAAAGATTAATTTTGCGTTAGATTCATAAATTTTTGCCGAATGGGAAAACAAGAAAAAACGAAAAAATTGAGTTTGACCGCAAAAATCCTTATTGGTTTTTGGAGCCTCATCTTGTTAGGATTCATTTCCATATATGTCATATTTTCAATGATATCCAACGGAAAATTAGGTTACATGCCCAATATAGAGGAGTTGCAGAATCCGAAAGACAAATTCGCCTCCGAAATCTATTCGAGTGACATGAAAGTCCTTGGACGTTATTTTCAAAGCAAGGAGAATCGTGTCTTCGTCCCTTATGAAGAACTCTCTCCCCACCTTGTGAACGCCCTCATCTCAACAGAGGATTTCCGCTTTAGGGAGCACTCGGGCATCGACGGTACAGCACTTTTCCGTGTCTTGTTCAAGACCCTCATCATGCATCAAAAATCAGGAGGTGGTAGTACCATCAGCCAGCAATTGTCAAAACTCTATTTCTCCGAACCAGCTAAAGACAAATTCGAAAGAGCCTTCCAAAAACTCAACGAATGGGTGATTGCTGTCAAGTTCGAGAAATACTACACAAAAAACGAAATTATCTCATTGTATTTCAATAGATTCGACTTCTTAAACAATGCAGTCGGCATCAAGTCGGCCTCCGAAATCTATTTCAGTACGACACCAGATAAATTGAAAGTCGAGGAAGCCGCCCTCCTTGTGGGAATGTGCCAGAACCCCGCTTTCTTCAACCCTGTCAAGAAGGATAGCACCGTACAAAACCGATGCATAAAAAGAAGGAACATCGTCCTCGGAGAGATGTGCCGTCGTGGACACATCACGGCCGCAGAAAGAGACTCTCTCCAGAAAACGCCTATCAACCTGATTTACCAGAAAGTGGACCACAAGTTGGGTCTCGCCCCTTATTTCAGGGAACAACTGCGTATGATGATGACGGCGGAATTCCCAGACAAGAGCAAATATCCGAAATGGGCTGGACAAAAATATTACGAGGACTCGCTTGCATGGGTGACCAACCCTCTCTACGGATGGTGCAGCAAGAACAAAAAGCCTAACGGCGAGAACTACAACATCTACACGGATGGTTTGAAAATCTATACGACCATCGACTCCCGTATGCAAAAATATGCGGAAGAGTCTGTGAAAGAGTTCTTAGGTGGCTACTTGCAACCTCTCTTCTTCAGGGAGAAGTTTACGCCAAGAAACGCCAAGAAGGCACCTTACTCCAACCGATCCACCCAAGCCCAAGTGGACTCCATCCTCATCCGCACGATGAGACTGAGCGACCGCTACCGAAAGATGAAGAAGGCAGGTTGTACCGAGGCTGAAATCAAAAAGGCATTCAGTACCCCTGTGGCCATGAAGGTCTTCTCTTGGGAGACGGGAAGCAAAGACACGGTCTTCTCCCCTATGGATTCCATCCGCTATCTGAAATCCTTCCTCCGTACGGGAATGATGTCCATCGACCCATTCAACGGCCATGTCAAAGCCTACGTGGGCGGTCCGAACTTCAACTTCTTCCAATACGACATGGCAGGCGTCGGACGCCGACAGGTGGGTTCCACCATCAAACCGTTCCTCTATGCCTTAGCGATGGAACAAGGCATGGAACCTTGCGACGAAGTGCCTAACGTACAGCCTCAAATCGCTACACCTAGCGGTATTTGGCAGCCACGCAACGTGCCTTACGGCGACGCAGGAAAGAACGAGATTGGTAAGATGATCACGCTGAAACGAGGATTGCAGACATCCAACAACTGGATCTCCGCCTACCTCATCAAACAATATAACCCAGAGAACTTCGTAAAACTTTTGCACTCTTTCGGAATTAAGAACCAGATAGACCCTGTACCTTCCCTCTGTTTGGGAATCGCAGACATCTCCGTTTCCGAGATGGTTTCCGCTTACACGGCATTCGCCAACAAGGGTATCCAAACGGAGCCTATGTATGTCACCCGTATCGAGGACAACAACGGAAACGTGATTTCCACCTTCGTTCCCCGCATGAACGAAATCTTCAGCGAGGAGACCGCCGAAAAGATGATTTCCCTTTTGCAAGGCGTTATCAACGGAGGTACGGGATTGAGACTAAGGACAAGAAGCTACGACTACCATATCGGTTGGGAGACGCCTGTCGCAGGAAAGACGGGAACCACCCAAAACAACTCAGACGGATGGTTCATGGGCTTCGTACCCAACTTGATTACCGGCGTGTGGGTCGGCGGTGAAGACAGAGACATCCACTTCGACAACATCAAGTACGGACAAGGTTCAGCCATGGCTCTTCCTATCTGGGGTAAATTCATGAACAAGGTTTACGCCAACGATAGCCTCGGCTACTCGAAGACGGAACAATTCAATGTAAAGAACCGCTACGACTGCCACAAGAAAGAACAAAGCGTTGATCCAGAGGCTGTCGAGCAAATGCCATTTTGATTAAAAAAATTTTCTATTTAGTAATTAAGAGATTACAAGATGGATATATTTAAAAAGATAGAAAGCAACCCTGGCGTTTTAGGACAGTGGAGCAAAATGGGCCACGGCTACTTCATGTTCCCGAAGTTGGAAGGTGATTTAGGTCCTAACATGAAATTCAGGGGAAAAGAGATGCTCAATTGGAGCATAACCAATTACTTTGGTCTTGCCAACAACGAGGAGATAAAGGCTTTCGACCTGGAGGCTGCCAAGAAATATGGTTTTTCAACGCCGATGGGCTCCCGCCTGATGACAGGAGAGACGGCCATTCACGAACAATTGGAAAGTGAAATTGCCGATTTCGTTCAAAAGGAGGATGCTTTCGTCCTCAACTCGTTCTACCAAGGAATGGTCTCCATCATCGACTGTCTTTGCGGACGTGACGACGTGATTCTCTACAATTCAGACATCCATGCCAGCATCCATGACGGCATCAAGATGCACACAACCAAACGTCTCATATTCAAGCAAAACGACATAGAGAACATCGAGAGTCAACTCCAAAAAGCGTGCGAACACGCCAAAGAGCATGACGGAGGCGTACTCTTGGTGACGGAAGGAACCATCGGTATCTCCGGACGTTTTGCCCCATTGGACAAGATTGCCGCTTTGAAAGAGAAATACGACTTCCGCCTTTTGGTCGAGGATGCACACGGCTTCGGAACGGTAGGTCCGAACGGACTAGGTGCTGCCGAGCAATTGGGCGTACAAGATAAGATCGATTTGCTGGTCGGCACGTTCGGTAAGGCATTGGGATTAATTGGAGGATTTGTGGCAGGAAGCGAGAAGGTCATCAACTATCTACGCTACAACATGCGTTCGCAGACATTCTCGGAGGCATTGCCAGCCGCCATCTCTGCCAGCGCCCTCAACCGTTTACGATACGTCAGGTCCCATCCTGAACTGAGAGAACAACTTTGGGACATTGTGGTTCCGCTCCAAAAAGGACTTAGGGAGGCGGGCTTGGACATCGGACAGACAGAATCACCTGTCACACCAGTCTATGTCTCCGTCAAGAATATGCAGGAAGCCGTCCATACGATGGTGGACCTTCGCGAGACATTCAACATTTTCTGTATGCATATCATCTACCCTTACATCCAACAGGGCAAGGTGATGGTTCGTCTCATCCCGACCGTCTTGCATACCCAAGAAAACGTTGCCTACACCATCAAAGCCCTCAGTTCCCTCACCCAAAACATCAAGGCGGGGAAATATGCGGACGACAAACCTATAAAAAACGACACTGAAGATGAAAATGCAGAATAATAAAGAGAAAGAGGCTCAATTCATGCGCTTAGCCATCGAATTGTCCATCAAGAGCGTCAACGAGGGAGGTGGCCCGTTCGGAGCCGTTATCGTAAAAGACGGTGAAGTTGTTGCAGCTGCGGCCAACCGTGTTACATTGAACAACGACCCTACCGCCCATGCCGAGGTGATGGCCATCCGTGAAGCTTGCCAAAAGTTGGGTACGTTCGACCTCTCCGGCTGCGAACTCTACGCATCCTGCGAGCCATGTCCGATGTGCCTTTCCGCCATGTATTGGGCGCACATCGACCACTATTACTATGCGAACGACAAGAACGACGCCGCAAAGATTGGCTTTGACGACGCCTTCATCTATAAAGAATTGGACAAGTCTGTCGATGACCGTTTCATCAAACGGCAACAGATTCTCCACGAGGAGGCCTTGGAGGCCTTTAAACTTTGGGAGGAGAAGGCAGACAAAACGGAATATTAGGAAGAGGCATACTGCTTCTTCCTGCTTTCATTGGGTTCGTATCAATCTATGGGAAACGTGGAAATAAAGTTATTGACGGAAGCAACACCGAACACGACAGAGGCTATCAATAAGTTGCTACCCCAATTGACAGCCCATTGCAAGGGGATTTCCACAGAGGAGTTGGATGCGATTGTCCATTCAGGCCACACGTTTCTCTTCCTAGCCTACCACAACGACTCCATCGTTGGTATGGCCACCCTAGCCTGCTATAGCTCGCCTACGGGCAAAAAATGCTGGATCGAGGATGTCGTCATAGACGAAGTCGCACGAGGCCAAAAGATAGGGAAACGCCTCATCGAACACCTCATCAATTACGCCCAAGAGAACGGGAAAGGATGCATCATGCTCACCTCTCGCCCCTCACGAGAAATCGCCAACCGACTTTACCAATCCGTCGGTTTCGAGAGAAGGGAGACCAACGTGTATAAGATGGAATAGCCTCTCAATTCGCCCCTGAATAAATCACATGGAGTTTTGCCTTTTCCATAAAATTGGCAAGCCGACCATCCGCAAGTATAGCATTATAACCCGACGGAAACAAATTTGCCACCTGCTCACAACTTAGGTTTTTCCAAAACTCCGCAGGCAGCTCTTTATAGGATACCCAATCCGAAGAGTTTTCCGCAGAGATGCACTCTTCCACAACGGCTCGCCCATCCCGCTTGAATAGCATCGTCAACACCGAGCTTTCGTGTTGCCCATCATACGAGGCAAAAACAAAATCAATAGGCCTGAAATTTAGATTCTGCTCCTCAGCAAACCGCTCTGCAAAAGAGTCAAAAACTCCTCGAATAAGCACATTGTTATCCTTCAAAATCCGTTTGAGTTTTTCCGTCAACACTATTTCCTTGATGGAATTGGGCAGAATCAACTCCTTCAAAGCCACCAATCGTTCAAGATAGGCACTATCTATGCTTGTAAAACCATAACCATACCCCAAGGCAAGCGTATCTACGATATTTAAAGAGAGGCTGCTCGGCATCCCCCCATGAGATTCTTTATAGCGATCATAGATGCTATCAAGAGAAACTTCGAAGTTGACTTCGCTGATTTCTCCATTACCCCTTGCCTCAAGCTCAACATCATACGCTTGATCGAATTTACTATATAAAAGACTCATATTTACCTACTTAAAACTTTAATTATAGACAAGCACGCCTTGCCAAAACCCAATTAAACAAGTCCTTATTTTCAACGCTTAACTTTTAAACCCCTTCTTCTCCACAGGCTCAGCTTCGTTTCCCTGCACACTGAGATGAATCATGTTCATACCGAACTTCTCATTAATCGCATCGATGGCTCCCATCAACTTGCGACTTCGGACAGGATTATGCACCGCCGATTGGAAGAGATCCAACTGGACGGCCGAAGAATCGCTCAATTCAGACAGAACCACCCCAGCCTTCTTATAAAGATAGCCTTCCTTATAGATATTCTCCAACAGACCCATCGCCACCTTGTTGAGCAGCAACGTATCCGATGTTGGAGATAGCAACTTGTAGGAGAGGTTGTTAGTGTACTGCTGCAAATCCAACCGATGGGGATTGGTGGCGATAAAGACACTGACACATCGGCAGACACTCCCCTGCCCCCGTAACTTACTGCAAGCTGCCGCCATAAAATTGGAAACCTCCTTTTTCAGTCCATTCAAATCGGGGATCATATAGGCAAAGGTACGCGAATGCATGATGCTTTGCTGTTGGGGTTGACTCTTCAAATCAATGCTCGGCAACCCTTTCAACTCACGCCACGTTCGTACACCCGTAAGACTGAAAAGTTTGCGCACATAACCCTCGGAAAGGGAGACGAAATCCCAAGCCGACTGAATTCCGGTTCCCAACAACTTGACCGACGATTTCCGTCCTATACCCCACACATCCGAGACCGAGAGTTTTTTCAACGCCACCTCATACTTGTCCGCCGGCAAGATGCAGATTCCCCCATACCCCGCATAACGCTTGGCGTAATGGGTAGCCACTTTGGCCAAAGTATAGGTCGAAGAGGCACCACAACTAACCGGAATGCCCGCCGTCGCAAAAATCAAATCCTTGACTTTCAATATATAATCACGCAACACGGCAGCATCGTCAATCGGCAGTTCTCCAAAGAATTCATCGATCGAATATTGGACAAAATCCTGCAATAAATCCTGTTTCAAAACGGCGTGGACAATCCGACGAGAGAAATCTTCGTACTTGGCATGGTTCACGGGAAAGACCGTCACCTGCTTTGCCTTCAACAGATTTTTGACCTGAAAAATCGGGTTGCCGCGTTTCAAGCCCACCGCCTTCGCCTCGTTGTTCAACGCCAAGATGATGCCACCGCCCGCCTCCGTGACGTTCGCCACAACAGCCGGCTTGCCTTGCAAATCTGGACGAGTAGCCAATTCGCAACTCGCAAAAAAATTATTACAATCAATGTGGACAATCATCTCTACCTAACTTCTATGAAAAAGGGATTGGGGCACAATCCACCTCCCCACAAAGATAATGGAAAGAAACGAGCAAAATATCGGCACGAGGCATTTTCACCCCCTAAAAGAAGGTGGAAAAAATTTTCCGCATAGCAATACAATAAAAGCGTATAGATATAGTTTAATTCTATGTACGAATACGTGTTTTTTCGTATATTTGCAAAACAAAAACAGAATAAGAAATGCTATTGCTTCTATTTTTGATGGCTCTTATTTTCTCATGGATAATCACTTATCTCATTAGGAAATGGGCAATTAAGAAAAGGTTGTTAGATATGCCAAACCAACGTAGCTATCACACAAAGATAACGCCGTTGGGGGGAGGTTTGGCCATTGTCGCTTGTTGGTACGCTTGCATCGCGGCTTTGCATTATATTGCCCCCGACATGATTCCCGACCAAATCGCCATCGCCCTTATACCCGGAGCGCTATTAGTCTTACTAGGGATACGGGACGACGCACTCCAATTGTCACCATGGCTAAGACTGCTTGTCCAATCCTTGACCGTGGGGATTTCCATGTATCTGTTGGGAGGCTTGACAAAGATCGACTTCGGTTGTTTCGTGATAGACAACCCGATCATCACCAACGGACTTGCGTTTGTTACCTTCCTTTGGTTCATCAACTTATTCAACTTCTACGACGGAATAGACGGGAACTTAGGTACGGAAGCCATCAGCATCTGCCTGATGAGCCTCATCTTCAATTGTCCTAACGCTCTCATATTCTTAATTCCATGCGTAGGCGGTTTCTTGAAATTGAATTGGCAGAAAGCCAAGATATTCATGGGCGACGCTGGGAGCACCTTCCTCGGATTCAACTTCGCCGTGTTTGGCATCTACTTCCAAAACCAGGAGAACATATCCATCGTTCTGTGGGTACTGATTTGCATGGTGGCCATATTCGACACCAGCTATACCGTTGTCAGGAGGATTTTCTACAAAGAGAACATCCTCACCCCTCACAAGAACCAAATGTTCCACAGGTTAGTGTCGTCAGGCTTCTCCCACCAGCAAGTGGTTCTCATCCAACAAAGTCTGAACATCGCAGTAGCCTTGGGAGCTTGGTACGCTTTCGGCACCCAGACGATGATCCTTCCTGTACTCATCGGCATCCTCATTCTGTTCGGAATCTATGCCGCTTGGGTGGAGAAAAGATTCCCTTGGAAGCATTACAACCAGACTTTCACATTTATGAGCAATATAGAAAACGGATACGAAGAGTCTAACTCAGAACATGGAGCATAAAAAATACAAAATCGGATTGGCTCTGAGCGGAGGCGGCGCAAAAGGCATCGCTCACATCGGAGTCATCAAAGCATTGGAAGACTACGGATTAAAAATCGATGTCATAGCAGGTGTAAGCGCAGGAGCAATTGTCGGTGCTTTATACGCAGACGGCCACAGCACGGATGAAATCAAGGAATTCTTCAGGAACAACACCTCCTTCCAAATGGTACGACCTACCCTTCCGAAGAGAGGAGGCTTGATCAACCTTGAGAAATACACCAACAAATTGGACAAATCCTTGCGAGCGGAGACCTTCGAAGACCTAAAGATTCCGTTGATCATCAACGCCACGGAATTGAACTCAGGCAAGAACGTCTATTTCTCCTCTGGCTCATTATTGGATAAGATCATTGCGTCTGCCAGTATTCCTATTTTCTTCACGCCCAAAATCATTGACGGCAAACAATATGTTGATGGAGGAATCTTCTGCAACCTGCCTGCACAGATACTTAGGAACGATTGCGAGATTCTGATTGGTGTCCACGTCAACCCTACCGAACCCATAAACGAGGTGGATGGTGTATTGGAGGTGGCAGAACGCATCTTCCACTTGGCTGTCAACGGCAACACCCAAGAGCAAAAGAAAATGTGCGACATCGTCATAGAGACTTCCAAAGTGAAAAAAATAGGCTTGTTCAACGCCGACAAGGCTGACACCATCTGCAAAATAGGCTATCTCTACGCCATGAAGGCATTGGAGAAGTTCGACTTTAGCAAGTATGGAATAGAGGTAAACAAGCCTACCAAGAAATAAAATCTATTAGGAAGAAAGTCCCTGCCCCTAATGCGGGGACATTTCTTGCCTATATCAATACAGCAACTATCTATCATTTCGACAACAAAATTCAAACCTAGAGTTATGGCAAAAGAAGGAAAAACAACCGAGAAAGAGATTATAATCCCCAAAGAAGGAGAGACTTCCGTAGCTGGCTTTGCGTTCAGCGACAACAAAAAAATTGAGACAGTAGTGATTCGCGAAGGTGTGACGGAAATAGAGTATTTTGCTTTCAACGATTGCAAAAATCTGACATCGGTCACTTTACCAAGCACATTGAAAAAGATATGCGAAGATGCGTTTAACAGTTGCTCCAAGCTTACCCATATCACCCTACCCGATGGTTTGGAATTTATAGGGGAAAGGGCATTTAAGGAATGTTCCTCCTTGACGGAAATCCATTTACCCAATTCTATCAAAAAACTGGAAGATGATGTGTTTGAAAAATGTCGGAACCTGAAGAAAGTAGTTCTTCCCAAGTCATTAGACCAGTTGCCCCGTTGTTGCTTTTTCAATGCATCAGCCTTGGAGGAGGTCCTCTTCCCTGAAAAGATGCAGAATTTGGGATATGGCTCTTTTTCGAACTGCACCGCTCTTAGTTCCGTTGAATTGCCGGAGGGTATAGAAGAACTAGACGCCGTATTTCGGGATTGCACAAACTTAAAATCAATAAAACTTCCGAAATCACTGAAAAAAATAAACCAGAGTGCTTTCGAGGGGTGCGTCAATTTGAAGGAGGTGGAAATTCCTGCCAATGTTGAATGTTTCATGTCAGACTCCTTCCCTCCTACCACCCAAATCACCATCTCGCCCGACAATCCGTATATTAGTCTGAAAGATGGTTTTCTGCTCTCTGCCGATGGCAAGATCCTGATTTCCTGCATGATTGACACTGAGACGGTTAAGACACCTGAATCAGTTATAGAAATAGCGAAAAGTGCATTTAGCAGATGTAAAATCCTCACCTCTATCACTTTGGGCAAAAACGTAACAAAGTTGAGTGACAGCTGTTTTAGCTACTGTACCTCCTTGAAGAAAGTGGTATTCGAGGGAAACATAACCTCTATCGGGGCAGACGCATTCTATGAATGTTCAAAATTAGAGGAGATCACACTCCCCGACTCCCTCCAAACCATCGAAGGAGAAGCCTTTCGGGTATGTAAGAAATTGAAAAACATAACCATTCCGGCTTCGGTTGAGAGCGTGGGACACTATGCTTTTGCTGAATCCGGTCTCACAAAGGTGACCATCCTCTCGAAAGGTAAGTTAGGCGCTCGTGCGTTCGCCTACTGCAATTCGCTCAAACAGATCGAAATTCCGTTCCAAACGATGGATGGATTTGTGTTTGAGGAGTGCAAAAAACTCTCTTCGGTCACGTTCCTCGACTCGGTTTCAAAAATCGGCAAGGATATTTTTGCCGATTGCGCCCAACTTAGCACGATCAAAGTCGCAGCGCTGAACAGAGAAGTGGACACCAAAAACTTCTTAGACTATAACCGCGAGAAAGAAATTCTTCTGGACGGCGACGATAAAAGTTGGTTGGACGAACAGGACGACGAGATTGCCCAACTCCGTAAGTCTGCAGAGAAAGGCGATGCGGAGGCACAAAACAAACTGGGATGGCACTATTTTAATGGCGACAAACTGCCTCAGAGTTTCGAACTTGCTGCTGAGTGGTGGACCAAGGCTGCCCTACAAGGAGATGCGAAAGCACAATACAACCTGGGGTGCAGCTACGATGATGGAGATGGTGTTCCTCAAAGTTCTAAAAAGGCGGTTGAGTGGTACACCAAAGCTGCCCAACAAGGTCATGCGGGTGCACAAAACAATCTAGGATGGTGCTATTATACTGGGAATGGTGTAGCCCAAAATTATGAATTGGCGACGGAATGGTACCAAAAGGCAGCCGAACAAGGAAACTCGGATGCACAAACTAATTTGGGATGCTGCTATTTTAATGGTGAAGGTGTGGATGAAGATTATGAGTTGGCAGAAAAATGGTTCCAAAAGGCAGCCAAACAGGGCGACAAAAATGCAAAGAAGAATCTGAAGATACTGAAGGAGAGCAAACCAAAGAACTCCGCCAATGCACCTAAACTCACCGACGAGATGCTGGGTGTGCTCTGCTACAAGAAAGAGCGGTGGATGGGCAAGGCAACAGCCAATTTTTCAGGAAAGGAGATTCCTATCGAAATAGAATTGGAGGGAACAGAAAAAGAGGGCATTTCCGAGCTCCAGCGTCAGGCTTACGCCGAATACCTGCAAAAACAAGAGGCCTTTTTCGAGACTCTCCAACAGAAGGCGAAGGAGAACTTCAAGACTGTAGGCCGAAGGAAAAAAGAGAACAAGATCGTTCCGTTCAAACTCCACATTGCAGCCGACGGCAACTACGGTTGGTATGCCGTCAAGGAATGGGATGGGGAGAGCATTGCCGTAATTCTCTCTGACAACGACGTACAAATGGCTGAAAACGAGTCCATTTTATACCATATAGCCGAGGTGAAGGCGAACCGCACCAAGAAGGATTGGCATTTTGGCGACACAGCCTACCTCAACCTTTTCGGTCTGCTCACGGATCTATCGGTCACCACTTCCGGTGAAAGCGAAGATGGAGAGGCCCTTTCCGAGAAGGAGGTGGAACTCTTGATGTGGCTGACCACCGAATTCGACACGAACAACATCAAAAAGAAGGTGTTGGATTATTGCAACGAAACCTACGAGAGTTGGGGTGGCGACACTATCTCGGCCGACGATCTGCACAAGGAACTTTCGCTCAGCAGTATCTACCTACGGGTAGAGGATGCGGAAGATAGCGAATCGCAACCCGACATCTGCTTGTCAGGCGACTGCAACTGCGACGAGGAACACGGTATCGCCATCGCCTTCAAAAACAAGAAGTTATTTGAAATCAACGAGGAGTCCATTGCGTTCTAACAAGGACTACTAGCAATAAAAAGAACTGCCAAGAAGTCGGACAAGAGGTCGGACTTTGGCAGTTCTTGGTATTTGTAGGGGTATCTTTTCTATGATTTCTTTTTTTTTTTAATATTCGCCAAGAATTTGTATTTGAGTTGTTGGAGACGCAAAATTATAATTCTATTCAAAAAAACTGTCATTGTCCACATTCACTTCAGCAGACTCAATATGGATGTCGCCCTCACAATTCTTATAGTTGGCTACAAATGTAGAAGTAAAAGGCAATTCTATCACTGTCTCATATCCATCATCTCTACGCATATCCCCATCTGAGCCATATTGCAATCGTACTTTCACGAATCCATCTGCCTTCTTAGTAATAATTTCGTCATCTTTAGCCAATCGAATCAACCTTGTAACCACATATCCTAACACCTCATCATGTGTGGCCAAAATATCAATCTCATCATGAGTTTCATAATAGAACTGACTGACCATTTCTTCGTCAACACAGGCATCGACCGCATCTTCTACAGATGTTTGCGCTTTACTAATTGTCTCGAAGAAACACAAAGTATCTTTCATAATGTTGTTAGAGACAACAGTTACCGTTGTTGCGTCAACATTGAAAGTTTCAGGCTCAACATGAGTATACTTGCTCAAATCATTGATACTTTTCCTTAGATTCTTACTAACTTCATTCAAATCTATTTTAAGAACGCTCTCCCTGATATCATCACGCAAATATCCTTGAATGGCATACTTAATACGTTGTTCTCGTGTTATTTCCTTTGGTTTATCTGGATTGTTAGGCTTAAACCAAGGTGCATGAAGCACTTTTGCATCAGGAGCCAAGCGTTTAAGGTAATGACGTGTTAGTTCGCGAGCAGCATAAGCAAAGTTATTCAGACGCAGTTTATTCTTATCATCCTCCAGATTCTTCAATGCAGCCTCTAACAAGTCCTTTTCAAAACTTGTCTCCAAATACGACAATATACTTCGCTTCAATTCATCCATATTTAACGCCAACTCGATAAATTTAAATAATTGATTATTGGTATATTAGCGTTATTTCTCATAATTTTAAAGTAAAAAAAATTAAAACGAACCGAAAAATAACACCATAATGATCCCAAAAGACGAAACTAATGAAATTTTCTATTTTGCTGACGATTACTGCAAACTTTTCAACAAGTTGACAAAGAGATATTCAATCGACTCGTCCAAACCGTCCCCTAGGAGATGCAGATATTGAAGGATGCCGCATACTGTTTCTTCCAAAAGAAACATTGTATGCATACCGATTGTAAAATCGATAATCGACGACTATCTTTTAATTACAATTCATCGAACTGATATTAATTAGATCAGGACTATCTTTGTATAATGTAAACTTCTTCAAATATTCATCTACCCAACATTAGCCTTCTAAACCACACCACTCACGCAGTTCTTTTATTGATTTTTCCTCCATAATATAATCTTTTTGAGGATCAAACGGAATAAGCATAATTCCTTTCATATTAGTCAACGATTTCTTAACTTTATCATAATCACATCCAGGGAGTGGAATAAAAACAAGAAATTTATAACTCTTCTTTAGAGATAACGTGAACGAAACAAAAAATCCCTTAATGATTTCATTGACTGACATAAATACGCCATCAGGAATTTTAGGAATTTGCTCATTAGGCATTGTCCATAACTTTATAGGAATCTGATATTTATCAGGTTCTAATATTACGTTTCTAAAACAATCATAGTAGCTATGACTTAATACTGTAAATCCCGTTTTAGCAAATAACAACAGATAAGCATTCTTGATGATGGCTGCGTCAACACGTTCTTGCTTATGCCTCAATGGAGCATCATGTAAATTAACTACAGCATTTGGCAGCAACTTGTTCTCTCGAAAATCATCCCAAACTTTCGGATTATTCCGCTTAGTATCAACCACCAAACGCAAATCTTTATTTTCGCCCACTTCTACGTTTGCATTCAACTTTTGACCATCTAACACTACTGACACTTTGCGATCTGTATTAGGAAGAAATTCTTGTTGTTCTCGAGTTTTTAAGGCCTCTAGCAGATGAACATCAATTAAAGATCCACAATTACTATTGCATCTTCTACATGTTAACGTTATGCGAGAACCTCCCAAAGATGCCTGAGGAACATCCTCTTCTGTTAGCTTTGATATTTCACTTTCTTCAAATGGGGTAAGGCATTCTGGACAAAGATATTCACCATCTGGAACTTTAACTCCCATTTCCCTAATAATCTCCAAATTTCTTTTAATATTAAAAAAATGTCTTTTCGCATCCATTGTTAGAAACTGCCTAAATTTCATTAAAATATTTTGTTAAGCATCAACATGCGCATCTCTTAAAATATGTCAAGTTTTACATTAAGATATTCATGCATAATGTCTTAACACTTCTATATCTTGTCCGAGTTTTAAAATGAGTACAAGAGATAATCTTTGAAGCACTCAAATCCATATCCATTCCATTTGGATAGTTCAATAAGCCTCACTAGCACTGAATGTTATGTCAAAAGCAAGAAAGATTGCATATCATTGACAAATTCGGCATCCTCCATCTTGCTACTATAACTCACTGCCCCTTAAACATCTCTTCTCGCCACATTCAACATATTGTTTTCATATGAGTTGGCCTGTAGTTTCTGAATGACAGCAGTTGACGTTGCTAAAGATACAAAAAGTTTAATAAAAGGTTGTAACGTTACAACCTTTTGAGCCATTTGTTCGTATTTTATCAATAGAAAGCATTTCTTGCCTCCCCGCACATCCTACACTACGCTGCGTATGTACGGGGCACGGAGATAGCGTCCTCCAGACGATACATCCTAAAACTCCCCAATGGGTACAACATCTATCTTATAACCATCCTTCTCAATTATACGCTTATCATTATTAGTCACTATGACAAGGTTGTTACATTTTAATTCTCCTGCACATTCAACTATACTATCCACTTCACGCTTCTCCGTTTTAGGACTGCTCATATCATAGCAAACCTGTACCAGACGTTCTATTTTCGTTCCTTTGCGAAGAACGAAATCAACCTCCTTGTCGTTTCGTGAACGATAATAGAACATGGACTTTTCAACATCATAGCCTCGACGTATCAGTTCGATGAAAACTTGATTTTCAAGCAACCGCCCTAAATTGTCACTCAAAGAAAAGGCCTTGGATGCGACAAATCCGTTGTCAACCACATACACTTTTCTAGGTGCTTTCTTCATCAACTTGAGTTTATTGTTGTAGCGTAACAGATAATAGAAAAGGTATGGCTCATGCAAGTAGTCCATATATTTCTTGGTTGTGTTGACGCTGGAGAAACCAAGTTCTGTAGTCAAATCATTGGCACTGACAGGATTGCAGAAGTTAGACACAAGATACATGGCTAAATTATTTAAATCTTTCACATTACGGACATTATGACGTTTAGCCACATCCTTCCATATAATAGAATCAAACAACGTATCGAGATAGCTACGAGTCAATTGACGTGAAGCTACCACTTCAGGGTAACCGCCATTCCTAAGATAGTCATCTGTCAATACCAATGAATTCGTTTTATCTTCCGGCCTCAGCTTGTGAAGATCCAGTTTGTTCCAATCAAAAAACTCCTCAAGACTGAATGGCAGCATTTCCACTTGTAGATATTTGCCAGTCAGTACTGTAGCCATTTCACTGCTTAGCATTCTGGCATTACTACCTGTTATCACAAGATTCTTTCCCAATCTATAGAGTTCACTGACCCATAAATCCCACGCATCAAGATTCTGCACTTCATCCAACAAAATATACACATAACCAGGATAGACATCATCCAACATTCGCATAACAAGGTTTGCATCCCACGCTTCCAACAACGAATAATTATCGAAGTTCAAGTAGGCAAAATTCTTGTCTCTAAGCATCAATAATGCTTGTGTAGATTTACCTACTCGTCGGGGACCTGTTATTAGCTTTATCAGACTACTACTCAACAACAAGTCTGTATCTTGATTGCTTCTACGTACTAAATAAGGACGTGACATCAGTTCATCACGTTCTTTACGTTGATTTAAAATGATTGTTTTCATCTTATATCTTGTTTCCTATATGCAATATTAATTATTTTTCTTCAATCCACAAGTCATACTGCATAAAAAACATACTTTTTTATGCAGTACAGAGTAATTTTTGAATAAAATAGGGAAATCTTATAGGTTCAACCAAGTAACAGAGCAGACATTCAACTATCTTATGGACTGCAAATCCTTGACCATAAATATGGTGGTTGCGGTATGTCCTGAGTCGCCAAGACGTTGAGGAATATACTGAAAGCCATGGCGTTCATACATAGACACTGCATCGGAGAACTGCGGAAACGACTCAATATACAGATGACTATAGCCAGTCTTACATGCCCCTTCGATTGCTTGGCGGAACAACTTAGAGCCATAGCCGAAACCTCGGGCAGCAGGTGACATATAGAATTTCACCAATTCGGCATACCCTTCTGGCAACCCTTCTGTCGGATAGTAGCCACAGCCACCAAGAACAACGCCATTGTCAACAACTACCCAGTACTCGGCCTTCTTCCCTGCCAAAGCATCAAAGACATGCTCCGTCCGAGGATCATCATAAACAGTGTTGACCAGCGGCACTCCATATTCCTCAAAAACGGAACGGATGATATTGGCCAACTGTAGTTGGTCTTTTTCTTCAATATGTCTGATATCGGCCATATTCTTCTAAATCAAATACTTTTTACAAAGGTATTGTTTATTCTATAGAATATGCACGATGAGGCGAGAAAAAGCGACAAAACACGCCTCAACAGGCCTCAAGAGACAGACGTTTTCAAGGTGCTTCATGGCAATATAAGGGGCTTTTTTACGTTATAAGAACAGCTGCAAAAAACAGAAAAAAACGTGCATGAAGAAGCGTTAAAAATCATGCTCACCAGACACATAAGCGAATATAAGATGACGCAGTTGCCGAACATCATAACTCTACTCAGGATTGCAGGCTCTTTGGGTCTGCTCCTTTGTGATGTGACGGGGGGGCATTGGCAATGTCTTCGTCCGTCACGCCTCGATCATCCACGAGCGAGTTCGGATGGCTCTCGCTGCTCTCTCCGTTCTGGATAATCTATGGTCTCTGCGGCATCAGCGACATGGTGGACGGGTGGTTGGCAAGAAAGCTAAAGTGTGCCAACAAGACGGGAGCTTTGCTGGATAGTCTGGCAGACCTCTGCTTCTTTGCGTGTTGCGCCTGGAAGCTTCTGCCAATACTCGAACTGCCACAATGGCTATGGCTGTGGGCAGGAGTAATTGTCGCCATTAAAATCGTGAATCAACTTTCGGCACATGTGATGTACGGACACTGCAGCTTTCCCCACACACTTACGAACAAAGCGACAGGATTTCTGCTCTTCATTGCAGTCCCCATGACATTTTGCACCGTCGTCTCCATCGTCATTGTGGCCTTCGTCGCTACGTTTGCCGCAATTCACGAGGGGCATTATATAAGAACAAATAAGATAAAACAATGAAAAGATTACGACTCGGAGCATTGCTCCACTTTCTTATAGCCATTGGTCACATTGGCTGTCTATTTGCTTTGGACGAGGCATTCGAAGCTTACGGTATCAAGGAGATCATGCATCAGATGGTCTCCGGACATGTATGGATGCTGTATGCCTTGACCATCGGTCTTGTCTTCGCCTTCTGCCTGGCAGGCCTCTATGCCCTCTCTGCCACAGGCGACATCCGTCGCTTGCCTTTTACGAGTACGGCTATCATCACCATCGTTGCGCTCTATAGCCTTCGTGCTATGACTGGAGGCATCAGCTGTATCAATAACTTCTCTTGGCTTCAATGTATCTCATCCCTCATTCCCGCCATTATCGCATGGTGCTACTGGCCGGGAATAAAAGGAAGGAAAAGGAGGCGTTAAATCGCCTCTTACACAAAACTTTGATATGCATTTTTTGAATTTCATCAGAAACAGAGACAACGAAAAGAGGAGCCGCGGGAAGGAACAAATATAAGCAAGATAGCAAATTACACTAGTCATTCACTGCACCATACATAGGCACCAACTCTCCTCATCCTACGTGTCAATGTCGCATTCTCATTAACCCTATCGATTCCTTACCCGTCAGGTGTTCGATGTCGAAGCGAATCATTAGCATACGAGAGAAAGAGCCCTCTAACTCCTTTTGCAATCTCTCATCATCATTTGGATTGTAACGGTTGCCAAGCATACGGGCCGTTTCTAACTTTTCCTGTTCATCCTCAACGATATGGATGCGTCCAAAGGCAATCACGCTTCGATAGAAGGTGGAGTACTCCTTTGGTTGCACGTCATCCTGCCCGATGACACAGAAAGAAGCCTTATCACACCTGCGGATGGCATCCACCTTGTGTCCGCTCAAAGCACTATGAAAGTATAGCTTCCCTTCGTGATACACATAGCTGAGGGGGACTGCGTATGGATAACCATCATCACCAAGCAATGCCAATGTACCTGATGTCGCTTCCTTCAATATTGCAATATTCTCTTCTTCAGAAAGTTGCTGACGCTTGCGTCTCATGTCTCTAAACTGTGTCATATTACGATAGTACTTTTAGTCCGATGATTGACCCAAGGAGGGTTGTGATAAAGAATAGCCGACAAAAACTAGCCGACTCGTGAAATACGAAGATGCCGACAAGCACAGTGCCCACCGCTCCGATACCTGTCCAGACAGGATAAGCAGTTCCTAATGGCAGGGTTTGTGTAGCCTTCGCTAATAGAACCATACTGAGGATTGTGAAGACGAAGAAACCGCCCATCCATGTCCACCATTCCAATCCCTCAACACTTTTTGCACGACCTAAACAGTAGGAGAACCCCACTTCACATAGTCCTGCAACAAACAAGATAATCCAGTTCATAATAAAACATTGTTGCCTGTTGAGGGCTGCAAGACTATCTCGGCGTCTCCTTCCTAGGCTGTATTCGAACGTAAAAGTACGAAGAAAATGCGAGGAAAAAGGAAAACTCAAGACAGAAAAAAGCAATAGTAGGAAACATTGCTGTAAGGAGGAAAATTCTTTGGATACATACACATTTGAGATCTCTAAAAAGGTAATTATTGCAATGTGGGCATCGATGGCAATAAAATAACCATGCCATTTTATTTGGCGATGTTTTTATAGAGAATGATTATCTAGAGGCTTAATGTCTTTAGGGATATATTACGCTCTCCTAACATCTATTTATGAATATTTTCTATACCTTTGCAGCCAATTATGCCACACGGCAAAAAAGGTTTAACAACTGGATATCAAACAGTAAGAACATTCATAGCAAGATGGACAAGCTATCAAAGATCTTCAAGGAAGATTCTCATTATCAAGCACTATTCCTCTCATTATTATTCTCCGCGATCGGTTTCGGGTTGTACAAAGGCGTCATCGACAACTATCTGGCCGAGGTGGTGCAGATTCAGGAATTTGACCGTGGTTTGACAGAGTTCTTCCGTGAATTGCCAGGTTTGCTCCTTGTGTTAATCCTTGCCGTTTTCTATAAATCATCGGCAGAAAAGATGTATAAGATAGGAATGCTGGTCATGGTTGTCGGCATGACCATGCAAGCGTTCATTCCCCCGGTTAAACTGCTGGTGATTGCGGCCATCTTCTTCTATTCGACAGGTGAACACATCCAACTCGGCATGAAAAACACCCTTTCACTCGAATATTCGAAAGAGGGGAAAGGAGGAGAAGCACTCGGCTATCAAAATTCCATCTATCAGATTGGCAATCTGTTAGGATATGGAGTCATCATCGTCGCCTTTGCTTTTGTGCAAAGCAGTGCCTTGTTCTCCCCTACTTTTATGGCCGCCACCGCCTGTATGATTTTGGCCCTATTCGCCAGTTTGAAACTGACGAGTCAAAGTAAGACAGACAAAAACAAGAGCAGATTCTACTTCCGAAAAAAGTTTTCCAAATACTACATGCTGGAAGTGTTTTACGGAGCAAGAAAACAAGTCTTCTTCACATTCGGTCCCTACGTACTGATTCTGTTCTATGGTGCCGACGCAGGAACGATAAGCCTGCTGTTTGCCATTTCGGCGATAGCCTGTTTCACGCTTGCCCCATTGGTAGGAAAACTCATCGACCGTATTGGTTATAAACCTGTTATGATTGGCGACACGTTGATCCTCGTCGTCGTTTGTTTCTTCTACGGCTATGCCCATCATCTGTTCGATAGGCATACCGCCATGATCATCTGCTGCGTGAACTACGTGCTCGACTCCGTCATCTCCCTCGCATCGATGGCATCCAAAGTCTATGTGCAGGACATCTCCGAGGACAAGGACGAGATGAGGGCGACCATCTCCACAGGCATCTCCGTCAACCACTTCATCACCATCTTCATCGCCCTCCTTGGAGGCTGGATTTGGAAGGTGTTGGGCATAGAGACATTGTTCCTTATCTCGGCAATCCTGGGCCTTTGCAATAGCGCCTACGCCGCAACAATAAAGACGAAAAGATAGGGAAAAGGTTGTAAGGATACAACCTTTTCGCGGTAACGTTATGCGGTAATAGATCATTGTAGAGATGCAAAATCTTGCGTCGCCACACTTTTCCAAGCGACTTTTCCAAGATTTCATACACTTTTCGGTACGACTTTTTGACAAACTGATACACTTTTCCTAGCGACTTTCACATCAGGACGCAATGCGTTGCGTCCCTACATACGACACCTCTACGATTTCCGATTCACATGGGAGAATGAACAGGAGAAGGAGTGCATTCCGTCAACAGAAACGCCATATAAAAAGGAAGAGTGAGGATAGAACCTTCACGACCGACATTGTAGTCTCCAAACTTCAATGCATGAAATACATGGTATTTTTCAGGATGATTCAAGACCGTCTTCATGGATTTGGCATTGCCAGTACGTGCTTTGCATTCCACTGGCACACATTCACCCTTATAACGAATCAGAAAATCAAGTTCCAACCCACTCTCCTTTTGAAAAAAATAGAGTTTGCGACCCATCTTACCCAAAATGTCTGCCATTAGATTCTCATAGATCGCACCTTTATAACCATGTAGATCTCCCTGCAATATACTCCACGTCGTGCCTTCTTCCAACATACTGACCAACAATCCTATGTCAGCCATATAAACCTTGAAATTATCTGGAATCGCATTCCCGTTAAGTGGCAGTTCTGTGATGGAAGTATTATAACACCTACGAATGATACCAGCATCCTCTATCCATTGCAGACTACCTATATAATCACGGGAACGGGCATTTTTACGTATCACATTGTACTGGAACTTTTTGTTTTCCTTTGCCAACTGTGCAGGTATGGAGCCAAAGCATTCACGAATGTATGATTTGTCTTCTTGAAGTGCATATTTGAGCATATCAGCCTTGTAAGCTTCAACAATTCCTTGCTGAACGGCGAGAACCTCATTCATATCGTTGGTATTCAAAAAAGCACTGACAGCCTCAGGCATGCCTCCCACAACGATATAACGAAGCAACAATTGACGCATTCTATCATGTATCGCCTCATTCACAGGTTTTTCATCGGACATACATTTTCTTAAATAATCTATATGTTGATGTTCGATACCATTCGCCCACAGCCATTCCTCGAAATCCATAGGATACATCGTTACGACTGTTTCAAATCCGACAGGTATCGCCGCTGCACGTTCCTCCTGCTGCTCCTCCTTGGTCTTATAGCCATTCACACCCAAAAGCGAACCTGTACAGACGACATCGAATCGTCCATCCAGTTTGAAGAATTTCAAGGAAGAACGAGCATTGGGACAATCCTGAATCTCGTCCAACACAAGACAAGTCTCGTATGGGACAAAACGACTATTCTTAACACCTGCCGAGATATTAAACGTAATAGTGTCAACATCGAGTGCCCCAGCAAAAAAAGACTTATATTCCCTATGCTCATGGAAATTCAGATAAACAACATGAGGATAGTGTTTATTAGCGAACTCCATCACAGAACTCGTTTTTCCACACTGCCTACAGCCCTTAATTATCAAAGGCTTTTTATTGGGATTATTCTTCCAACTGAGCAAAGTATCATTTATCTTTCTATAATACATAATCTTACATAGCTATTTCTATGCAAAATTACACTTTTCCTAGCGACTTTACAACAAATCCATACACTTTTCCTAGCGACTTTTTCAAGATTTCATACACTTTTCGGTACGACTTTTTGACAAATTGCTACACTTTTCCAAGCGACTTTACCATTAGGACGCAATGATTTGCGTCCCTACAGCAGCACGCACAACTATAGTATTCCCCATTTTGGGCAACTGGTATGCAATAATACACCCCTATTTTTGTTTTGCTTCTTCTTGATAAAACTTAAGACAAGGCGTGTTGCTCGTATGAGTGACACGCCTTGCTTATCCCCATACACTATGGCAGAACCATTCAACGAAATAATCAAAGGTGAACACTTGGTCTTGGTGGACTTCTTTGCCACGTGGTGTGTCCCTTACAAGCGTATGCATCCCGTATTGGAACAGTTAAAGGAGCAGTTGGGTGACAACATACGTATCCTGAAATTGGATATAGACAAGAATCAATCCATAGCTTCGGCATATTGCGTGCAATCCGTCCCCACATTAATGCTGTTTCGCAACGGAGAGATGGTATGGCGACAGAGTGGGGCGATGGGGGGTGGTGAGCTGAATGGGGTGATTCAGGGGTATAGATGAGGTTGATTTTGCTCCCGTTTCCAGCATTCGGGTTGATTATTATTTTTATAAGCACGACCAAAAATTGCCACTAGTGGCAGAT
>JAGCWQ010000036.1 GCA_017961765.1 Paludibacteraceae bacterium | reverse complement strand
TCTCTTGGCCCTTCAGTGCCTCTATGGCAACCTGAGCCTTAAATTCAGCTGTAAAGCTTCTTCTTTTACCTTTCATGTCTGCTAATTTAAGTCTATTTCCTTAACTTAGCAACTGGTTCGAATTTTCGGCAGTATTATACTATGAAATTGATTCGGTGCAAAAATCCAAGCGTGTTGTTGAAATCAAGGAGGTGGATGATTTGACCAAAATCCACCAAAAGGCAAAGGAGGCTCGCCTCTATGCGTTGAACCATGGAATGAATCTTCGTTTTTGTTTCCTATTGGACTTTTCATACGATCTTTATACAAGACGTTTTTTCGTCTATGATTTGGTGGATAGCCGTGTTTTGGAGACATCTCTTGTTTCACATGGTCATGGAAAGGGAAATACGGTGGATCGCGTGGTTTTCAGTAATGAAATTGGTAGTAATTGCTCTTCCTTGGGAAAGTATAGAGTGGGAGAGCGGGCCTATAGTCAGAGGGGAGTCCATTTCCATTATAAGTTGCATGGGTTGGAATCGACCAACAGCAATGCCTTCCAACGTTCTGTCGTATTGCACTCTTTCGAATATTTCGGTTGTGATTCCCCCTGTTTGGTCAGCGAGGGCTGTGCGATAGTCTGTGACGATATGATGCTCTATTTGGATGGGTTGCTACAATCGGAAAAGAATCCTACTTTGTTGTGGATTTTTAATTAATGGCTCGTTAGATATTAGGGGTGGCGGCAGGGTAGAAAAAAGCCCCACACTCAGTGCAGGGCTCTCCTAATTTATTTACACATTGCTTATTTTCCACTTCCTTTTGCAGGGGTTTTCTTGATGCTTCTTTTCTCCGTAACCTCCTTCATGGCGGTTTCTCCTAAATACTTAACCGTGTATTTCCTCGCCTTTTTCTCTTCCATGACATATACGCGGAATTCACCGTTGTCGTATTGGTAAAGCTTGACGTTCACCTTGTTGTAAAATTCATCGGCGCAAGCGAAGCATACGAATTTCATATTCTTCTTGATCATCCATTTCTTCGGACGGTCAACTATGCTATAGACGGTCTTGTCAACATAGACGGAGTCGTTGTTCAAATCGATACTGATATCAATGGTCTCTGGTGACCACGCACCCCATGCGTAGATGCCGTCCAGTCGTTTATCCATCGTTCCTTGAGAACTTTTTAGCGTTTTGAAATTTATCTCTTGTGCTTGTACACATCCCAAGGAGCAGATGATAGAGACTATTGTTATTAGTATGGCTCGATTCATTTTTTATTCAGTTTTATCAAATTGACCACTATAAAAGTAAAAGTGTTAACAAAAGAGGCTCTATAATGTGGCTATAGTTTAACCTCTTCAAGCAAATATATAGAAGAAGAATATTTTTTCCAAATAATTATCAATAAAAATTGTCTTCTTTTTTCTAATTGTTTGACGATTAAGGGATTGGTTTTTGCCGTTTTCATCGGTTTTTGGAGCATTTTTGTCTCAGAAAAGAGAAATTAGTGAAGTCAACGAACTGTGTGCATGTGCTTTATGTGCATTCTGGAAGCTAAACGGTTGTGTTGTGGAGATATTCTGTTGGACGGTGTGTTTTTATGGTTCAAATGTTGATTAAAAAAGCATCTTCTTTTTCGTAATGCTTTCGATTTTATGTAAGTTTGCTTCAAAATTAGGATTTATGGATTTGCCAGAACTGTTCAGGGAGCGTATGAAGTCCCTATTGGGAGAGGAATATGCTTCGTTTGAAAATGCGTTGACGACCGATGCTCCGGTTAGCATTCGCCTCAACGAAACGAAAAGCCGACGGATGCCTTCGTTGGAGAGGGTGCCTTGGGCTTCTTCGGGTTTTTATTTGTCTTCTCGTCCTTCGTTTACGATGGATCCGTGTTTCCATGCCGGAGTCTATTATGTCCAGGAGGCGAGTTCCATGTTTCTTGAACAGGCGTTCCGTCAACATCTGCAAGTAGATCAGCCGCTGGTGCTTGATTTGTGTGCTGCTCCAGGCGGTAAATCCACCCATTTGGCCTCTCTTTTGTCAGGCAAGGGCTTGTTGGTTTCCAACGAGGTGATTCGTGCCCGTGTGAAGATTTTGGCGGAGAATATGACGAAATGGGGTGCGCCTAATGTGGTCGTGACCAACAATGACCCTTCCGATTTTTCCCGCTTGCGTGGCTTTTTCGATATGGTTGTAGTGGATGCTCCATGTTCGGGAGAGGGTATGTTCCGAAAGGATGCTGCCTCCATTGCGGAGTGGTCGGTTGAGAATGTGAAGCTCTGTAGCGAACGGCAACGCCGAATCGTGGCGGATATCTATCCTTCTTTGAAGGAGGGCGGTCTGTTGGTCTATAGCACATGCACCTACAATCGGGAGGAAGATGAGGAGAATGTGCGTTGGATGGTCGATGAATTGGGGACGGAACTCTTGCCGCTTGATGTTCCTGCTGCTTGGAATATCGCTTCGGAAGGCTTGGGTTACCACTTCTTTCCGCATCGGACGAAAGGAGAGGGCTTCTTCTTGGCTCTTCTTCGGAAGAGTGATGATTCGGGTAGTTTTAAAACGAAGGTGAAGCAAACCGCCTCTTCATCGAAAATTCCGGCTGTTTTTAATGATTGGCTGAACGCTGCCTCTGATTTTCAAGTCTCTGCACGAAATGATACTTTCTATGCTCTGCCAAAGGGAATGGCGCATCTTGCCGCAATCTTGGAGTCGGAACTCCAAGTTGTCCAAGCGGGAATCGTTTTGGGAAAGGTGAAGGGGAAGGATGTCTTACCCGATACGGCATTGGCTTTCTCCTCCTTGATATGCGAGGAGGCGTTTGAGACGGTCGATTTGTCTTGGAAGGAGGCCATCGATTTCTTGCGGAGGGAGCAAGTGCTCTTCCAAAATTCGGCGAAGGGTTGGGTGCTGGTCCGTTTTGATGGACATCCATTGGGGTTTGCTAAGAACTTGGGTTCGAGGGCAAACAATACCTATCCGCAGGAGTGGCGTATCCGGATGGAGGCGGATGAGAGTCGTTATGAGCCGATTTGGCGTGATTGAATCTTATGGTTGGACGATAAATAGGAGATAAGGTGAAGATAACTTTCTTGGGAACGGGAACCTCTTCGGGTGTCCCTTACATTGGGTGTAGTTGTTCGGTCTGTTCCTCTAAGGATCCCCGTGATAAGCGGTTGCGCTGTTCTTCCTTGTTGGAGGTGGACGGGGTGAATATCCTGATAGATTGCGGACCTGATTTCAGGCAGCAGGCGTTGACGAACGGGCTGACCTACCTTGATGCCGTCCTCTTGACCCACGAACATGTGGACCACATGATGGGCATTGACGATTTGCGTCCTTTCCGCAATGTGGATGTCTATGCCAATGATTTGACGGTGAAAGCCCTTCTTCGAGTCTATGCCTATTGTTTCAACAACGACTATCCGGGGATTCCATCTCTTTCGCTTCATGAGATAGACGAACAGCCCTTTTATGTTAAGGGTATAAAAGTAACGCCGATTACCGCTTTCCATTACTGTTTGCCAGTCTATGGTTATCGGATAGGAAATTTTGGCTATTTGACGGATGTGAAGTTCATTTCCGACGATGAATTGGAGAAA
This sequence comes from Paludibacteraceae bacterium, assembly GCA_017961765.1. GTDB lineage: Bacteria > Bacteroidota > Bacteroidia > Bacteroidales > Paludibacteraceae > RGIG10190. Next base: position 302 of record JAGCWQ010000036.1, on the reverse strand, counting down.
TTGAAGGGGTTGGACTTGTTCGTGATAGATGCACTTCGATACAAGAAGCACTTGTCCCATCCTTCAGTGGAGGAGGCTTTGTCCATCGTCGATAAGATAAAGCCCAAGCAGACCTATTTTGTGCACATGAGCCATGATTTCGGACTTCATGAGGAGCAAGAAGCCTCTCTACCCACCAATGTTCATGTGGCGTATGATGGGTTGAGCCTGTCGTTTTAATCCTCAGTTGAACATCAAACGATTTTATATCGGGTGCGTTCGGTCTTTCCATCGTCCGTAAAGAACTGTTCTGTGATTCAAAC
>JAGCWQ010000035.1 GCA_017961765.1 Paludibacteraceae bacterium | reverse complement strand
TCTCTTGGCCCTTCAGTGCCTCTATGGCAACCTGAGCCTTAAATTCAGCTGTAAAGCTTCTTCTTTTACCTTTCATGTCTGCTAATTTAAGTCTATTTCCTTAACTTAGCAACTGGTTCGAATTTTCGGCAGTATTATACTTTGAAGGATAGTGCGAGAAATCAGAGTCTCATCTCCTCTTTGGAAATGTCAAATGGTTTGATTGGCTCTAATTGAATATAGGTTAAGACGAAAAGTCCCTCGGAAATATGAAATTTCTTGAGGGACTTTCTCTTTATTTGAGTTTGGCAATAGTTTGTATTGCTAGTTCTTTACTTGATTAAATTAATAATCTGTGTGATGACAGTCTTCAGTGCAGATGCGTTGCTGCCGCTTCCTAATAGGGAGGCGATGCTGTTGATGTTGAAGTTGTTCAAGTTGGTTCCCTTCAATTGAGATAGCACGGCTACGATGATGCTGGCTGCGTTGTTGCTGCCTCCCAAGGCACTGCCGACGTTGCTGAGTGCGCTGCCCTTCTTTCCGAGAAGTCCGCCTGCTGCCTTCAAAAGTCCGCCTACGGCGTTGCCTGAGCCTGAGTTGTTGGCGTTGATGAGACTGATGACTTTGTCTATCTTGTCGTTGGAAGAGGACAAAGCGGAGATGGAACTTGAATTCTTTTGAACTAACGTTAAAATGTCTTGTGCTGTCATAGTATTCTTTTTTTATGGTTAATATAGAGGTTGATTTACTTCTATACCAAAGTTATCCATTTTTTGCTTTCCTTGTCATTCTTTCCGCTGTTTTTTTATGATTTTTGCTCGTCGGGACGGATGGGCTGGGCTATTTTTTCGATGTTGAGGCTTCGAGCCGATGCGTCGAGAATCTCTTTGTAAACGCCGCCTTGTTTGTAAATCTCATCTGGATTGCCTGACTCTTCCACCCGTCCTTTTCTCAGGGCATAGATGACGTCGCTGTCGATGATCTGCGAGATGCTGTGCGAGATGATGATGACCGTCCTGTCTTTCTTGATGGCGTCGAGGCTATTCTTGATTTGCTCCGTGGCGATGGCGTCGAGGCTGGCCGTCGGTTCGTCGAGGAAGATGATGGGCGGGTTTTTCAAGAACATCCGGGCAATGGCTATTCGTTGTTGTTGTCCGCCGGAGAGGAGCAACGCCTTGCTCTCGAATTGTTGAGGCAACTCCATGATTTGGTCGTAGATGTAGGCCTTCTTTGCCGCGTCGATCACCTCTTCCATGGTGGCGTTCGGGTTTCCGTAACGAATGTTTTCTTCGATGGTTCCGTCGAAAATGTGGTTTTTCTGTAGGACGAGTCCGATGTTCTCACGGAGGAATTTCGTGTCGTACTCTTGAAGGTCCACTCCGTCGAGGGTGATTTGACCGCAATCGGGAGCATAGAACTTGTCCAAGAGGTTGACGATGGTGCTTTTGCCTGCGCCTGAGAGTCCGACCAAGGCGGTGATCTTTCCGCTCTCTATCCTCATGTTGATGTCGTGGAGGGCTTTCGTCCCGTTAGGATAGGTGAAATCCACACCTTTGATTTCAAACGTGCCTTTGATTTCCTTCGATTTGTACTCTCCGCTTTGCTCTATCTGGTCGTCGGAATGGACGATGTCGAAGAAGCTCTCCGCATAGATCAAGGCGTCGTTGATGTCGTCGTAGATGCGGTGGAGTTGGCGGATAGGGGCGGAGACGTTGTTGAAGAGCATGACATGGTACATGATTTTTCCGATGGTCATGCCGGGGTAGTCGATGAGAACCAGGTAGGCCGTCAGGATGATGATGAGGACGGTTCCGATTTGTTCCACGAAACTTTTCACGCCGTCGAATAGAAAACTATATTTTCTTGTCGTCATCTGGTTGTCTGTCAGTTGGTTCTGTAGGTCTAATTGCTTCTTGGCCTCGATTTGTTCCCTGTTGAACGACTTGATGACGTTGATGGATTCCAAGATATTCATGATGCCGTGGCTCTTGCTCTCTCGGAAACTACGTCGTTGGGTTCTCCATCCTTTCAGTTTCTTGGCTTCTGCATGGGTGATGATGAAGTAGATGGGAACGATGAACAACGCCGTCAATCCCACGTAGAAATTGGCGGAGAACATGAGGATGAGGGCTAATATGGCACTCGTGAAGAGCGGCAATATGTCGATGAAGAAGTTCTGTACGGTTCGGGTGAGGCTCTCGACTCCACGGTCGATCCTCGTTTGCAGTTTTCCCGGCTCGTTGTCGTTGGCGGTGAAGAAGGCCATGCGGAAGGTCAGCATCTTTTCGATGCATGATTGGGCGAGGTCTTTGGAGATGAGGATGCGCATCTTTTCACCGTAGTATTTCCGTAGGAAAGTGATGATGGCAGAGAGCAACTCCTTGCCTAACAAGATGATGGAGATGGTGGTCAGGATTTTGGAGGCCTCCAGCCATTCGAAATTTTTATTCTGTATCAAGGCATTGATGGAGTCAACCGTCTTGTCGAGGACGATGGCGTTTACCTGGGCGGCCAACGAACCGATGAGGGTGAGTGCCAACGTGGCGAAAACGAGCCAACGGTAGGGCTTGACAAAGGGGTAAATGCTTTTGAATAAAGAAATAAGTGTCATTTGTTTTTAGGTTAATGTGATGGGCAAAAATAGGAAAAAGAATTGTCTTTGTGATGTCGGTTGGACTTTTTTGTTGCCTTATACCTACTTTAAGGGATGCTCTTGATTTGTTCCATGTCATTCTCTTCATTAAATTTGCAGAAAATTAGCGTAGTAAGACGATATGGGAAATGAAGATATAATCGCAAAGAACGTGAAGATCCTCTCTGAGGTTTCTTCCGAGGAAAAAAGAATGCAGAGTAAGTCTTGGTCGCTTCCTTCGGTGGAAGATTTGCAACGTATTGTGGATCTCTCCACGCATGTTATTTTTCCGGGCTATTTCGACAAGAACAGCCGTTGTGAGAAGGGTAGGTATTACCATATAGGCGTGGATATGTCTGATCTGCGGACTTTGTTGCGGGAGCAGATTGCAAAGAGTTTCCTCGCTTTCTGTGGCGAGTGCAAGTCGGAAGAGGAGTCGGATGCTTTGGCGCTCCGTTTCATCGATGGTATGCCTGAATTGAAACGGGTGCTTTATACGGATGTGGATGCGATGTTCCATTCCGACCCTGCTGTGACGGCCTATTCCGAGATTATCTTGTGCTATCCGATTGTCCAAGTGATGATCCACCATCGAATTGCCCATGCGTTGCTGAAGTTGGGTGTGCCTGTCATCCCTCGAATCATCTCGGAGATGGCGCATTCCAAGACGGGTATTGATATCCATCCCGGGGCTCAGATAGGCGAGTATTTCTGTATTGACCATGGAACGGGTGTCGTGATAGGCGAGACCTGCATCATCGGAAACCATGTGATGCTCTATCAGGGTGTTACGTTGGGTGCCAAGAGTTTCACTTTCGACGAGGACGGTACGCCGATCAATACGCCTCGTCACCCGATATTGGAGGATAATGTGACGGTTTACTCCAACTCCTCTATCTTGGGTAGGGTCACCATCGGCCATCATACCATTGTGGGTGGTAACGTCTGGTTGACCAATAGCGTGCCTCCTTATTCGAAGATTCTTCAGCACAAGGCGGATACGCTTTCGTTCCTTGATGGGGCGGGCATTTGATTTTTGTGTAGTGCGGAATCCGGCGGTGGGCAGGAATGGTGATATTCCCCATATACCGTTTTATAATAATGCGTTATCAATCTGAATATATTGTTTTATGGAAAAGAAGACATTCTCCGTTTCGACCCGTAAATATAGAGCAAGATACGTCTATCTCGTACTCCTTGCTTGGGATTTTTTGCTCCTCTCATTTGGGCAGGAAAATCTCCTTTTGACCCTGCTTGCCGTTCTTCTGATGATTCTTATGTCGGTCTTGTTATGGTATAAGTCGGAGTACAAAATAAAGGTCGAGGAGGATGGACTCCTCTTTGTGGAGGAAGGGAGAAAACGGAAATTGCCATGGCAGTGTATTCGGGAGATAGATTTCCCTGATTATTCTAATATCCAGAAAATGGGTTCTACTCAAAAGATTTCGCCTCGGCAGATGTTTATCCGTATAGACAAGACGGCGTTGTTGGGAGATGTCGTTGAGGATGGGAACCCCCCAAAGTGCTCTGTTCTACGGGAGGACGGATGGGTGAATCTTTCTTTCTTCTCTTCTTTTAGTCGGGATGATTTCAAATCTGCGGTGGAGGCGAATACTTCAAAGAGGGGGCTCTTCCCGGAACAGCCCTATACGAAAATGCCGGAGTTGAATGTCTATAAATTGGGCTCTGACGAAAAGAATGAGATGAAGATTGTTGTTGCGGCTGTTTTTTTCTTTCTTTCATTAGTCTTTTTCCTAGTAGGCGTATCCTTTGGGAAAATGTACATTCTCTATTTCTTTGGTATTATGTTCCCTGCGATGGGCTATGTGGTACTGAATCTTCGATATGCTTTCAGACGATATGCGTTAACTCTTTCCCCAGAATCTATTCGCATTACGTATGATGCAGGAACGGTATCTGTGGATGCGAATTGGGACAATGTGGTGTCGGTGGCTCGGAGCTCTTCGTTTAGAGGGAAAGGTGGGTATGAAGGTTATTTTCTCTATGTTAAGGTTAAACGCCTTGTGAAGGTAAACAAGACGGAGTCTATTGAAAAGGAGGAAGAGGATAAGTTTAATGCTTCTCAGTTTGCTGAATCTTATGATAATTCTCTATATTTCTGTTTGGATTGGCCTGAGTTTGTCGCCCTTGTGGATTATTTCTCGAGGCGTGATTTGGTGGAGAATGCGACACGTCATTTGCCTCTTTGGGGCTTCTAAGGAATTGTTTCTATTATGGGAGGGGCAACCTGCACTTTCACCTCCAACGACGGCTTCCATCCAATAGGGAAACGATATGAAAAAATAAAAACAGCATAGAATGAACGTCATTCGGCGGATGCGCTTTCGTTCCTTGATGGGGCGGGCATTTGATTCTGGTGTGGCGCAGAATTCGTCGGTGGACGGGAAAGGTGATATTCCCCCATATACCGTTTTATAATAATGCGTTATCAATCTGAATATAGGGGACTTCTATAAATTAAAGTTTTGATAATTAATATATTATGCGTATATTTATAGTGTAAAATCAACAAAATATGCAGAAATATCATCAAAACACCCCAAAATCGTTGTTTG
>JAGCWQ010000004.1 GCA_017961765.1 Paludibacteraceae bacterium | reverse complement strand
AAGACTAACGGAGGCACAACTCAACAGGATAGTCATGGAAGCCGCCACAAGGCTAATCAACGAGGGCATATACGGCTACCCCGATGGCATAGACCACATCATATTACTATATGAGAACGACAGTGAGTGCATGGGCATATACGACAACATCGTCAGGATGCTCCTCAAGAAAGCCGCCAAAACGCAACTCGACCCACAGATACTCGCCAACTCGTCAATCATGAAGAAATTCCAACAGTATGTGTTCAGGAAATTCAGGGGCGAACAGAGGCGGGAAGGCACATTTGACCCAAGGACGGCACCATACGAGTTCAGACAATACGTCGCCAACAAGATGGTAAATGATATCAACGACGGCATCTACTCACAATAAATGAAGATGAAACACAAGATAAGACTAACGGAATCCGACATACGCGCCATTGTCAGTGAAAGTGTTAGGACAATCCTATCCGAAGGGGAAACCGATGGTGAATTCGACCGCTACGGCACATACCACAGCGGCCGGGAAATCGACGCTATGAACAAGGCATTCGGGAACGAGAAATACCGTAAGGGGGAGGAGTTCATGACAAACAGCGACATAAATGTCGTAAGGGGGAAATAAAACCAGAAAGGATATATTGGGAAGTTCCTTACGTGTACGGATTCTCACCCGGCGAGGTAATCATAGAATACCCCGACGGACGGCGACACACACTCCGACCGAAGTTCGATCACCAAAAATTCATATATGGACTACAGAGGTTGTAAGCGAAATCGATGACACATAAGGACGATGGGTGAATCAACACAAGATTCACCCATCAACACACTCACGGCCTCAATACCCAAAGCGTATCGTAACCCAGCTTCTTGCCGGATAACGCGGCTTTCTGTATAACCTTGCGCAACCTGTCGCAAGCCACGATGGGACATGGTACAAGAGTCAAAGGAATAGAAAGCCTCCACAACAGGGTAGATACGGTGAAAAGCGTTTATAATTCCCTAACCTTTTCAATCCCACACACGGACAAAACGTGTTGTAACTCATGCACGAAATCACACTGGATATGCACATGGACCTTTCCGGTGTCGTTCTGATGAATCTCAAGTTCATGGGTGAAATGGCGCAAAATAGGATCATCTTTAAAATGCCAGATTATCAATGGGCTGTTTCCAAAATTACCTATCTGCGCAAAGCCGTTCTTGATGACAAACCCGTTCTTCTCAAGAATTTCAGGCGTCAGTGGAATAGGTTCGAAACACTCAACGGCACAACATCCGATTGCGTCGATAGGCTTAAGATCTTCACCAAGCAAGCCCCTCGCCCAAATGTTGTCGTTAATGTCAATCCCCAATACTTGAACGACGGAAGTGGCATCGCTCTCATCATCCACCTGCCTTATCCAATCACCAATCCGAAGCTCACTCACGTCCATTTCTATCCCCCTCAAATGTTTTCCATCTCATTTTCCAACCATATGATAATCTCCCCGACGGCGTCAAGCAAACTATGACACTGATAAAACGACCGACTTATAAGATCACGTCGTCGAAACCGAAAGCACTCAAGCCAAGATGCACCTTCGACTTGCTCGGCGTACCGTCTTTCTTCGGCGGGTGACATACGACAAAAATCGTACCAAAGCCAATCTCCAAACTGTCGTAAAAATACTCTTTACCGTTCTCCGTCCTCACACGGTCGCCAGTTACGACGCCCAAATCCACCTCGAACCTGCGAGTACACGCGTCCACAAATTCGGAACGCAATGACGACAGACGAACCTTCATCACTGACATCTCACGATTCAACGCGTCGATGTCAGACCTAATCTCATCAATACCTCTACACATATAAACCTAAGGGAATTATATACCTGTTGACTTAAGCAACGAGGATTTATTATTATAGTTTCCAAACCTAATCTTCAAACTTTCACTGCGCAAAGGTAAGAAAAAAATCCAACATACACAAAAAAATACTGTTAAAAAAACCTAAACACCTTTAACCACCATCACCTTCCCTTAAAGACACGACAATCGCGAAAACAGCCTCAAGCGCAGTCGCGCCAAAACACTCATGCCCAACAAAAAAGTTATAACAGGCATAAGAGCCGTCGTTAATCTTCTCAATGACGTATCTGTCCGGAAGGAGAGCGAACAAAGCGCCCAACGACCACGCAGGGACAACCTCCCAATTACCATCCCAACCCGGATAATCCTTGTCATAAAACTGCCTGATCTCCCTAACTGTTTTGGCGTTCAAACGGAACTTACCATCTGTGTTAAAATCACCACGTGACATGTTAGTCCAAGACATGTCAGCAGTATCGGGATCAATATTAAACCCTAATAGTTTTCTTGATTGGTTTAATGAAGTGCAATTTTTAATCATATTTTTTTATAAATCTCCATTACCTCATCCATCAATCAAAGATGTCGTTATAGAATATTGTATATATTCCCATGTCCTGCGTGATTGATATTATATTCATTGATAAATTGTGGCCTTTTTTCTTTAGCTCGTTTAAAACATCCGTTGTTTCTTTGTCCCCGGCGCATAATATACTTTTAATCTTTGACATATTTTTTATTTTTTATAAGGATTATTTTCTTCTGTAACTTCGATAGCAAGACCTCTTTCAATCAATCTACGATAATCAAAATGATGGGCATTGAGCCAATCAATTCCATTTATTGTAAAATGCCAATTCCAAGTAGGTTTAATATATCCAACTTTTGCATCTATACATTCTACATCATAAAATTCTTTTACTTCTTCATCCGTCATTGAAGACATAGGACGGAGGTATGGTTTTACATCATTAAGGTTAAAACAGCAGTCCGCAGGTAAATCAAGTGTCAACGAGCCATCATCTGCAATTCCAGTCAACTTTGCGTCACACCTCTTATCATCCCACAAAGGAGCATTAACAATCACCCCATGTGGCAATCTTGCACAGAGTTCTTTATGTAATAAAACTTTATTTTCTTGTGTCATATACCCGTTCATTTTGTATTGCTCTTATTTTATCACTGAATTATATATTCCTTCTGGCGCAGGCAAAGCAAGACCTAATTCAAACATATCCTTATCATCAATAGTGCGATAGGCAAACATTTTCTTATTAAGCCAATCAATTAAATTTGCTGAACCAATTGGATTACCACTAAACGCTACAAGACGTTTATACTCTTTTCTCTCTTCCTCAGTCATGCTTGACAATGGACGGAGATATGGTTGACATTCATCAAACCAATCGTTAAATACATATTTTATATTGTCCTCTGTCAGAACCATGCAACTATTATGTATATAACTTAGTTCATTGCCTGAAATATAGATAAGATTATTGATTTTTTCAATATCTTTATTGAATGCAAACTTAATCTTAACCCCATAAGGCAACCTTGCGCAAAGGTCTATCAATAATAGTTGTTTGTATTGCTTTGTCATAATTGAGTTCTGTTATATATTTCCTTTAACTTTGGATAGTCAACTACCCAAGCGCATGTACCATTACATTCAAATACAGTTCCGTTATATCTACAGCAGAGACCTTCATCTAAGAACGGGCATTCTTTTATTCTATCTTCAATCTCTTGCTCTGTCATAATATTAACTTTTTATTATCTCCAACAATTCTTTAGCATCCCTATTATTATCAAATCCTTTTACATCTATCCATTTGTCCCTAAAAATTCCTTTTTGAAGAACTTGCACAAAATATCCATCTTGGGGAATACAACTGCCATTAGAATAACATGGATAGCGATGTTTAATTCTATACTTGTTCATGATTATACTTCATTCCTTTTTCTTGTTCTGTCATAGTTCTTCAATCAATGTATTAATTTCATTAATCTTCCCATCAACGAACTTCAAAATATGCTCTTGAAAACCATTTGCATAATCACTATCAAGGTTTATCATGGCTATTGCTATGTTTTCGAAATTAGAATAAGTGCTAACAGAAACATTTCGTTTCTGGTTTAACCATTTTTTAAATTCTATCCAAGGTTTCCTTTGTTCCTCTAGTTTGTGGAGTTTATCAAGTTGTTCCTGTGTCATAGTTATTCCTTTATTTTTTTTTTTCTTTAAACGACTCTACAAGTTTTATAACAGTTCTCATGGCATCACATTTTTCACTGCATATTTAGAATCTTTCTCACATTCTTCTTGAAATGTTTTTAATTTAGCTAAGATTTCTTCTATTGCTATATTCATGGCTTATTCCTCCTCTCTTAATCGTTTCAGTACCCATTCAAGCGCTTTAGAATATCCGACGTTGACACCTAGATCAAAAGTGAACATTTCTCTTCTGCGTAATCGCACGTCTTCATGACCAAGCCTTACAAGTTCCTCGGCTATGTCCTTTGCGAGTGGTGTCTTCTCTCTATCCCTCGCGTTCTTGATTACATCTTTAAGTTCCATATTCTTCCATTGCTTTTCGTAGATCATTTATAAATCTACCATCGTAGAAATATTCATGATACATGTACTCTTCTATATGTTCTGAGATCCAAGTACAGACATTCTCAATATCAACCATCCCTTTCCTGGGATTGACATCAGCCCATTCGGCACCATTTCTGTGTGCCGCAAGAATGTCAGTCTTTTTTTAGATTTTCTGAACAAGTGAGGTCGGGTACGGCCAGGGGTTGAACTGTTCCTTGTGTTCCTTGATGATTGGGTCGCACACCTTCAGCACTTGCTCCACTTTGTTAAGGTCGAGCCAGTCGTCATCGGTGCGCACACCGCTCTCCATGTCGATCCAGAACTCGGCATAGCTGCGATGGTCGAGCAATTGCCGCAACTTGTCGCCCACGTTGTCGGGGTTCATGCCGCCGGCATAGCCAACACGAATGTTCTGGTCATCGTTGAAGATGTCAATCGGGGTGTTGATGCCACGACCGCCGCTTGCATCAAGTAGGTATGCCACATGAGGCAGTGGTTTCTCTGTATATCTCAGCCAACTGCGAAGTGCCTCCTTGTTTGTCATCTGCATGATGACTTCATCCAGACATCGGTCGAATGGGCGCATTGAGCGCATTTCCGCATAGTGTGCCGATACGTTCAGATTTATTTGGCACCGCTTGAACATGTCGAAGTTGTAACCAAGGTGCTCGTACATCCTTTTCGTTTCAGCCGCCACCACGTCCTTTGCCATGCCTCCGCAGATGTGAGCCGCGAGTCTGACGTGGTTCAGCGTGTCGAGGTATCCAAGGATGTGCGGGTCGGGATAACGGTTGCCGTTCTCCTTGTAGTGATAACTCAGCAGCACGCCCCATTCCACGTATGGGTACTGCTCCGAAATCTGCTCGACGTGTTCCAAATCGGTATGCTCGTCGATTCCTGTGAATGTAATGCTTGTCAGTTTCATAGCCTATAATCGTTACATGGTTTCATTTTCTGTCTGTCTCTACAGACATGCCATAACTTGCAGCTGTCATCACAATAAGGTACATAATTTTGAGCTTTATAGCTTCCACAAATCATATTGCAAACGGCTTCTATGATTGTTACTCTTGGTCTAATGTAATGTTT
>JAGCWQ010000034.1 GCA_017961765.1 Paludibacteraceae bacterium | reverse complement strand
CTTTATTAAATGTTTCTATCAATATGTTTTTAAATTTTTCTTTTTGTTCTGTTGATAGAACATATTTATTATTTTCATTCTTACTACGTGGATTAATCGGTGTTAACCACAAACTTTTCAATTTATATGGTTTTCCTTTGCTACCATCACAATTATTGTCAGTAACATAGTACGAAGAAAATAACGGGAAATGATATTCAGCATTAATTAATTCTTCATACCTCTTTATTACTTCTTCAAGTGTTATTTTCTTCATTGTTTCACATTTATCGAACCTTTCAAAGCCTTCGCAGTCATGGCAATATAGCTTGTACTTACATGCAATCGCCCTTCATTCGTCAGTGAATACCTTGTGTGCCCGACTGCATCCACACCGGACTTGATATGACCTGCACTAATGAGGTAGTCATATGACTGTGGGTGTATCGTATCTAAAGCGTCCTTATATCCTTCCGGATGTTTCAATATCCACCAAAACGTAAACCTAACCTTATCCTCCGGAATGGATGTGTTATATGTTTGTACATTAACCATTTATCCTTTCTTTGGCAAAACTGAAAAATTCTTCGTTAACCTCTATGCCTACATAATGCCTATCAAGTCGTTTCGCTGCGATGCATGTTGTCCCGCTGCCCATGAACGGGTCGAGTACGGTGTCACCTACGAAGGAGTAGTACGTTATCAGTTTTGACGGCAATTCCAATGGGAACGGTGCTGGATGATGTGATTTTGTCTCTGGGTTTATGCGCCATATGTTAGTACGTTCATACCCGTCCTTGACCAATGACTTCTCCACTATCTCATCAGGCATATGGCGTATTATGCTGTCAATAAGTCCTTTCGTTGGTTTCTGGAATACTATTATGTATTCAGTCACGCTGTTAGGCTTATACGCTATAGGCTTGCGATGCCTTGAGAAACATCCGTTCCTGTTAGGCACTGCACCTTCAGGCTTCTCCCATATTATGTCATCTATGAATTTCCAACCTATGCCGCACATGATGCGTACAAGGTCAAACGGTATTGGGTATCGTACCGATTCTTTTGAACGGGACTTACGCGGCTCTATGACACATGAGACGTTAACACAACACATCCTTCCATCTTCGGTTACGTCATATACTAGAGAGAAAACATCTGTAAGGAATGACAGGTAGTCATCGTATGTCGTCCATGACGAATAATCACGGGCATTGTAATATGGCGGGGACGTCACGGTAAACTGAACTTTCATCCCTTTCTTCCTCATTTGCGAAAGAGCCGTCAGACAATCATTGTTATACAGGTCATTCATCCCGAACCACATTTAATTCTATATCCAAGTTGAATGCCTTGAAAATATGCTGAAGCTCATGGACGTATAGCTGTTTATGCTTCTTCGACTTGACGTCGACATCATCATAACGTATAACTACGTCTATGTCACCATGTTCGAACGTAATCAGTACGAACACGTGAGTAACCATAGACGAAGAATTATTCCACATGTAATATTTGGCATCCCCAAATGTCAAGAAACCGGATTTAATCAATATATCCTGTGTCAATGGAATTGGCTCAAACGTACACAACGATCTGACGAAGTGTCCCGGGCATATCCGCGTTACCTTCTCCCTCATTGGATAATCCTTGCACATTACCCAATCACCGACCATCAGATCGTTAACGTTCAGTGCCATTTCCCTTTAGTTCTATAATGATTTTTTCGATGTCTTGTTGCCTACGTTCATTGCAAAAGCGACAATTTCCCTTGTGTGCTAAACCACCGCCGAAAATACTTAAATACTCGCATGAATCTATTGTCACGCTCACGCTGACTTTTTCTGGTAAGTCTGATAATGACTCATGCTTACAACTAACGAACAATGTCATTACTGACGTTAATAGCATTAATGAAATGAAATATTTTCTCATTGTAAAGTGTTTGTAAATTAATTCAAAGTCGATGGGTACATGCCTTCCGGTGCTTCTAACGCAAGACCAGCGTCAATCATCGTCACCCTTTCGCCGTCATGGAGTACCCTTATCGAAACGGGGTTTCCCCATGTTGTGCCATTACTTTACTTATTTAATTTTAAATCTTCTACTATATAACCAAGAACCTGCATCTGGTAATCCTTTTCCCATATAAAATGCCCAAATATGGAATCCTTAAAGTCCGAGAAAAAGCAACACCATAGCGTATACGCCACGTACCCTTCAATGTATGTACGCTGCACCTCATCCATGCCCTCCTTGGACAAAACGCTTGAATCATCCGAAGGTCTTGTCCAAGTCAGACCTCCATAACAAGCAATCTTAGTAACCCTATAATCCTCAAAGTTAGGAGCTACGTGTATCTCATAGTGACCGCTAAAAGGACAGTCCTTATCCATAAACCCCATATTATAAAGGGTCATCTTGATATTCCCAGAAACCGTCTCCCTCAAGTCAACTCCCCACATTAGGGATTCATAAGCCTTTGGAGAGCGACCCTTGTGAATAAGGAGAGCCTCAATCTTGCCCCTTAAGTCTTCCTCAAGGGCACTGTCAATAGTCCATCCAAACCTTATCATAGTCAATCATCATTCCAATTTACTTTTTAAATCCTTAATCCTCGTAAAGAATCCCCTCGTATGCGGGGTGCTCTCGATTCCGAGATAGAACCTGTCATAGTGGTGCATGAACTCATGGAGTACCCTGTGTTAGTCAAACTTCTTGGAATTCAGCTATTTCCCATTATATGAGAACTGATATAAAGTTAGTGGTTTACGTTCATATTATATCCGTTAAGATATAATGACCTTTGGGAAGTATCCACAAATACAGTATCACATTTTGGCATGCAGGATTCAGTGTGGATATGCGTTGACATCAGTATAATGCCGCATAGCAGACCAAGTACGAAGATGAAAATCTTCAGTACCGGTGAATCGTCATTGAAAAATATCCTCATTATTTCCATAATGTTTGCAAAGATATAAAAAATGTAGATAAAGTCACAAAAAAAATAGTTAAAAATTATTAAGGGTATGTTAAAAAAACCTAACTACGCACTTTTTGAAGTTACAACTCATGTAATGCCGCCACCATTACTTGTTCATTGTATTCATGTTCTATATCGTATATGTTAGGGGAATCCATCGCATCATCGTTCATGCACTTCACGTAATTGTCTTTGGTGGCAGTTAGGCAAAAACCAGTAAACATCGGCAAATTCACGGTACCTGCGTAAAATGGGCATCTCAAGCAAGAATGCCCGCCAATCCGGGCAATCAGCCCACGTAATGTACATATTTCCCCATACCTCTTGAATTTAAAGTCCCTCTCAACCTTGCCGGTTTTGTAATCATATGTAACCATCAGCCTAACCATTTATTCGCCCATTACATTTGTATACAAGGACACCGACTATGTCTGACGTTTGGTATACATGCCATTCTTTGATGTTTTTACCGGACTTGTTTACCGGGTATTTGAACGCTATGACAATGTTGTCGACGTTGGGTTTATCGGATGACCAAGATGTCAAGTAATCCTTTAAGTCCCTCTTTTTCTTATTCAAGAGTGCCTTGCCATTTTTTGTGTCACGACACGAACGCCAAATCTCCTCAAAGTCCGTTCCGATATTGCCCTCGAATGCCACCTGGCATATATTGCCGTCGGAGAATATGCAGATATCCTTCTGTGTGTAATCATCAATGGAATGAAGGTACTCCCTTGTCGTCACCAATATGATATCGCCATTATGTATTCCACATAAATCAAGTTTGTCCCCAACTACCATAAACTCAAGGTATTTTGAACCGTCTAATACTTCCCCATCGTTTTTTTCGTATTTCGTCCGAGGGACGATATACCTGCCCGTTTTACTGAAACACTTATTGTTCGTTTGTTTTTTAATCCATCTTCTCGGAT
>JAGCWQ010000033.1 GCA_017961765.1 Paludibacteraceae bacterium | reverse complement strand
GGTTCAGTAACTCCTCACTCTAACTTCAAGGCTTCTGTCTATATCTTGAAGAAGGAAGAGGGTGGTCGTCACACTCCATTCCACAACAAGTACCGTCCTCAATTCTACATCCGTACTTTGGATGTTACTGGTGAGATCACTTTGCCAGAGGGTACTGAGATGGTAATGCCAGGTGATAACTTGGAGATCACTGTTCAATTGATCACTCCAGTAGCATGTAGCGAAGGTCTTCGTTTCGCTATCCGTGAGGGTGGTAGAACAGTTGGTTCTGGTCAAATCACTAAGATTCTTGACTAATCATCAATTATCAAATAAAGCTCCTCGCCTCAAGCGAGGGGCTATTTTACGGGAGTAGCTCAGTTGGTAGAGCACTGGTCTCCAAAACCAGGTGTCGGGAGTTCGAGCCTCTCCTTCCGTGCTAATTCGTTTGGAAAATGGAAATAATTGCAAAAGCTAAGGATTATTTGGTTTCATCGTTCGATGAACTTATAAATAATGTAACATGGCCAAACCGTACTGAGCTTACCAGTAGTGCAGTAGTTGTTCTTATCGCTTCCCTTCTGCTTGCCTTGGTGGTGTTCCTTATGGATTACGCTTTTGAGTTCGGGGTTAAGTTCGTTTACAAGTTGTTATTCTAAAAAGGAGGGATAATGTCTGATTCTGGAAAGAAATGGTATGTTCTTCGTGCCATTAGTGGAAAGGAGGCTAAGGTTCAGGAATATCTTGAGGCAGAAATCAAGAATACGGATCTTGGGCGTTATGTTTTTCAGGTATTGATTCCCACTGAAAAGGTGTATTCAATTAGGAACGGAAAGAAAATCTCGAAGGAGCGTAGCTATTTGCCTGGTTATGTATTGGTTGAAGCCGACTTGGTCGGTGAAGTTTCCCATCGACTTTCTAATACCCCTAATGTGATTGGTTTCTTGGGCGATGGCTCCAAGAAAAACGAACCGGTTCCTTTGCGTCAAGCTGAGGTTAACCGCATATTGGGTAAGGTGGACGAGTTGGAGACTTCAGAGGAGGAGATCAACATTCCTTACTTCGTGGGAGAGAATGTCAAGGTTACCTTCGGTCCTTTCAGTGGCTTCAGCGGTACGATTGAGGAGGTGAACAGCGAGCGTAAAAAGTTAATCGTAATGGTCAAGATATTCGGAAGGAAGACTCCTCTCGAATTGGGCTTTATGCAAGTTGAAAAGGAATAGTTGGAGTTGGTCTTCGGCTATTTCCTGTGTTTATAATTTAAATTAATATCAAACAAAATGGCAAAAGAAGTTGCTGGATTTATCAAATTGCAGATAAAGGGAGGCGCTGCCAATCCATCACCTCCAGTAGGTCCTGCTTTGGGTTCCAAGGGTATCAATATCATGGAGTTCTGCAAGCAGTTCAATGCGAGGACCCAAGATAAGGGTGGTAAGGTGTTGCCTGTCGTTATCACGTATTATACTGATAAGTCTTTTGATTTTGTAGTAAAAACTCCTCCAGTTGCAGTTCAATTGTTGGAAGCGACAAAGCAAAAATCAGGTTCTGCTGAGCCAAACCGTAAGAAGGTGGCTGAGATTACTTGGGATCAAGTCAAGGCTATTGCTCAAGACAAGATGCCAGATTTGAACTGTTTTACTTTGGATTCGGCTATGACTATGGTAGCTGGAACGGCAAGAAGCATGGGTATTGCTGTTAAGGGAGAGTTTCCTGGTAATAAATGATTAACACTTCAATTGAAATGGGTAAACTTACAAAAAATCAAAAGTTAGCTGCAGAGAAGATTGAAGCAGGGAAATCTTACTCTCTTAGTGAGGCTTCGGCTTTGGTAAAAGAGATTTCGACTACCAAGTTCGATGCTTCAGTGGATATTGATGTTCGTTTGGGCGTTGATCCAAGAAAGGCAAACCAAATGGTGAGAGGCGTTGTCTCTCTTCCTAATGGAACAGGTAAGGAAGTTCGTGTCCTCGTATTGTGTACTTCTGATTTGGAGGCCGAGGCAAAGGCTGCCGGTGCTGACTACGTGGGTCTTGACGAGTATATCGAAAAGATCAAGGGTGGTTGGACTGACGTAGACGTGATTATCACGATGCCTTCTATCATGGGTAAAATCGGTGCTTTGGGTCGTGTATTGGGTCCTCGTGGCTTGATGCCAAACCCTAAGAGCGGTACGGTAACCAATGAGATTGGCAAGGCTGTCAAGGAAGTAAAGCAAGGTAAGATTGATTTCAAGGTTGACAAGTTCGGTATCGTCCATACTTCTATCGGTAAGGTGTCATTCTCTCCTGAGCAGATTTATGGAAATGCGAAAGAGTTCATAAACACTTTGATCAAGTTGAAACCATCTTCTTCTAAGGGTGTATATGTAAAGAGTATTTATCTTTCTAGCACAATGAGTAAGGGTATCAAGATTGACCCTAAATCAGTTGATGAAATTTAATAATTGGAATTATGAAGAAGGAAGATAAAAGCGCTATCATAGAGCAATTGACTGGATTGCTTAACGAGTACAGCCACTTCTATGTTGCTGATGCGTCTGGTTTGAATGCAGAGGAGACTAGCAATTTGAGAAGGGCTTGTTTCGGACAAGATATTAAATTGGTCGTTGCTAAGAATACATTGCTTAAGAAGGCTTTGGAGTCAAAGGGTGATTTCTCACCTATATTCAACGCATTGGAAGGTCCAACAGCTATCCTATTGTCTAATGTAGGTAATGCTCCTGCAAAGCTCATCAAGGATTTCAGTGGCAAGAACAAGGCTGGCAAGCCAGTTTTGAAGGCTGCTTACGTTGAGGAGAGTTTTTACGGTGCAGACCAATTGGATGCTTTGGTGGCTATCAAGAGCAAGAGCGAACTCATTGCGGATGTTATTGCTTTGTTGCAATCTCCTGCAAAGAACGTACTCTCAGCTCTTCAATCAGGTGGATCTACAATCCACGGTGTTTTGAAGACACTTTCAGAAAGATAAAATTACAAACAAAACAAGATTACAAACATTTAAAAATTAAATACAATGGCAGATTTGAAAGCTTTTGCAGAACAACTAGTTAACTTGACAGTAAAAGAGGTTAATGAACTTGCTAATATTTTGAAGGAAGAGTATGGTATTGAGCCAGCTGCTGCAGCTGTTGCAGTTGCTGCTGGTCCTGCTGCTGGCGGTGCTGCAGCTGAGGAGAAGACTTCTTTCGACGTAGTTTTGAAGTCAGCTGGTGCTAACAAGCTCGCTATCGTTAAGTTGGTTAAGGAGTTGACTGGTCTTGGCTTGAAGGAAGCTAAGGATTTGGTTGACGGTGCTCCTAGCGCAATCAAGGAAGGTGTTGCTAAGGCAGACGCTGAAGGTCTTAAGAAGCAACTTGAAGAGGCAGGCGCTGAGGTTGAACTTAAATAACATACCTCCTGAATTTCAGGAACTTTGGTTTAGAGCCTTATTGTAAGGCTCTAAACCTTTTTATGTCTGTATTCATTTTCAAGTTCAATTAATTTCTTCTATAATGTCGTTACAAACTGAAAAACAAAGAGTTAGTTTTGCGTCTGTAAAGAATCAAAGGGAATATCCTGATTTTCTTGAAGTGCAATTGAAGTCGTTTAGAGACTTTTTCCAACTCGATACGCCCCCTGAGAATAGAAAGAATGAGGGTATGTTCAAGGTGTTCGCGGAGAATTTCCCTATAGCCGACACCCGCAATAATTTCGTACTCGAGTTCTTGGATTACTATATTGATCCGTCTAGATATTCCATCGATGAGTGTATCGAAAGAGGCTTGACCTATTGTGTGCCTTTGAAGGCAAAACTTAAATTGTATTGTACGGATCCTGAGCATGAGGATTTCGAGACAAAAATTCAGGATGTATATTTGGGCCCTATCCCATATATGACTGATAAGGGAACTTTCGTGATAAATGGTGCGGAGCGCGTCGTCGTTTCTCAATTGCATAGGTCACCTGGTGTCTTCTTCGGACAGAGTGTCCACGCGAATGGAACGAAATTGTACTCTGCTCGTATTATTCCTTTCAAGGGCTCTTGGATTGAATTTGCTACAGATATCAATAATGTGATGTACGCATATATTGACCGTAAGAAAAAACTTCCTGTAACTACACTTTTGCGTGCTATCGGATACGAGAGCGATAGGGATATCTTGGATATCTTTAACTTGGCTGAAGAAGTGAAGGTCTCTAAGGCTGCTTTGAAAAAGGTGGTTGGCCGTAAGCTTGCCGCTCGTATCTTGAAAACATGGGTTGAGGATTTCGTCGACGAGGATACGGGTGAGGTCGTTTCTATCGAAAGAAATGAAATCATCATCGACCGTGAGACGGTTCTTGAGAACTCTCACATCGACCAAATTCTTGAGGCTGGCGTTCAGACTATATTATTGCATAGGGAAGATGTCACACTCTCCGACTATGCTATCATATATAACACTTTGCAGAAGGACCCAAGTAACTCGGAGAAAGAGGCGGTTTACTACATCTATCGCCAACTTCGTAATGCTGAGCCTGCTGACGAGGCCGCTGCAAGGGAAATCATTTCGGGATTGTTCTTCTCCGAGAAACGTTACGATTTGGGCGATGTGGGCCGTTATCGTATCAACAAGAAGTTGAACCTCACAACCGATATGGATGTGAAGGTCTTGACGAAGGAGGACATTATCGAAATCATCAAATATTTGATCGAGTTGATCAACTCTAAGGCCGATGTCGATGATATCGACCACTTGAGCAACCGTCGTGTTCGTACGGTGGGTGAGCAACTCTACAACCAATTTGGTGTCGGACTCGCTCGTATGGCTCGTACAATCAGAGAGCGAATGAACGTCCGTGACAACGAGGTCTTCTCTCCAATCGAGTTGATTAATGCGAAGGCTATCTCTTCTGTTATCAATTCATTCTTCGGAACGAATGCCTTGTCTCAATTCATGGATCAGACGAACCCTCTTGCTGAGATCACTCACAAGCGTCGTTTGTCTGCGTTGGGTCCTGGTGGTTTGTCTCGTGAGCGTGCCGGATTTGAGGTGCGTGACGTACACTATACTCACTATGGCCGTCTTTGTCCTATTGAGACTCCGGAAGGTCCGAACATCGGTTTGATCTCTTCTCTTTGCGTTCATGCTAAGATTAACGACCTCGGATTTATCGAGACTCCATACCGTAAGATTGTTGACGGTAAGGCCGATATGTCTGAAGAGGGTATCGTTTATATGACGGCTGAGGAGGAGGAAGGAAAGGTTATCGCTCAGGGTAATGCCCTTTTGGATAACGAAGGTAACTTCTTGTCTGATAAGGTAAAGGCAAGAAAGCAGGGTGACTTCCCTGTCGTTACTCCTCAAGAGTTGGATTTGATGGACATCGCTCCTAACCAAATCGCTTCCATCGCCGCTTCCTTGATTCCTTTCTTGGAGCATGATGATGCTAACCGTGCTTTGATGGGATCAAACATGATGCGTCAGGCAGTTCCTTTGTTGAGAAACGAATCTCCAATCGTGGGTACGGGTATCGAACGACAGTTGGCTCGTGACTCTCGTACTCAAATCACCGCTGAAGGCGATGGTGAGGTGGTATTCGTTGATGCTACGGTAATCAAGATCCGTTACGATAGAACAGAAGATGAGGAGTTCGTAAGCTTCGATTCTGCTATCAAAGAATATAAGATTCCGAAGTTTAGAAAGACTAACCAAAGTACGACAATCGACCTTCGTCCAATCATTACGAGGGGCGAGCGCGTAACGAAGGGTCAAATCTTGACGGAGGGTTACTCTACTGACCAAGGTGAATTGGCTATCGGCCGTAACTTGCAGGTTGCCTTCATGCCTTGGAAGGGTTATAACTACGAGGATGCCATCGTGTTGAACGAAAAGGCGGTTAAGTATGACTTGTTCACTTCTGTCCATGTTGACGAATACCAATTGGAGGTTCGTGAGACGAAGAGAGGTTTGGAGGAGTTGACTGCCGATATACCTAACGTCAGCGAGGATGCTACTCGTAACTTGGACGAGAACGGTGTTATCCGTATCGGTGCTTTGGTTGAGCCAGGTGATATCCTCATCGGTAAGATTACTCCTAAGGGTGAGTCTGATCCTTCTCCAGAAGAGAAGTTGTTGAGGGCTATCTTCGGTGATAAGGCCGGTGATGTGAAGGATGCTTCTTTGAAGGCTACTCCTTCTTTGAGGGGTGTTGTCATTGACAAGAAGATATTCTCCAAAGCAATGAAGGACAGAAAGTCCAGAATGTCTGACAAGGCTATCCTCCCTAAGATCGACGAGGAGTTCGAGAAGGAGGTGGCTGAGTTGAAGAACGTCTTGGTTGAGAAGTTGTTGGTTCTTACGAACGGAAAGACTTCCCAAGGTGTGAAAGACTTCTTGGGTGTGGATGTGATTGCTAAGGGTAGCAAGTTCACTGCTAAGAACTTGAGCGAGCTCGATTATGCAACGATCCAACTCAGCAAGTGGACTTCTGATGCTCACAAGAACGATATGATTCATGACTTGATCATGAATTATATGAGAAAGTACAAAGAGCTTGATGCTGTTACTAAGAGAAAGAAATTTAACATTACGATAGGTGACGAGCTTCCTGCGGGTATCGTTCAAATGGTGAAGGTTTACATCGCTAAGAAACGTAAGATCCGTGTGGGAGATAAGATGGCAGGTCGTCACGGAAACAAGGGTATCGTATCAAAGATTGTTCGTCAAGAGGACATGCCGTTCTTGGAAGACGGAACGCCAGTTGATATCGTATTGAATCCGTTGGGTGTGCCTTCTCGTATGAACTTGGGTCAGATTTTCGAGACGGTTCTTGGTTGGGCCGGCTTGAAGTTGGGCGTTAAGTTCGCCACTCCAATCTTCGATGGTGCTACGTTGGATGATTTGAACGAGTGGACGGACAAGGCAGGTGTGCCAAGATATGGTAAGACGTATCTGTACGACGGTGGTACGGGTGAGCGTTTCGACCAGCCTGCTACTGTCGGTGTGATCTACATGCTTAAGTTGGGTCACATGGTTGACGATAAGATGCACGCTCGTTCTATCGGTCCTTACTCACTTATCACGCAACAGCCTCTTGGAGGTAAGGCACAGTTCGGTGGTCAACGTTTCGGAGAGATGGAGGTTTGGGCATTGGAGGCATTCGGTGCATCCCACATCCTTCAAGAGATTTTGACTATCAAGTCTGATGATGTGATGGGTAGGGCACGTGCTTACGAGTCTATCGTTAAGGGCGATCCTATGCCACCAGCAGGTATTCCAGAGTCCTTGAACGTGTTGTTGCACGAGTTGAGAGGTTTGTGCTTGAGCGTTACGCTTGACTAAAAATAAGGCATTCCCATCTTCGGATGGGAGTGCTTCCAATGTTATAATTTGTTTATAACTCTTTTTAAAACAGAGATATGGCTTTTAGAAAAGAAAGTAAAATAAAGAACAATTTCACGAAGATTACTATCGGTTTGGCATCTCCAGAAGAGATTTTGGAGCAGTCCAGCGGTGAGGTCTTGAAACCTGAGACTATCAACTATAGGACTTATAAGCCAGAGCGTGATGGTTTGTTCTGTGAGCGAATCTTTGGACCAGTAAAGGACTACGAGTGCCATTGCGGTAAGTACAAGAGAATCCGTTACAAGGGTATCGTCTGTGACCGTTGTGGTGTAGAGGTGACTGAGAAGAAGGTTCGTCGTGAGCGTATGGGTCACATCCAATTGGTTGTGCCTGTTGCCCATATTTGGTATTTCCGTTCACTTCCTAACAAGATTGGATATTTGTTGGGAATGCCGACCAAGAAGTTGGATGCGGTTATCTATTATGAGAGATACGTAGTCGTTCAACCAGGTATCAAGGCTGAGGACGGAATCCAGGAGCAAGATCTTTTGACAGAAGAGGAATATCTCGATATTTTGGATACTCTTCCAAGAGAGAACCAACTACTTGAAGATACGGATCCGAACAAGTTCATCGCCAAGATGGGTGCGGAGGCCATTTATGATTTGCTTCAACGTGTAGATTTGGATTCTCTTTCATACGAGCTTCGTAATAGAGCTAACCAAGAGTCTTCCCAACAAAGGAAGAGCGAGGCCTTGAAGCGTCTTCAGGTGGTGGAGGCATTCCGTTCTTCCAACGGAAAGAACAAGCCTGAATGGATGATCGTCAAGATTGTCCCTGTCATCCCGCCTGAACTTCGTCCGTTGGTTCCGTTGGATGGTGGCCGTTTCGCTACGTCCGACTTGAACGATTTGTATCGCCGTGTGATTATCCGTAACAATCGTTTGAAGAGATTGATCGAGATAAAGGCGCCTGAGGTGATTTTGAGAAACGAGAAGCGTATGCTCCAAGAGGCTGTTGACTCTTTGTTCGACAACTCAAGGAAGTCAAGCGCTGTCAAGACGGATGCTAACCGTCCGTTGAAGTCACTCTCCGACAGTTTGAAGGGTAAGCAAGGTCGTTTCCGTCAAAACTTGTTGGGTAAGCGTGTTGACTACTCTGCTCGTTCTGTAATCGTTGTTGGTCCTGAGTTGAAGATGCACGAGTGTGGTCTTCCTAAGGATATGGCTGCCGAATTGTATAAGCCGTTCGTTATCCGTAAGCTCATCGAGCGTGGTATCGTGAAGACGGTGAAGTCGGCTAAGAAGATTGTTGACCGTAAGGATCCTGTAGTTTGGGATATCTTGGAGCACGTGATGAAGGGTCACCCAGTGTTGTTGAACCGTGCTCCTACGTTGCACCGTTTGGGTATCCAAGCATTCCAGCCTAAGATGATTGAGGGTAAGGCTATCCAATTGCACCCGTTGGCTTGTACGGCGTTCAATGCCGACTTCGACGGTGACCAGATGGCTGTTCACCTCCCTCTCGGAAACGAGGCTGTTTTGGAGGCTCAAATGTTGATGTTGGCATCCCACAATATCTTGAACCCAGCTAACGGTTCTCCTATTACGGTGCCTTCTCAGGATATGGTGCTTGGTCTCTACTATATTACGAAACCTCGTTCTGGAGCTATGGGCTCTGGCTTGATTTTCTATAGCGTGGAAGAGGCTGAGATCGCTTATAACGAAGGAAAGGTTGACCTTCACGCTCCTATCAAGGTTTACGTTAAGGACGTAAACGAGAAGGGTGAGATCGTTGACGTTATGGTTGAGACTACGGTAGGTCGTTTGAAGTTCAACCAGTTCGTTCCACAAGAGGCTGGTTATGTCAATACGTTGATCACTAAGAAGTCTCTCCGTGATATTATCGGTAAGGTAATCAAGGCATGTGGAGTGGCTCGTACGGCTCAGTTCCTCGATGACATCAAGAACCTCGGATACTATATGGCGTTCAAGGGTTGTTTGTCATTTAACTTGGAGAACGTGATTATCCCTAAGGAGAAGGACGAATTGGTACAAGAGGGTTATAAGGAAGTTGAGGAAATCATGAATAACTATAACATGGGATTCATCACTTACAACGAGCGTTATAACCAAATCATTGATACTTGGACACACGTCAATGCTAAGTTGTCAAACATCTTGATGAAGACGATTTCGGAGGACGACCAAGGATTCAACTCTGTGTTCATGATGCTTGACTCTGGTGCCCGTGGTTCTAAGGAGCAGATTCGTCAGCTTTCTGGTATGCGTGGTTTGATGGCTAAGCCTCAGAAGTCAGGTGCCGAGGGTGGTCAGATCATTGAGAACCCGATCCTTTCTAACTTTAAAGAGGGATTGTCCGTGTTGGAGTACTTTATTTCAACGCACGGTGCTCGTAAGGGTCTTGCCGATACGGCCTTGAAGACAGCCGACGCAGGTTACTTGACTCGTCGTTTGGTTGACGTATCTCACGATGTGATCATCAACGAGGAGGACTGCGGTACGTTGCGTGGTTTGATCTGTACTGAATTGAAGAATAACGAGGAGGTGGTAGCTTCCTTGTATGAAAGAATATTGGGTCGTGTTTCTGTTCACGATATTCAACATCCGTTGACGGGCGAGATTATCGTTCGTGCTGGTGAGGAGATCCGTGAGGATGCAGCCCAAATCATCCAAGACTCCCCAATCGAAAGAGTCGAGATCCGTTCTGTGCTCACTTGTGAGTCTAAGAAGGGTGTATGTGCGAAGTGTTACGGACGTAACTTGGCTACTAGCCGCTTGGTACAGAAGGGTGAGTCTGTTGGTGTCATCGCCGCTCAGTCAATCGGTGAGCCTGGTACTCAGTTGACATTGCGTACATTCCACGTGGGAGGTATCGCAGGTAACATTGCTGCTGAGTCTGGTATCACTTCTAAGTATGATGCAATCGTCGAAATTGATGAGTTGCGTACGGTTGATTCGGAGAATGAGGACGGTTCACCTGTACAAATCGTTGTTGGTCGTTTGGCTGAGTTGAAGTTGGTTGACCCTAACACGAAGATTGTATTGATGAACGCCAACATCCCTTATGGTGCGAAGTTGTTCGTTAAGAACGGCGCTACGGTAACGAAGGGTGAGCGTATTTGTGAGTGGGACCCATTCAACGCCGTGATCATCACGGAGGTTTCCGGTCGCATCGAGTTGGAGAGCGTCATCGAAAACGTTACTTATAAGACTGAATCCGATGAGACAACTGGTTTGAAGGAGAAGATCATGATCGAGTCTAAGGACAAGAGCAAGATCCCTGCTGCACACATTGTCAACGAGAAGGGTGAGGTCATCAAGACATACAACTTGCCTGTGGGCGCCCACTTGGTAGTTGATGAGGGCGACAAGGTTAAGAGCGGTCAGTTGATCGTGAAGATTCCGAGAGCGGTTGGTAAGGCCGGAGATATCACGGGAGGTCTTCCTCGTGTCACTGAGTTGTTCGAGGCTCGTAACCCATCTAACCCTGCAGTCGTAGCCGAGATCGATGGTGAGATCAATTTCGGCAAGGTAAAACGTGGTAATCGTGAGATTTCCATCACATCTAAGACGGGTGAGGTGAAGAGATACTTGGTTCCATTGTCAAAGCAAATCTTGGTACAGGAGAACGACTACGTTCGTGCTGGTACTCCGTTGTCCGACGGTGCAATCACGCCTTCCGACATCTTGGCCATCAAGGGACCTACAGCTGTTCAAGAGTATATCGTGAACGAGGTACAAGATGTGTACCGTCTGCAAGGTGTGAAGATTAACGATAAGCACTTCGAGGTGATTGTTCGTCAAATGATGCGTAAGGTAGAAATCGTCGATCCAGGAGATACTCGTT
This sequence comes from Paludibacteraceae bacterium, assembly GCA_017961765.1. Classification (GTDB taxonomy): domain Bacteria; phylum Bacteroidota; class Bacteroidia; order Bacteroidales; family Paludibacteraceae; genus RGIG10190. The sequence continues at coordinate 3,897 of JAGCWQ010000033.1, read as the reverse complement.
TCTTGGAGAAGGAATTGGTTGACAAGTTGGAATTCATGGAGGAGAACGACCGTATTTTCGGTAAGAAGGTCGTTATCGATTCTGGTGATTCCGAGACGATGAAGCCAGGTCAAATCGTTACGGCTCGTCGTTTGAGAGATGAGAACAGTACGTTGAAACGTCGTGACTTGAAGTTGGTGGTAACAAGGGATGCTATCCCTGCTACGTCAAGCCAAGTTCTTCAAGGTATCACGCGTGCAGCATTGCAGACTACGAGCTTCATGTCGGCTGCATCCTTCCAGGAGACTACGAAGGTGTTGAACGACGCAGCTATCCGTGGTAAGGTTGACTACTTGGAGGGAATGAAGGAGAACGTGATTTGCGGTCACTTGATCCCTGCTGGTACAGGTCAACGCGAGTTCGATCGTTTGATTGTGGGTTCTAAGGATGACTTCGATCGCATAGAGGCAAACAGAATGCGTGACGAGGAGCCTGTCGTTCGCCATGAGGTGATTGTAGAAGACGATATTTAATCGATTCTCATATAAAATAGGCTAATGAAAAGAGGGTGTGTCTTGGGGCATACCCTCTTTCCCTTTATCAAGGTTAGGGCAATTTTAAATTTTATGATGCAGACTTCTGATTTTTGTTTTTTATTTATTTGTTGGAATCACTAATTATATATATCTTAGTCGCTTGAGATTTGGTCAGTTGGCCTTATCTCGATTCTGGTGAGTTATTTGATTCGCTGGTGATAGATAAATAACCGAAGGAAGGTTTTGGAAGTTGGCTCTCAGAGGTGGAACGAGTTTGCTATCTTATTGATTTATAATGTTGTATTGTCGATGATTCAGCAAAGTGGAAGAAGAAGCTAATCCGAGAATTCCTTTAAAATACATTTAGATGGAAAATGATTTGAATAAGCCAAAATCGGTTGGTGTGAGCGTTGAGTTGACGGAGGAAGTGGCAGAGGGTGTCTATTCCAATTTGGCCATCATTTCACATTCCTCTTCCGAGTTTGTGATTGATTTTGCGAGGGTTATGCCCAACGTGCCCAAGGCAAAGGTGAAGTCTCGCATTGTCCTGACTCCGGAGCATGCAAAGCATCTCCTTACGGCGTTGCAGGATAATTTGGCGAAATACGAGCAACGCTATGGACCAATATCAAAGTCGGAGTCCGAAACGTTCAACCCTACGATGCCGATTAACTTCGGCAATTCTGGCGAAGCGTAATGATTTAGTTTTGATTAGTAAATTAATAATGTTCAGAATATGATGAAGAAAATTATTTTGTCTCTTTTGTTCGGTTCTTATGCTCTTTCTGCAATTCCTTCCGAGTTCATGAAGGTGTCAGGAGAGTTGGTTTTGACTGACGATATGCGTAGGTGCCATCAGATTAGAAGAGGATATAGTAGAAAGGATAAATCTCCATGGGAGCCATTCTGTGGCAAGTTCAAGAACTTCTACTATGAGTCAGGATACGAGTATACCATGCATGTGGAGAAGTACGATCCTCAGGCTGATACGATTTACGTGATTAAGACTATTGGTCGTGATAACTCGGATTCTTATAGAAAGCAACAAGAGTTGAAGAAAAAAAGGGCAGAAGCCGCTGCTGCAGCCGCTGCAGAGAGCAACGATTAATTTCGTTAGGATATTGTAGTATAGTGTATGAAGGAGGTGGGGCTTGTACTTTTTGCCGTAGAGACGGTTCTAGTATAGGCTTTCACCTTGAAAGAGGTAGGGCGGGGATTTCTTCGCCCTATTTTTTTTGAAGGGATGGTAAAGATATTGTTTTTGATTGCCTTAGGTGGAGGTTTGGGCAGTGTTTCCCGTTTTTTGTTGTCAAGGTTGTGTGGGGAATTCCAAGCCTTTTCGTTGCCTTGGGCTACCTTGTTGGTGAATGTCGTCGGTAGCATACTGATAGGGGCTTTTTATGCCCTTTCTGAGAAATATTCTCTTTCTCAAGGGGCCCGTTTATTGTTGACGACGGGATTCTGTGGTGGTTTTACCACTTTTTCGACATTCTCCTATGAAAATCTCCAGTTGTTGCGTCAAGGAGATTATAGGGCGTTTTTCCTATATGTCTCGCTCTCCTTGTTCGCTTGTCTGGTTGGAGTGGCTTTCGGACATTATCTCTTTTCAACTCCATCTGCTCGGTGAGACCGATAAGTCGATCTTCTTTTGCTCATTTTTGAATCAGATGGAGACAATCCTTCTCTAAATAATCTGAAAATCCCCTCTATTGTAGGAACGTTTTTTATAATTACATTTGTTCTGTTCTCTGGTTCTTGCTTTGAAAATGTCCATTGGGTTGAATAAATGGACATGCGAAGGAGAACCTTCACATAGATTGTTGATCAATTGTAAAATAGTCCAGTACCATGAAAAGCCGTATTTTCTCATCCCTTTTGCTCTTGTTTCTGTTAGTTGGCGCAAATTTTTCTGTTTTAGCAGATACTGTAGGGGTTGACAGGCGGGCAAGCTTGCAGGTTAGTGCCACTCCTTCCTATTTCCATGTCTCCAAGAGTGGGAATTGTTATTTCGTCAATAGGGTAGGTGAGATTTACAAAACCAATCTTAGCTCCTCCGAGTGGTCTTCCATTAAAAAGTACGATGGAGAGGAAATGTCTAATTTTTTTGGGCGGCCTTCTTACGTTTTTGTCTATGAACTGCCAAACAATCTCCTTTTGCTTGGCGGATCCCATTCGCTCAGGGATTCAGGGGGCTCCATTTATCGTTCTGAGGACGGCGGCAACTCTTTCGATAATAGTATGACTGAGACTAGTTATATTGATGCAATGTATTCTGATGGACTTGGTCATCTTTGGGCGGTGGACATCGGACAGAATCTGTACTATTCGGCAGATGCGGGTAAAACATGGACGAATAAGCCCATCTATGCAACGGAAGATAGTTATAATCGTACGAGCTCCATTTATTTTGAACCCGGCGGAGAGGTGGGGTACATCACCACGCACTGTAATTCGATTTTGAAAACCACGGATGGCGGTGATTCTTTCACCCGGATACCAACTCCGGGCGACCAGCTGCCTAGTAAAAGTAAAGACTATGGAGATTCGATGGTTGAATGTTTCATCCCTGTTGGCAAGCACTATTTTGTGAAGCAGTATGGCCATATCTACATGTCGGGTCAGGATTCCATTCGTTGGCAAAAGGTGGACTCTTTAAAATGGATTGGTCGTTCGTCGGAAGAGGGTCTCTTGGCTATCACATCCCGCGCTAACGTCGTATTTTTTGATTCAGACCTGAATTTGAAGTGGATGCAAAAAATGCCCGAATCTCTGGTGATTGAATCGATGCACTCGATTTCAGGTTCGGTTTTGTTTGAGAAGAATATCAAATGTGTATGTGATGGGCAAATCTATTTTCTTCTTACCGATAGTTACGATATCTGTTCGATTGGCGAAAAAGGGGTGAAGATGTATAGGCTCTATTCGGACAAAACGATTGAGTATAGTGAAGAAAATCTGAGACATTCGAGAATAGACACGTTGAAAGGGAAGATATTGAAGACGGATGGCAGGGATGTCGTCTGTCGTACTTTCTCTGGATCTTGGTATCGTTTGGCTACTCTGCCACGTAAAATGATAAATGTATGGACGGATAAGGAAAATTACTATGTCTCTGATCGGTATTTTAATAAGTATAGAGTCGATTGTGAGCAAGGAACGGTGGAACCTTACGAGAGCAGCTTGGCTGGGCTGGAAAATCTGACAGTAAAGGAAGTCGTTTTGGAGACGTTTATAGGAGGGTGCTACGGAACACAATCTCAAGGGCTTGTGCGTTACGAGTTGAATGAAAAGGGCGATTTTGAGAGGAAGATAGTCGATTCTTATAAAACCGATTGGTGCAATAGGGTTCCTGAAAAGTTGGAAAAGGCAGGTGTGGATAGCT
>JAGCWQ010000032.1 GCA_017961765.1 Paludibacteraceae bacterium | reverse complement strand
TTAATATTAAAGAGTTTTTAGCCATAAATTAAAATATTTCGGAACGTAAATAATGATAAACGAGCAGACCTTCTATCTGTGCCTTTCTTTCCATACTAACCAACAGCTACAACAGGGCAATCGGTCACTAGTAGAAAAGGCTTCAGCCTATCCGTCAATGCGGGAAGTCCCAGATAGGAGCATTAATCAGTCGCCTATTAGGCAAGAGCCTAATTTTTCACCCCTAAATTACAAATAATTCAAACCATTTCATTTCCCTTTCCGCCTATTTTTTAGTTCTTCTGTATTTTCGAACAATTTTTGTTGAACAATGGGAATTCTCTCCGATACGCAGGCTTCCTGCCTCATTCCACTCATTTTCCCTCTTCCACCTGAATTCTCACGCTTCCCGTATTCGTCAAAAACTCTGGTGCATAGAGACATTGAGCCGTCGTGATGCCGTTGCAGTAGTCGCCCGCATGGGTCACCCACAACGGGTATTCGAAGACGTAGGTGCCCTTCGCCAGATGGTCGAAGAAGTAGTACATGGCGGCATCCTTTGGTGATTGGTAATAGCAGGTTCCTTCACTGCAATGGTAACCCGGAAGCTGTTGCACAGGCTCCAGACAGCTGGCCCGTTGGTCCTTCAAGGAGACATAGTCCATGTTTCGGTCGGAACGCAAGGTCAGGCGCACCACCAGTTTATCACCTACGGAGAGTTTCGTGCCCTCCCCGATTTTCTTCAGCACGGGCTTTCCTGCCTCACGTTGTTCCAACAGCACCAACCTCTCCACATGGAGGGAGGAGTTGTTCTTCTCCACCTTTTCCATCACCTCCTCATACTGCCAATAGAGCGCACCCCAAGAGATGTTGCCTCCTGCCTCGCTCTTCAGTTCCACCTTGCCCATGGAAGGCTTCACCTCATCGCCTGCGATATACTTCGTAAAGTAGCCCGTGCCCGCTTCGGCACCTTCCGGTTGCACACTTTGGCCTCCCATTTGGATGGAGACCTTGTTATCATTGGCGAGCCAATCGGAACCGCTCAAAAGCAGGACATTCAAGGCATCCACGTTAGCAATCGTGTTGTCCCAATTCTGAGTACGTTTTCGGTTCAACAGCCATAGGCGCATCTCATTCTGCTCCTCCACGTTAGGATCTACCACCTCCAACGCCTCCATGATGCGGGTATGTGTCGCGAGAGAGGATTCCGACCAAAGATAGCCACTGACATTCGTCGGCCAGTACATGCCCATCCCGTCAGTCGTCTTGGAGTATTCTCGAAGCGAATTGACCACCGTCTTCGCCAAGGCTTGATCTCCGTTCCGATAGAAGGCAATAGCAGCCAACGCCTTGCCATAGAGGGAAAGATCTTTCCAACGGTCCTTCACCAAATCATAGAAGAATGAGAAGGCTTCTGCCGTCCGGTCTTCCTTCTTCACTTCGGGGAAGAGGCTACGGACTTGGAAATAATAGAGATCACCCATATCCACATAAGCATGATCCTTGTAATCATTCGGATAACGTCTTTTTAGGGATTCGTACCAATCCCGCATCTGAGTGTCCAAATAGGACAGCGAAGAGCGGTATTTCGCTTTTTTCAGAAGTTCTTCGTCTGCGATGCCAGCCTTGCGCAAACGTCCCAAATTGTCGAGGACGAATAGCGTGGTGTGCCTGCTTGGACTCTGGGTTTTGAACCAAGTGTAGGCACCATTGGGCAATCGGAAATCCGCCAGTTTCTCGAACCATTTATTGCACTTACCTTGCAGGTCGTCCAAGTCAAAAAGCGTGGAGAGCCGTTGTTTCATCTCCGTCTCGTTTTTGGCCTCCATCACCCAAGGGGTCTCATTCAGCAGGATATTCTTCACCTCCTTGTTTTTCTCCAAATTGGAGAGGAGCGTCTGCTTGTTCCCACCTTGGTTCCGCCAAGAGTTGATCACATTGAATATTTTCGGATTCGACTTTGCGATGTGCGCCGACAACAAAGATGCAAAATGGGCAGCTGAATAGCTTACCGCATTCTCATACTCCACCGTCGCCACCGAAGGCAAAGCCTGCACCGCATACCAAACCGGATTTTTTGCGAATTCCAGTTTCAGAAAGTGCGAAGAGAGTGTCTCGGAATGGTTATTCACCAAATTCTCAAACGTATAGTCCTTCGTCTGACCTCCCCGTACATAGAGTGGCAACGACTGCGTCAAGACTATGCGGTCGGAAAGGATCGGAAGCAGCGACTGCTCCGCATCCGAGAAGTTGTCCGCCACAGCGGAGGTGCGCACCAGCACAGCCTCCATCTCACGTGGTACGTCAAATTGCCAAGTGACAAATCCGTTCTTTTCCGCCGCCACGGAGAACTTCGTCTCTTTCTTGGCAACCACCTTCTCCGTCACAGGATCCATAAATTCCATGATGGCTGTTCCTTCCACCGTCGATTCAGAGAGGTTGACAATCTTGGCCGACATCACGCATCGGTCGCCCTTGCGGAGGAAACGAGGCAAATTAGGCGTTATCATGAAATCCTTTTGAGTCACCATCTGACCGGAACATTGACCATAAAACAAATCCTTCGTATGCGCCAAAGCTCTGAAATTCCATCGAGTGAGGCTTTCTGGCACCTCAAAGGAGAACTGCACATTCCCCTTCTTGTCCGTACGCAAGTGAGGATAGAAGAAGGCCGTCTCGGCGAAATTAGAGCGGAAATTAGATTGGGGAATAGTAGTTTTCTTACGCTGCACGCCATACCCAACCGTCACAATTTCCTCAAACAATTCATCAGACGAATCATCATACGAATCAGAAGAGAAAATAGCTACAGCCCCTGTAACGTCAGTCTTCTTTAGCACATAAGTTCTTTCCGCAAACAATTGCAATCCAGAAGGAACTTTGATGAGTCGGTCGAAGTGCCAATTCATCCGACTAGATACGTAAGCCCCCCAAGGATTGCCAACAACCGTCCATCTACCATAAGAGGATTTTGACCATATCACTTTTGGAAAATAAAAATCACACCGATACTCAGGAGAAAAGGACCATTGATTATCAAACTGCCACTCTTGAGAAACGAATTTGTCCAACGAAGCATCATACATGGAGGCCAAGACCTCAGCCTGCTTGCCCTTCGGCAAGGTGAGCGTCCACGTCTCCTTCGCTCCAGGCAACAATTTATCCCTAAACACAGCCAGTTGAAGCGGCAAAATTTTGTTCTCCCTCTTCCTCTCAATAGTAAACCCCATACTATAAAGGGATCCCTCCTTCACAAGGAAGAACTTGACATTCAAACAATCTCCGTTCTTTTGCTCCAAACGGAAAGTAAAATCTTTAATCTCATCACTCAACTTGCTCCATCTGCACTCCACCAGCCCATGCTGATCCGACACTATTTGCAACAGATACCCCTCCTTCAAGGAAGAGCCGACACGCACCTTATAGGGTTCTCCGTAGGACAAAGTGACATCTTTCACGTTCTCATGCCAGAAAACCGTATCTACAGGCGGTCGCATATCCCCCTTACGGAAAAGAATCATATCATAGGAGGAGGTCACCTCCCTCCTCCTTTCATCCCAAGCCTTCAAGATCACCTTGTACCGCCCAGGAACCCATTTCTCCGTATTTTCAGGAATCACGAACGTACCCTTTTCATCCGACCTCACATTGCCAGAGGTTACCAACGCATTTTCACGCATCACCTCATACGAGACAGCTACAGCTTGTCCCTCTCCGTCTATGTTGGTCACCAGACAACGTCTCTTCGAGAAATCACCCATCTCCACCAAATGCTGGAATTCAGAAGAGAATGCCAAGGAACGGTTGCCCACAGAGACAGTAATGCAATCCTCTTGCGTCTCCCCATTTGCATCCGTCACCGTCGCATAAACATTATATTGGTAATGCGCTTCCCCCTTATCAGGATTCCGCATCGTGTCAGCAACAAAAGGGATGACAAACAAACCATCTTCAGAAACCACACACGTTCCCTCTGAAATTTGAGTCGTATTCCGACCCCAACGACTCCGATCAACCCTGTATTTCACCGTCACACCTGTGAAAGGTGCTCCCATCAAATACTCCGACTTGCCCTTTACCCTAATCGTATCACCCAAAGCGAATGACTCCGTCGGACGAGTCATCTTCACCTCAAAAGTAGGACGTTTATACTCCATTACAAGGAAGTGAGGAGCCCGATCCCATTCTCCATGGCCATATATCTTATAATCCAGATCACAATCTTCATCATCACATCCATAAGCACTTATATAATAGGAGCCAAGCGCAGCACCCTCCGGAATAACAAAAGAAGAGGCGACGGAACCGAATTCATTCGTCCACAACGTATCTTCCGCCACCTCATTCCCATCACAATCTTTCAAAACCATAAGAACCTTTTGGTGGGTCAGCAACGAATCCCCTTTCGCATCCAAACCATAGAAAACAGCCTTATAATAAACCGTTTGGGAAGGACGATAAACAGACCTATCCGTAAAAATTGCGACATAAGAATCACTATTATCTCGCGAAATGCCATCGCCCTTTTCCAAACTACAAGTATAATGGTCGGGGGGTAAAGAGAGATCTTTTCCATCCTCAAAAAACACCCAGGCATCATAAAAACGGAAAGGTGTAGGCAGTTTAAAAGAGGCAAAACCAGAGGAATCCGTAGTCCGTATATCCAAAGTATCAATAAAAGTATCAATATGGGAACTCTTAAAGGCACTCAAATTCACATTCGGCTTCGGAGCCCCACTCTTCGCATCCATAAGGACATAATGAGTAGAATAGGAAGGATCTTTGAAGGCATTGACTCTCAGATAAAACAAATCAGAGACTTCGAAATCAACAAATTTATCCTTAACCGAGTCTGTCCTCAAACGATAGACTCCGTAATCAAGCGAAGGAATTTCCAGCACCGTATCCTGCGGGATGCAATAGTTCGATTTTGACAAGCTAAACAAAAACGACTGCAATTGGAAGGTCGTATCGTTCTTCATATCGGAAGAAACAACAGAACCCAGCACACGATAATCATACGAAGAAGAGATATCCAAGCGGGAAAGATTCAGTTTCAGCTGTTGCACATTCGCATACTCTATCTTCAGCCTCACTTTATCCGAAGTAGTTATCCTTTTGTTCATCACTTTAATAGTCAACAGAGGTTTTTCCAACTGCTTCACTATGTTTTTCAAATAGGAAATCTTCGCATGGTTGGGGAAGGTCTTGATACCCTCCTCACAAATATCCTTCAAACGTTGAGGAATATCTGAATCTTTCGGCAAGGAGTGTAAATAACTGTTGCCACTCAACTCCGAGCACAAAGCCACACGGACCAAGATAGAAGCAGGATCGTTCTTCACCTCGTTCAAGAGAGACTCCAAATCGGAGATATACTGCTGGACAATGGATTCGGTTATCTGATAGCCATTGGCTTCGATTATTTCATCTTGATTATTTTTCATCAGCATTAGTTTTGCCTCCACATAGGCATCCCGCGTCTTGTCCTTTTCGTGCAAAGCCACCCACTCCTTCTGATATTTCTTCTTTTCCTCTTTCGACTTCCAAACGTTCCTATTATCCCAAATACGGGAGAGCAAAAAATCATACAACAGAGGACGATAGATACGGCTATCCTCCCCCTTCTCCAGAATCGCCTCATACTCAAGGACGGGGACACTCTTCAATTTTTCGTTAGCAAGAGCGCCAAAGAGACATTCCCGTATCTTATCGATGAACAATCGGGAGGTCCACTCATTCATATCATCGGGAACAGTATCTTGCAGTTCCTTCCGCTGACCTATCACCCATCTATTCCTTTCATAATATCGCAAATAGAGGGTACCCTCCAAATAGGATGCGACAGAGCGAGCCACTTCATCCTTCGTCTTCCGTTGGAAAGCCTTCAACTCGGCAAGGCAGTCCACAAAGGCAGAGTCGTCAATATAGCTTCTCGCATTTCCACGCTGAATGATGCAAGCTAACTCTTGAGGGAGTTTCTTCTCCCTCTTCGCCCGTTTTTCGATGGCATTAATCTTCTCCAAAGCACTCTTCGGCTGAGATTGCATAAGGTCTCGAACAGTTCCCCATTCCCCCGCATAGTCGAACGAGGAGAGCAGTCCCCAAAGGAAAAGCAAACCTATCACCAATAAAAAAGAATTCCTTCTCATACAACCATATAAAATTTTATTTTGGGAAAGGACAGTCCCTTTTCACATGTAGCCACTGCACCCCATGAACCATTTCCACTTTTTCTATCACCTCTTTAATTATGCCCTCTCATAGCCCTGCTCAACAATCCACGAAAGAACACGAATAACGTGACGACCAGCAACAGCACAAGGGTCAGACGAGGGAAAAACCAGCCTAAGAAGAAATAGAGCAAAAGAGGGACAAGCGTCACAACCTGCAATTTGACAAGTATATCACATTGATACAAATCTTCCCACACAAAAGAGAATGCCAATAGGACTAAGGAAGCCACTAGCAGGTAAGTACAAATTGGCGAATCGATCAAAAAAAGACCCAAGACCTCAATTAACAGAAGTATGCACATATACAATCCGAAAAAAGCATCAAAACTGTCGCCAAGTTTATATAAAAGGTCATCCAATTTCCCCAACAATTTTTCTTTGGCTGACTGAGGAGGAACACTCCTTCCCTGTTGGCACGATTTAAGCAACTTCAACATTTCTTCTTTCGAATAGTCTCGCTCCTGCATACTTTTAAACAACTTCCGTAATTCCTCTTTTGAAGGCTTCTGATTTTGCATAACTATAACGTTTTAACATATTATTTATCATCGCTAAGGTAACGAATAAAGACGGAAATCACAAACAAGAGGTAAAAATTTCGGGGAGAACCCATTTAGAGCCAACACTAAATTCAACCATTTACAGATTTACTACTCACCATTTTGGGAGAGAGGAGGCCGAGGGGTCCAGAATCCCCCAAAACGAAAAAATAAGAAAAAGGAAGGATTCAGAATAAAATGTCAATAAAATACGACCCCAATGTTATTATTTTTCAAAAATAAAATGCTATTTTTGCCCGAAATTGCTATATCCAAATAGCAAAACGAGCGATATAGAATTTACATTTTTATTTAAATAAATTATGGCTAAAGAAAAAAAATTCATCACTTGTGATGGTAACGAAGCCGCTGCACATATTTCCTATATGTTCAGCGAATGTGCCTGCATCTACCCTATCACTCCATCTTCAACGATGGCAGAACACGTAGATGAGTGGGCTGCTCAAGGTCGCAAGAACATCTTCGGCGAGACAGTGTCTGTAACAGAAATGCAATCAGAGGCAGGTGCCGCTGGTGCTGTTCACGGTGCAATCCAAGCAGGTGCGTTGACATCAACTTACACAGCTTCTCAAGGTCTGTTGTTGATGATTCCGAACATGTACAAAATCGCTGCAGAGAAGATGCCAGCAGTTTTCCATGTTTCTGCTCGTACAATCGCATCTCACTCACTCTGTATCTTCGGTGACCACCAAGACGTTTACGCTTGCCGCCAAACTGGTTTCGCCATGTTGGCTGAGGGTTCCGTACAAGAGGTTATGGACTTGGCAGGTGTTGCTCACTTGTCAACAATCAAGTCTCAAGTTCCTTTCTTGAACTTCTTCGACGGTTTCCGTACTTCACACGAGATCCAAAAGATCGAGAAGTTGGACAACGAGGATTTGGCTGGCTTGATCGACCAAGAGAAATTGGCAGAGTTCCGTTCAAGAGCATTGAATCCTAACAAGCCTGTTATGCGCGGTATGGCTGAGAACCCTGATACGTTCTTCACTCACCGCGAATCTTGCAACACATTGTACAACGCCGTTCCTGAAATCGTAGAGAACTACATGAAGGAGATCTCCAAGATCACAGGACGTAACTACGGATTGTTCGACTACTATGGTGCTAAGGATGCTGACCGTGTCATCATCGCCATGGGTTCTGTAACAGAGTGTATCCGTGAGGTGATCGACTTCTTGGCTGCTAAGGGCGAGAAGGTCGGTTTGGTTGCAGTTCACTTGTATCGTCCATTCTCAACGAAGCACTTGTTGGCAGCAGTTCCTAAGTCTGCTAAGGTGGTTACTGTTTTGGACAGAACTAAGGAGCCAGGTGCAAACGGTGATCCTTTGTATTTGGATGTTCGCGAGGCATTCTTCGATGTAAAGGATGCTCCTAAGGTTATCGGCGGACGTTATGGTTTGGGTTCTAACGATACTACTCCAGCTCAAATCCTCTCAGTTTATGAGAACATGGCTATGAACGAGCCTAAGAACCACTTCACTATCGGTATCGTTGATGACGTTACCTTCACTTCTCTTCCTAAGAAGGAGGAAGTTGCAGTAGGTGGAGCTGGCATGTTCGAGGCTAAGTTCTACGGTTTGGGTGCTGATGGTACTGTAGGTGCTAACAAGAACTCAGTAAAGATCATCGGTGACAACACAGACAAGCATTGTCAAGCATACTTCTCTTACGACTCTAAGAAGTCAGGAGGTTTCACTTGCTCACACTTGCGTTTCGGTGACACGCCAATCCGTTCAACTTACTTGGTGAACACACCTAACTTCGTTGCTTGCCACGTACAAGCTTACTTGCACATGTACGATGTGACTCGTGGTTTGCAAAAGAACGGTACGTTCCTTTTGAACACCATCTGGGAAGGTGAAGAGTTGGCTAAGAACTTGCCTAACAAGGTAAAGGCTTACTTCGCAAAGAACAACATCAAGGTTTACTATATCAACGCAACTAAGATTGCGCAAGAGATTGGTTTGGGCAACCGTACCAACACTATCCTTCAATCAGCATTCTTCCGTATCACGGCCGTTATCCCTGTAGAGTTGGCTGTTGAGCAAATGAAGAAGTTCATCGTTAAGTCTTACGGAAAGAAGGGTGAGGATGTTGTCAACAAGAACTACGCTGCCGTAGACCGCGGTGGTGAATACAAGGAATTGGCTATCGATCCAGCTTGGGCTAACTTGGGCGAGGATGTTGCTAAGGCAAACAACGACCCAGAATTCATCAACAAGGTCGTTCGTCCTATCAATGCTCAAAATGGTGACTTGTTGCCAGTTTCTGCATTCAAGGGCATCGAGGATGGTGAGTGGCCTGCTGGTACAGCTGCTTACGAGAAGCGTGGTGTGTCTGCATTCGTTCCTCAATGGAATGCTGCTGACTGTGTACAATGTAACAACTGTGCATTCGTTTGTCCTCACGCATGTATCCGTCCAATCGTTATGACTGACGATGAGGCTAAGGGCATCAACGGCGAC
>JAGCWQ010000031.1 GCA_017961765.1 Paludibacteraceae bacterium | reverse complement strand
TCTCTCCCATCCCAAATGAAAGAAATCGGCTATTCTGCATTTAAGAACTGCTTTCAATTGAGAATGATAAACATTCCCGAAGGTATAGAAAACATCTATATGGATACGTTCTTCAATTGCATGTCGCTAACGGATATCTCTCTTCCCAATTCTCTAAAAGAGATACATTGTGAGGCATTCTTCAACTGCAAAAAACTCAACCCTCTGGAAATTGCCCCCAAGGTAAAGAAAGACCCCAAAAGTTTCAGCAAAGACGAGGAACTATCTCTAAGAAAGATTATCACGGCAACCACAAAAAGCCACTCCAAGAAACTCGACAGCGAAAGGGGAATGTACGCCAGCATAGAGGAGGAAAAATACATAAACCGGAATGATATTGCCGTGGCAATCATTCCAGAAGGAGTAAAAGTCATAGAAAAGTCTGCCTTCGAAGGTTGCCGATTTCTAAAGAAAGTAGTATTGCCAACCACTCTTGAACGGATTGAAGAAAATGCATTCAAAAGTTGCCCTTTGCTGGAATATATTGTCTTACCAGAACAGTTGAAAGTAATTGGAGAAAGTGCTTTTGACGGGTGTTATAATCTCAAGAACCTCGTTCTTCCGAATCATTTAGAACAGATTGGAAGTGATGCTTTTAATTTTTGCAACATAAAAAACATCAACCTTCCCCAAAGTTTAAAAGAGATTGGAGATTCCTGCTTCCTTGGTTGCGAGGAACTAAGATTCATCCATTGGCCAGCCAGCGTTTCAATTATCAAATACAAAATGTTTTCAGGATGCAGATCATTGGAACATTTGGAAATTCCAGAAGGAATAACCTCAATAGAAAGCTTTTCCTTAAAAGGCTGTTATAAAATAAAAACCCTACAATTACCATCCACGATAAACAGAATAGAGGAAAATGCCTTTTTCGATTCGGGGTTAATGGAGATTACACTTCCAGAGGGGGTGGAAACCATAGAGAGCTATGCTTTCGAAAATTGCGAACAACTTCATTCTGTTGGCTACCCTACTTCGCTGAAAAAGATCGAGGCTTGGGCTTTCAAGAATTGCAATAAACTGCAACGTCCGAAGAAGTTGAAGAATGTAAAAATTCATAGAGATGCCTACAAACGGAGTTTATTGACTGCTTTTTTGGATTTAAACCGGAAATGCAATTACCTAATCGTTATAACAGCCATCGGTTGGTTCGTTCTGTCAGTGATATTGTCCTTCTTCCACCCGATTTTAACAGCAATAGGGTTAGGTATTGTCATTTTTGTGGCGACCTGCTTGATTCTATTGGGTTTGGGGTATATTATTCTTTCGATTGCCTTTAGAGGCGCACATCATTAAAAAGCTATCTCTTATCCATAAATTAGAAGCAATACAGGTCATCTAAAACCGTCCAAACGAAGGGATTATAATCATGGAGAATGCAAAATATACAATAGACACAAACACCGGCGAGTTGATTTTTGACAACGGGATCAACGAAATCTCTCGTAGAGACATTTCCGAAGAAGAAAAGGAGAAAATCAAAAGCATTGTCATTCCCGATTCCGTAAAAGAGATTTCTCCCTTTGCTTTTTACGACATGGGGATGCTTGAAAAAATCATATTGCCAGAGGGGGTGGAAACAATCGAGGAAAAGGCTTTCTTTAACTGTACAAGATTGGCAGAGGTCGTTTTTCCGAAAAGCCTTAAATCCATTGGGAAAAAAGCCTTTTCTGGGTGTTCTTCCTTGACGCATATTGTGTTACCGCAAACCACTTCATGGCTTGAAATCAAGAATGAGGCTTTTGCCGACTGTATCCATCTCAACAATGTGGAGATAGGTGAAGGTGCCATCTCTACCCTCTACCTATACGAACAAGTCTTCGATAACACCGCCTTTCTGGATGAGCTACGCAAGAAAGACCCCTTGGTGATTCTCGAAGATGAAGTCATCGACGGCAAGGAGTGCCAAGGCGATTTGATCCTACCCGCCCATGTAAAAGGAATCAGCATAGGGGCCTTCAGTTTCAACCACAAGATCACCAGCGTCGTATGTCCTGACTCAATGGAATACATCAACGATTCTGCTTTTGAGGGCTGCGTC
Organism: Paludibacteraceae bacterium; assembly: GCA_017961765.1. GTDB lineage: Bacteria > Bacteroidota > Bacteroidia > Bacteroidales > Paludibacteraceae > RGIG10190. The sequence goes on along the minus strand of JAGCWQ010000031.1, from coordinate 4,424 downwards.
TCACTGAAAAAGGTCGTATTGTCAGAGAGCATTAACTATTTACACGGATCGTCATTCAGAGGATGCATCTCCCTGGAAGAGGTTCTCCTTCCCCAAAAGGAGATAAGACACATTGGCGAAGATGTATTCAAAGAGACCCCTTGGCTGAGAAAACGACAAACAGATGGTCTTCCGGTCATTCTAAATGGATGGCTGATTGACGGATCCGCCTGCAAAGGGGAAGTACACATCTCTGGCGTAAAGTATATAGCGAGAAATGCATTTAAGAGCAACCATGAGATAACCAAAGTGACCATAGAAGAAGGTTGCGAAGATATTTACCCGAAGGCATTTATGGATTGCCCAGCTTTAAAGGAAGTCTCCCTTCCATCGCAAATGAAGGGGCTTATCGGATTTTCCGCCTTTGAGAACTGCTACCAACTGAGCAAGATAAACATTCCCGAAAACATGGAGGGCCTTTCTTCAGATTTATTCTACAACTGTCTTTCGCTAAAGGAGATAAACATTCCCAAATCACTGAAAAAGATACGCCGCAGAGCCTTTTTCAACTGTATAAAACTTTCAAACATAGCAATCGACCCAAACGTAGAGCTAGCATCCGACTATAACAACACGGACAAAGAGAAAGCCATAATGGGTCGCATCGTCACGGCAGAGGCAAAAAAAGATTGTCGGATGAGTTACCATAACGGAGAGGAAGAGTGCATTTTCATAGAGGAGTGCAAATACAGATCTCAGAAAGATATCGTGGTGGCAATCATTCCCGAAGGGGTGAAAGTCATAGGGAAAGATGCTTTCGCTTGGTGTCAGAATCTAATGAAAGTGGTGCTCCCCACCAGCCTCGAAGTAATAGAAAGCAGAGCCTTTCTCAGATGTGAAAGATTAGAAGAGATTGTCTTGCCCGAACATCTGAAAGTCATTGAGGAAAATGCATTTTGCTGTTGTGGAAAATTAAAGAGCATCGTTATTCCTAAAGGATTAAACCGTCTCGAAGAATCAGTTTTCGATAATTGTGACCTGAGACATGTGTTTCTTCCTCAAAGCCTAAAAGAGATTGGGAGAAGCTGTTTCAGTTATTGCAAGCAACTACAAGAAATCAGTTGGCCGTCCAGCGTTCCAGTCATTCACCCCGAAATGTTCAATGAATGCGAATCCTTGAGAAAGTTAGAAATCCCCGAAGGAGTAACCACCTTAGAGGAGAAGATCATCAAGGAATGTAAATGTTTAAAAACCGTAAAACTTCCCTCCACGATACGGGAAATAAGCGGGGCTTTTCAAGAGTCAGGAATAACCCAAATTGCCATACCAGAAGGCATGGAAACCATAGGAAGCTATGCCTTTGCCGATTGCAAACAATTAGAATCCATCAGCTTTCCTTCTTCGCTGAAAAAGATCAAGGCTTGGGCTTTCGTGAATTGTGAAAAGTTGAAACGTCCGGAAAATTTAAAGAATGTGGACATACACAGAGATGCCTACAATCGTAGCACTCTGACTGCTTGCATAACAAAAATCAAAGACTTAAACAGTTATTACCATATTGGTTTCTTCGCAACCATTCCGACCGTTTTGACCATAATATTTTCCTTCTTCTTCCCGATTCCAACAGCAATCGCATTATCGTTTGCCGTGATAGTGGCAGTATTTTTGGCGTTATGTGCAATATTCTTTATTCTATCAAAGCTATTCGGGAAAGGTCTTTCTCATCATAATTGATAGGATAGGAAAGGAATTTAGTGTAAGTTTGAATTTGCTGTTATTGGCATCCTGTTGGGAGCAGGCCTATTGCCATATAATAACCTAGGTCGTCATTAAAAAACAGAAAAGATATGCATGGTATTGAAGGTGCACTTTTTATTTTACTACTACTATTTATAATAGGCTTTATAACTCATGAAGTAGAAGAGATCCTCGTTCAGCGCAAATGGATGTTGAAGAACGAAGCAACCTTAAAACAACGGTTTCCCATGCTGAGGAAGGTATTCGACCATCTACTTTCGTTGGATACCAAAGCGTTCGTAATTGCTGTGATAGAGGAATTTATCGTAGTGGCTCTCATCATCATTTCAATCTCTTACTTAGAGAAGGCCATCAACATATACTTTTTGCCTATCCAAGGAATATTCTTTGCTTATACCCTACATCTGCTGGTTCACATTTTTCAAGGAATCATCTTCCGGGGCTATGTTCCTGGGTTGGTAACTGCCATTTTGCAATTCCTTATCTTTGGACCATTTCTAGTATTTTATTTCCATGACATCCGCTTGTTTTTAGCGGGATTAGCAGGTGTATGCATTCTATTTTTGAATCTCCTATTCGCTCATTGGTTGGGGAGAAAGGTCAGTTCGCTACTCTCTAAGAACAAGCAAAATGATTGACCAGTCCATTGAAATGCAGAACTAGTCATAGCCCTGCATTTCAATAGAGGGTACTGGAGAAATAGTTCATTTCCCCTCTTCCACCTTTATCCTCACACTGCCCGTATTCGTCAAGAACTCTGGCGCATAGAGGCATTGTGCCGTCGTGATACCGTTGCAGTAGTCGCCCGCATGGGTCACCCACAACGGATATTCAAAGACGTAGGTACCCTTCGACAGATAGTCGAAGAAGTAGTACATGGCGGCATCCTTCGGTGATTGGTAGTAGCAGGTGCCTTCACTGCAACGGTAGCCGGAGAGCTGTTGCGTAGGCTCCAAACAGCTGGCACGCTGGTCCTTCAAGGAGACATACTCCATGCCTCGGTCGGTACGCAACGTCAGGCGAACCACCAATTTGTCGCCCACCGAGAGTTTCGTGCCATCGCCTATCTGCTTCAAGAGAGGCTTGCCGTTCTCCTGCACCTCCAGCATCACCATCTTCTCCACATGGAGAGCCGTCTTGTTTTTCAAAACCTTGTCTATCTCCTCCTCGAACTGCCAGTAGAGCGCACCCCAAGAGATGTTGCCTCCCGACTTGCTCTTCAACTCCACGTGTCCCATGGAAGGCTTCACCTCGTCACCTTTGACATACTCCGTAAAGTAGCCCGTGCCCGCCTCGGACTTCTTCGGCTGTACGGTCATATCTCCGAATTTGATGGTCACCTTATTATCGTTGGAGAGCCAGTCGGAACCGCTCAGGAGCAAGACATTCAAGGCATCCACGTTGGCAATCGTATTGTCCCAGTTCTGCGTACGTTTCTGGTTGAGCAGCCACAGACGCATCTCGTCCTGCTCTTGCACCTTAGGATCCACCACTTCCAAAGCCTCCATGATACGCGTATGGGTGGAGACGGATGCATCAGACCAGAAGTATCCGCCCACGTTATTTGGCCAGAACATTCCCATCTCGTCTGTCGTCGTAGAGAACTCCCGGAGGGACTCGACAATACTCTTCGCCAGATCCTTATCCCCGTTCCTGAAAAAAGCGATGGCGGCCAATGCCTTGCCGTAGAGGGAGAAATCCTTCCACTGCGCCTTCGCCAAGTCGTAGTAGAACGAGAAGGCCTCCTGCGCCCTGCTATCCACATTCACCTCTGGGAAGAGACTGTGGACTTGGAAATAGTAGAGGTCGGTCATGCTCACATAGGCCACCTTCTTGAAATCCTTCGGATATTGTTTCTTCAATTGTTCGTACCTTTCCCGCAACTCATTGTCCAAGAAACGCAACGAAGCAGCGCACTGCGCCTTCTGTATGAGCGCATCATCCACGAGGCCCGACTTACGCAGACGGCCGAGGTTATCCAGCACGAAGAGCGTGGTGTGCAGGCTTGGGTAGTTGCACTTGAACCAGCAATAGCCACCGTTCCACAAACGGTAGTCCATCAGTTTATCAAACCACAGGGAACTCTTGCCTTGGAGATCGTTCACGTCGAAAAGCGTGGAGAGACGTTGCTTCATCTCCGTCTCGTCCTTCGCATCCATCACCCATGGCGACTCGTTCAGCAGCACGTTCTTCACATCCTGGTTCTTCTCCAAGTTGGAGAGAAGCGTCTGTTTATCCAATCCCTGCGTCTTCCAGAGATTGATCACTTTGAAAATCTTCGGGTTGGAGTTTGCGATATGCTGCGACATCAAAGTGGCAAAATGGGCGGCCGAATAGCTCACCGCATTCTCATGCTCCACCGTCGCCACCGAAGGCAAGGCCTGCACAGCGTACCAGATTGGATCCTTCGCAAATTCGAGCTTCAAGAAGCGGGAGGAGAGCGTAGTGGATTGGTTGTTCACCAAATTCTCGAACGTATAGTTCTTCGTCTGTCCACCCCTCACGTAGAGCGGCAGGGACTGCGTTACCACCATCCGGTCGGACAAGATTGGCAACAAGGTCTGCTCTGCATCCGAGAAGTTGCCCGCCACGGCCGAGGTGCGCACCAACACGGCATCCATGTCACGAGGCACGTCGAACGAGCATGTGACTGCCGAGTTTTTGTTCGCCTCCACAGCAAATTCCGC
>JAGCWQ010000030.1 GCA_017961765.1 Paludibacteraceae bacterium | reverse complement strand
GTTCATTTATGGTGTATTGTTCTTCAAACAACGATTTTGGGGTGTTTTGATGATATTTCTGCATATTTTGTTGATTTTACACTATAAATATACGCATAATATATTAATTATCAAAACTTTAATTTATAGAAGTCCCCTAAATATAAATGTAGAGTTATACACTCATGGTTTGTTGTGGAGGGGGACGTGTTTTTGCGTTCCCTTCCTTTTTTGCTTTCTATGGAACATCAGCCCAATCCCAAACGATGTTGGTACTTCTTCCTCAACGAATAGAAAAAGAGCAGGAGCTTCTCCCCCTTCCTATTCCAACCAGTCTCCTCATTGATACGATATCCGATATATCTGACCAAAATGTTGGGTATTCCGGCTCGGTTGGCTCCCAAGATGTCGGTGAAAATCTGATCGCCCACCACGACGGTCTCCTCCTTCTTCAACCCCATCATAGACAGCGCATTCCAATAACTATCAGGATTCGGCTTTCCTGCCCGATGGATATACAACGTATCGATATTCGCCTTGAACCGTAGAATCCGAGCTTCACAGTTATTAGACATAAGCAACGTCTTGAAACCCAGACCATGAATCTTGCGGAACAACTCATCCACCGCCTTCGTCGAATTCAGGCCATGAGGCACCAACGTATTGTCCACATCGAAGATAATCCCCCGAACTCCGTTTTCATACAATCTTTGGTAATCAATGGAGAAAACATCCTCCACAAATTCGTATGGATAAAAATCTCTCAACATTCTCCTTTGCATAAATGAACCAACGACTTTCACGGAAACGCTCCACGAAAGTTCCAACTTCACTAACGAGGACAAAAGTACGATTTATCCATTTACAATATACATCTCAAAGAGACGGATGTGGACAAAAAGGAAGCCACAAACCAACCATCGAGCCGAAGCGACCTCTTTCTACATTTCCAAAGGCCTAAATCAAGATTTATATGCGGAGAACCAACCTACTTGCTCAATTAAATTTTTAACTTTGCAAAAACATAGGACAACCACCGAAAGGACGCTCTTGGAAGGCAGTTTTCCAAATGGCAAAGAGGCGGGAATTCACATTCAAAACAAGAGAAAAAAAATGACTGTACTTTTATCTTTGGCATTATTGCCGGTATTCGCATTTCTGATTTACATCTACAGAAAAGATAGTGAAAAGCCCGAACCCATCGGCATGTTGGCGAAGGCTGTCCTTTATGGTGTCATATCCGTCTTTATCTCCCTCATGTTCACCTCCTTCTTAACAGAGACACCCGAAGGAGAGGCGGATCAATTGGACGGATGGATAGATGCCTTCATCGGAGCTGCCATCCCCGAAGAGTTTGCTAAGCTGCTGATGCTTTGGCTTTTGGTTCGAAAATCGAAATACTTCGACGAACCCATAGACGGTATAGTCTATGCGGTCTGCGTATCCTTAGGCTTTGCTGGTTTAGAAAACGTACTTTACCTCATTGACGACCCAGACTATCTCAGCGTCGGCATCATGCGAGGCATCACCTCCATACCTGGACACTTCTGCTTTGCCGTCAGCATGGGTTACTTCTACTCGCTAGCCCACTTCGGCAACAAACACAAACTTTGGTACAAACTAATGGCCTACTTCGTACCCGTGCTCCTTCACGGAATCTACGATGCGCTGCTCTCCATCACAGACGACGACTATTACCCGATAGCATTAGGCATTTGGATCATTTTCTGCTGGCTTATGTACAGGAAAGCATTGAAACGAATCGGCAAAATCAAGGAATGGGAGAAACAGCAAGCCTCACAGGCAAACCCAATCGGAGGTGATTCACCGATCGCCTCTTCTCAACAATAGATCAATCAAAAGGACGGCATGCTCCTTCTGCTCCGCTTGTTCATCCTTCGGCTTCCAAGCCACAACAAAACGGACCTTGGCAGACTGGACAAAGTATCCCTTTTCTTGTACTTGAGCCAACTTTTTGTCCTTCGCCTCCTTAGAGAGACTTGCCACACTCTCACCCGACAACGCATACAACTTATTATCATGGAAAAGTAGCTCATCCCCACTCTGCAACTTCAACACTTCCGACTTGCGGTTCTTGAAAAAGTTCAAGAAGACATCCTGATAGGACAACTGAAGGATTATCTCTTCTGGTTCCGGATAGGCCGCCTCATCCATACGATAATCGCTACACAAGTGACGACAAGGATAAAACAACTTCGTATTCGTATGGATGAACAAGTTGCACTTCGCCCTCGTCAACCCTACATAGATGTTCCGTAAACTTTCGTTATTCATAACACCCTCATCGGCAAGCATCATATAGACTGAATCGAATTCCCTTCCCTTCGATTTGTGGATGGTCGAAACCAATATGACACCATTTCCCCGTTGTACAAAATCCTCCACTTTTGATTCAAAGACGAACTCATCCAAATCGCTCCGATATTTTTCACGATTCACTTGTTCAAACTCAGAGAAGAAGGTTCGAAGCATATCGCCCGTCTCCGAATTCCCATATTTTTCCAACGTTCTCTCCTTTGCACAACTCCATCTCTCCTCCGAGATAATCGAACTTTTCAACTCCGTATCAATCTGCTTTAAGAAATAACGAATCTCCGCCAAATTGGAAAATTTAATGTCATCCATCGATTGTATCAACTTGGCATTCAATCCACAACGATTCAACAAGCAGACCAAGCCAAACGCCTCCTCGTTGGTCCGCGTCAAGACACAGGTCGATTCCTTCTTATAATTCGCTTTCAATTGGTTGACCAAAGCCGACTGCATATTCCGACTGAGATACTCACAGACCACGACCCGCCCCTCTGCCGTACTTTTCGAAGCGATCGGAGAACTCTTCATACGGGAATCCAAATTCTGAACCCAGGCATTCGACAAATCCACAATAGGTTTTGCACTCCGATAATTGTCCGTCATCTCATACTTCGTGGCATTCATCTCCTCAATCATCATCCGCAAATATTTCGAATCAGAGCCCCGGAAGCCATATATGTTTTGATCGTCATCACCCACCGCAATGACACGCATCTCCTCATTGTTTTTCATCAAGGCCTGCACAAGAGAGAACTCATTCACGTCCATATCTTGGGCTTCATCAATCACCAAGACGGATTTGTTAATCTTCCCTTGTTCCGCCTCCCCCTGCTCAATCATACGAACCGCCGTAGCAACCACATTTTGCGACTCCTCCAAATTGCCCACCTTTCCTATCAAATCGAAACAATAGGAATGGAAAGTCTTGATATCGACAAAATAGGCCGCATTCCCAATCAAGCCAATCAGACGTTTTTTAAACTCCGTCGCCGCCGCACGAGAAAAAGTCAACATCAAGAGTTGCTCATGCTTCACATCCTCCATCAACAACAACGAAGCCAACTTATGGACAAGCACCTTGGTCTTTCCACTTCCCGGTCCCGCTGCCACAACAATATATTTGGAGTTCTTGTCGTTAATGATTTCCCGCTGTCTATCAGACAATTCGCCAAACAACTGCCGATACTTCACCTGTGTAATATTCTTCTCAATTTCCGAGGCACGCTCCCCTTCAAAATACTTTTTGATAAAGACTTGAAAATCCAATTGAAAATAGTCTTGGACATATTGCAAAGCAGCCTCATAATTACGCACCATCAAATTGGCGAACTCTCCCACGATATGGACCTGCCGAATCTTTTGCTTATAAAATTCATCCAACAAATGGTAATCGGACAATTTATAACGATTTTTCATTTCTGCAATCCGCTTGATTTCCATCGCATTATAAAGCACCATGAATCCTCCGTCCAAACGTATCGCACCTATCTTGGAGAGATAAAGCAGAGCCTCCTCCACCGCTTCCAATGGAACAGGCTTTGCCGAGGAGAAGAGAGAAGACGAAAGACTCTTCTGATACTTTTCCCACATGCCCTTCAAAGAGAAAAGAATGGGAGCATGTGCTGACGAATTCTGTCTTTCGGCCGCCATCCGATAAAATTCAGCAATTAAGAATTGGCAGAGTTGCACTCTCTCCTCATATTTCGACAACCAAGCATTCCGATCGTGGCAAGGCTGCAATTTCAAGACATCGCCCGATACATTCTCCTCCTTTCTGACGAATTTTCTGAGCGTCAAGAAGTAGAGCAACGTACGAATATTTTTAACCGTCGATTTCAATTTAAGGCTCAATGCCTTATCATTCAATTTTTTGTAGGAAGTCTCCAATCCTTCCTCAGGAATCTCCTCCCAAAGGAACCGCTCCAATTTGGAAAAATTCAAGAACAAGTTGTTTGAACGGCTCTCCGTATCGGAACCCTCTATATAGACTTCCATATCCATCGAATCAGCCAAGATTCCCTCCTGCCTCATTCCATTGACAGCATGGATGACCGACTCTTTCGTCATACCCAACACATCCGCCAAATAATCCACCCGCGACTCGGCTTCATCAGCCACCGCCATATTCACGCTCCTCCTGGAAATCAAGGATTTTATGATACGGATGGCATTCCTCTTTTCCTCCTCGTCAAACAAGGCGGAGTTGGTAATACGTAACCTTGCCTCATCCATATTCTTCACCATGATACCCGTGGCATAGACATGAGGAACATTATTTCCCCGCTTGACGTAGCCTGCCGTCTCCAAAGCAGCGATGGAAGTTCGGACACGGGTTTCAATGTCGGCAACTGTATCGTCCCACCCAGCAGCCCTTGCAATTTCAAGAGCTGAACAAGCTATCGTTTTCCGCTGCTTGGTAAATGATTTTATAGCAGACCAGACTTGCTGTATTTCACTGATACTCAACTTTGTCTGATTCAAGAGGATAAAATGTTTATCCAAATCGTTGTCATTATACAAGACATAGCAGGAAGCCTTAATTTCAGGATCTCGCCCAGCCCGTCCCGCCTCCTGCACATAATTCTCCAAAGAGTCGGAAATCTCATAATGGACCACAAGCCCCACATCCTTCTTGTCCACTCCCATGCCAAAAGCAGAAGTGGCAACTATACATTGAACCTCATTATTGATGAAAGCATTCTGATTATGGATTTTCTCATTAGGATCCATTTTTCCATGATAAGGAAGAGCTTGAAATCCATCGTTGGTGAGTTTCTTCGCCAAATCGTTTGTTCTCTTCGTGCGGGAGACATAGACAATCGCAGGACAACTATACCCAGATAACAACCGCCGAAGCAAGCTATATTTATCATCGTCTGTCTCTGCATATAAAACAGTATATTTCAAGTTTTTTCGTTGGGAATTTGTGGTAAACAACTCCAACTTCAAATCCAACGTCCGCTTGAAATAATCGCAAATATCCGTAACAACCTTCTGTTTGGCCGTCGCCGTAAAACAAGAGACAGGTATAGGACTTGCTGCACCCTTCAATTCCTGCAAGTGCTTGATAAACTCGCCGATATAGAGATAGTCCACCCTGAAATCCTGTCCCCAAGCAGAGAATCAATGCGCCTCATCAATCACGAAACGCACCACATTTCGAGAAAGGAGCAACTTCTCGACCGTTTTGGAACGAAGCATCTCCGGCGATATATAAAGGAGGTTCGCCGAACCATTCGCCACCCGGTCTATGGCATCGGCACGGGAAATAGGATCCAGCAATCCGTTGATGGAGACAGCCTCGCAAATACCTCGATCCGCAAGATTATCCACCTGGTCCTTCATCAACGACTGCAACGGAGAGAGGATGACCGTCAGTCCATGCATAGCCTGTCCCGCCAAGAGGGCAGGCAACTGAAATGTCAACGACTTGCCACCGCCTGTTGGAAATATCGTCAGCAACGACTTCCCATCTACCGCCGCTTGGACAGCCTGCTCCTGCATCGGTTCCCCCTCAAACTCTCGGAACTTAGAATAACCAAATATCCGCTTCAAGCCTGCATAGATATCCAACCTACTTTTACAATAAGGACAACCACCCTGACAAGGCGTATTACACAGATATTTTATCGTGCTCTCTATCTTCGGATAATGACGCAACAACCACGGAGGCGTAAGGGAAGTAAAGTCTTCCGTTCCAATCAAAGCCAACGAATAGGCCAACTCCACTGGATATTTCTCCACGAGAGAGGCGATATTCTTATTGACACATAAAGAATTACCGAACAAGAGTTTTATCTGCTCCACCACACCTTCCGTCGAAGAGGCATACCCAATGAATCGGAAGAAGCCCTGAAACTCACGAATTGGATTCAGGAGCGAATAATATATTTGTTGTTGAATGGGAGGCAAAGCGTGAAAAGCATTAATCTCATCGTAAAGCAACGCCTTTGCCTTTTCGCAATCATTGACAGGATTGTTGAACTCATCCACCTGCAACTTATCATCTTTCAACAACTTGTGGTAAGGCTTTTTAGGGAAAAGCAATGGGGAAAGATACAAGGTATCGACCAATTCAAAAGGATACCGCTCCTTTTCTCCCCAAAGATACTTCAGATCATGATGAATCAAATTATGTCCACAAACAAAATCTGCGGAGGCGACAAAGTGCATAAAATCAGACACGGAGGACGAGTGGAATACATTTCCCGTCTCCGAAAGCGAGCCGATGTCATTCACCTTTCCACTTGTGACAGAGACTTCTGCATCCACGAAAAATAAATTCCGTTTATTTTCCGATTGCCACATGACCTACACTATTACACTACTACCACTATATAAATATATAGTCAAATATTGTAAAAAGCAATCATAGACCTTGTTTTTTCAAGCAAATTTTTATTTCCGCTTTTTATTCTTCTTCGTACTCACAAGCATCGAAGCCGATTTCCGTGATTTTTTCTTCTGATTTCCGTCACTCGCAATAGAAATACGATTAGCTCCACTATAGATTATTTTTGTATCCCTCCTCATCGCCAACACCAAGGTAGCCAAACCATAAGCAAAGAAACTTCCTCCTACGACAAAAAGTAGGGAGACCGCAAGAAATCCTGCCTTTATTATGGCGAGACAATAGTCAACATAAAGAATCACACTCCCCAAGAGCATTACAAACAAACACAACCCTATCAAAGATTCTCTATTATACGCATAAATCATCTTTCCCTTAAAATCAACAGTCAACTCTGCATGGAATCTCCAAGATATAGAAAGGTCATTGTTTCGAATCATATAGATCCCTATACAAAAGAAAACAAAGCTAAACACAATCATGAAAAATGCAGCAAACTTAGAGTTATGCAGATAACCAGAAAAATAACTCCACAAGAATAAGCCCAAAGAAAACAGACCGATAAGAAGAAATAGCACACCAACGAATCGAGAACCCTTCTCCTCCACTTGATTGCCTCTAATAACAAATTCTCGAATATACAAATCAGGATGACGGGCTTCCCGCAACTTTCTAAAACCATACCAAAGAAACAATGCAATCATGAACAAGAATGAGCCCATAGCGACAAAGAGCCACCCCGGACAATCCCCAATGCTACCGCTAAGGAGGGCATCTATAAAGATATAGGCCATCACCGACAAGGCACTGAAGCCAATCACAAGGAATCCCACCCCTTGCGTTTCCGGATCTTTTATCCATCTCAGACGTCCCATAATAAATCTTCTACTTTATAAAACATATACCCCAATCAGCCTAACACGCTCTACCTTTCTTTAACAGACATTTGCGGGTTTTCCTTAGTTTCTCCTACATTTCTTAAATATAATGCTAAATTAACATTTTTTTCTATCATTTTATTTTGCCAATAAAAAAAAAGGTTGCACATTTGTAACGCAAACAAAACAGGTAGATTTTTTCATAGTTAAGGTTTAGATTAAACTGGGTAAAGGGACACTGGGAAGTATCCCTTTATTTTTTTCCTATATATACGGTATTTCAAGTTCCGCAAGTTCATCAATAAACTGGCAATGCCAGTCCCATTAAAAAAACTTGCCTAAATTCAAAAACAGGTTGGCTATAGTCTAGTTTGTGACTGATATTGGTAAAATATCTATTCAACACTATTATTGGCAAAAGCCAATCTTGTTAGCAGCCAGGCACGAACAAAAAGAAGAATCCTAAATTCGGTAAAAATCACGGCAAACAAACCCCACGTTCAAAGAGAAGAGAGTGACTCCGTTTCCTAAGACAACCGTTTCATTTTCGTCAAAATTGATTTATATCAAGTGACAGCATAAAAAAGGAGCCAGCCAACAGTCGAAAACACCATAGCGGGCTAAGGAAACAATGATGACAGAGTCAAAGAAGTCCCAAAATGTCAACTAAAAATCAAATTTTATCAAAGATTGAAAACACTCAAATAATATCATACAAAACACTATAAAACAAATAGATAGAACAAATAAAACAAACAACAGCATCCACACAGGAAGAATAAAATTGATTTTTTTCAAAAAAAAATTGCAAAAAAACTTGCACGGAATAAGAAAAAAGCCCCATCTTTGTAGTGCAAACAAAATAGGTAGATTTTTCATAGTTAAGGTTTTAATTAACATGATCCAAGGGAGTTGTGAAACCCCCTTGGATTTTTTTATGCCATACCCCCATCAAAATCAGGCAAATCCGTCCTCAACAAGAGGATTTCTGTCCACCACCCAAATAAAAGCCACGACACAATAATCGCCAACATTTCCCTTCCTTCAAGAGATAGAAGCTATATTCCACACCATAAAAATGAATAATTGACATTTCGCAAGATTTTCAAAATAGGAAACAAAAATCACATCGATTTCACTGCGAGAAAGAGCGAAAAGCGAACTTATCTAAGTCTATTAGGACCTAAAAAGTCAGATAAAATCAAAATTTATCAAAAATTAGAAATAGCCAATCATCACAACACAAAAAACTATATATCAAATACATAGAAAACAAAATAAGATTTATTTCATTCTATCGAGAAGTAGAAAATT
>JAGCWQ010000029.1 GCA_017961765.1 Paludibacteraceae bacterium | reverse complement strand
TTGTCAGTTTTGACACTCGCTCTTTTCGTTCATTTTACCCATCAGGTGTTGTTGTTCCTTTTGTCGTTGGAGTTTGCTTTGGTATTCTTCTTTGCAAGAAAGAAGGAAAATTGGTTTTTGGAACGCATCTCTTACGGATTGATTGCATTGACCACTGTATGTGCCCTCCTTTATCTTGTATCCCATTTTATGCCTTTTGATGATGAGGTGAAGTTCTCTTCTTATATGCTGAAGATTTTGCCAGCTACGTTAGCCTACGTCTTGGCCTTGGCTTCAGTTGTCAATTTCGATCGGATGATTCCATGCAAAGAGGTGAATAATGATCTTTCAGTTAAATTCTCATTGTTTGTCCGTGTCTTATGGGTTTATTTCATTGCATTCGGATGTGGACTTATTGGCTTTGGATTCCAATCCCTTGATTGTTGTCATCAGATGCAACTGGGTATAAGTGTTATAACATTTCTTTGGACCATTGAAGTAGTGGCATTCTTTGCTGTGGCTCGTTATTTCAAACGTGACATATACGAGAAGTCTCTCTTCGTGCTCCTCTTCCTGCTGGTCAGTGTGGCTCTTTGTTCGGTACTGTTTATGGTTGCTAAGGAACGGATGGACTGGTTGGCAGTGGGTGCCTTCCTTTTCTTTGTTGCAGGTTTCTTCGTAGCACTATGGGTAAACAAACGCTACGAGGTCTCTTATTCTAAGATATTGGCAGGAGTACTTCGATGCATCATATCGATTCTTGTCGTAATATTGGCTGTCGTTATGATTCATGTCGGGAATGTGGACCCTGAAATTTATTCCATTGATTTTGCGATGGGCTTCTTTGCCCTCGTCTCTTTCTTTGCTTCCAAGAAGAATCTCAAGATGTTGGCAAGGTTTGATTTTCTTCTGCTTGCCTTGGCGACTGTAATCTTCTTGATTCCCGGATTGATTGAGTTGAGTTCCGTTCGGGATTATATTTCGTCGGAAGAAAATGGAATTACGCTTGGTTATTATTTATTCCTCCGTTATCTCTCCCTTGTTGTGGCAGCAGGCGCCATTGCGGTCTTTGTCTATTATCGTAATTCGCCGTATTGTACGTTTGGCTTGAAAAATAGAGAGAAAGTTGTCTATTATGACACGTTCTTAGTGCTTGCAGGTCTTATAATTGGAACCAGTGAACTGTTCAATGTCTTCGATTTGTTGCAATACAACGACTCGTATAAATTGGCCTTGTCCATCTTCTGGGGTTGTTGTTCGGTGTTCCTCATCTATTTCGGCTTGTTCAAGCAGATGAAGCATCTCCGTATAGATGGCTTTGTTTTGTTCGGTGTGATTATAGTTAAGTTGTTCTTCTACGATCTCAAACATCTCGATATTTTGTCGAAGGCGATTGTCTTTGTTTCGTTGGGAGTTTTGCTTTTGGTCTCTTCTTTCTTCTATCAGAAGATTGCCAAGAGGCAGCAAGAGGAGTTGGCTCAACTTGAAGGGAAGAACGATGCTCAAGAGGATGATGATAAGCAGGAGGATTGATTGTTTTGACATATGATTGAAGAGAAATATATGAGGCGATGCTTCGAATTGGCTCGCCGTGGTATGGGAAATGTGGCACCCAATCCGATGGTGGGTGCGGTCATCGTCTGTGACGGGAAGATTATCGGAGAGGGGTACCATCGCAAATGCGGTGAAGCGCATGCGGAGGTCAATGCGGTGGCTTCCGTGCGTGATCCCGAATTGTTGAAACGTTCGGTGATTTATGTGAGCCTCGAGCCTTGTTCCCATTATGGGAAGACTCCGCCTTGTGCCAACCTGATCTTGGACAAAGGCATTCCGGAAGTGGTCGTTGCCAATGTTGATCCTTTCCCTGAGGTGAGTGGGCGAGGCATCCGTTTGTTACGAGACCATGGGGTGAAGGTGACGGAGGGTATCTTGGCCGAACAAGGTTGGGAACTGAATCGTCGCTTTTTCACGTTCCATACCCGAAAACGTCCCTATGTCATATTGAAATGGGCGCAGAGTGCCGACTCTTTCATGGATATTTATCGAGATTCCGCAACTGTTCCGCCTTTGCGGATTTCCAATCCTCAATCGGCTATCTTGGTTCATAAATTGCGTTCGGAGGAGAGTGCCATCTTAGTGGGTACGCGAACGGCGTTGTTGGACAATCCTTCGCTTACGGTTCGACATTGGTCTGGTCGGAACCCGGTTCGGATTCTTTTGGATAGGACGTTGAAGGTGCCGCAGAACTATAAACTATATGATGGAAGTGCACGCACGGTTGTCTTGACCCAGAAAAAGCCATTGGTTTCTCATCCTGCGGTCGAATATAGGGAGGTGGAGTTTGATGCGGAGGGCAGGGTGGTGGTTGCCTCTTTGTTGTCCTCTTTGTACGACCTGAATCTGCAATCCGTGATTGTAGAGGGCGGGGCGGCTTTGCTTCGTTCCTTCTTGGATTCTGATTTGTGGGACGAGATGCGGGTGGAGACGGCTATGGATTTGGTCGTCAAGACGGGAGTTGAGGCTCCTTCGCTTGCAGGAACCTTGGTTGAGGAACATTTCATCGGAGGTCATACGTTGCAAGTCAGGCGAAATTTCCGATAAAGTCGTCTGTAACCACCCTCCCAATTGTAAATATTCCTTAGATATGCTTAAAATGTGCATAAAAATATCTATCTTTACCCAATAAAATGCGGTGTGTAGCGTTCCGCATGATGTTTTGAACTCAAATAGGGCGACTTGTTGCCGTAATGTGTGAAAAGCAGAGAAAGTCCTGCTTGAGTTATAATTCTGAGTTTATTAAGGATGCTTTGGGAGATAACCACATTTATAATAGCGATAGTCTATATTTACACGATATTGACGACGGTCATCATGTTGTTGATGGAAAACAGAAATCCTGTTAAGTCCATTGCCTGGATTGTCGTTTTAATATTGGTGCCTATTGTCGGTTTTATATTTTATATCTTTTTCGGGAAAAACCTTAGGAAGCAATTCGTCATATCAAGGCGTAGCTTGCAGAAACTGAAGGGCTATTCCTATACCGTAGAGGACATCAAAAAGGTTTCTACTGACGTTTTGCCAGCGGAACATCGAAACTTGGCGACGTTGCTTATGAATAGTTGCGATGCGGAAGCCTATCCTAATAATGATGTTCGGCTCTATACGGAGGGAAAATCTCTTTTTGAGGATATCTTCATAGCTTTGGAGTCTGCCCAGCACCATATCCATTTGGAATATTACATTTTTCTTGCCGACGAGATCGGTAGTAAGGTGATTGACATCTTGTTGCGTAAGGCAAGGCAGGGTGTCGCTGTCCGTGTAATTATCGATGATGTGGGCAGTTGGCAGATGAAGAAGAGCGCCATTGCGGAGATGCGTGCGGCGGGTATCCGCCTGGAGTGTTTCTTGAAGGTCGGATTGCCTTTCTTGAGCAGCAAGGTGAACTATCGTAACCATAGGAAGATCTTGGTGGTGGACGGACGTGTCGGGTTTACAGGAGGCATGAATATCGCCGACCGTTATGTGCAAGGATTGAAATGGGGACCTTGGCGAGACTCCCATCTTCGTATTGAGGGTAGTGGCGTGGCAGGTTTGCAAAAGACCTTCTTGTCCGACTGGTATTTCGTTGACCGCAAGTTGATTTCTGATCCGAACTTCTTCCCGATGCCGGAAGAGAAGGGCAAAACCTTGTTGCAGATGGTGACGAGTGGACCAGATACGGTGTGGAACAGCATCATGCAGATGTATCTTACGGCCATAGTGCAGGCTCGTCGTTATATTTATATCGAGACTCCCTATTTCTTGCCAAACGATTGTATCGTCAAGGCTTTGCAGAATGCTGCTTTGAGCGGTACGGACGTTCAGGTCATTTTGCCGGAGAGGGCTGATGCCAAATTCACGCTTATCGGTTCTTATTCCTATTTGAACGAGATGTTTAAGGCGGGCGTTAAGATATATTTCTATAAGAAGGGATTCATTCATAGCAAGACAATTGTGATAGATGATGAGATATCGACTGTCGGTACGGCCAATATGGATATCCGTAGTTTTGAACAGAATTTCGAAGCGAATGTCTTGATGTATGATTCGAATATAGCGATAAAGATGAGGCAGTTGTTTGAGGAGGATCGAACCAATTCGGAGGAGGTGAACAAGACGGATTGGGAGAAACGCCCTATATCGCAAAAGGTAAAAGAGTCGGTGGCTCGTCTGTTTAGTCCCGTCTTATGATGTTATGGTTGATTGATATGAGAAGGATAGTATTATCATTTTTGATGCTTTTTTGCAGTGTGATGTCCTACGCTCAGTCGGACAGCATTGCCAACGGAAATTCGTCGGAAAGGAAGAAAGTGGCTGTCGTCTTGAGTGGCGGCGGTGCCAAAGGTGTTGCCCATGTGGCGGTTTTGAAAGCAATTGAGAAGGCTGGTATTCCTGTGGATATCGTTGTCGGAACGAGTATGGGAGCCTTGGTGGGTGGACTCTATTCCATCGGATATACGACTGACCAATTGGATAGTTTGATTAGTTCCTTGGATTGGATGTATTATATCAAGGATGATGTCTCCCGTTATGACCAATCCTATGATAAGAAACGCCGTTCGGAGAAGTATTTGCTCTCTTTGCCTTTTAGTAAGAAGGGTAAGGATATTTTGAGCGGAGGTATTTTTCAAGGACAGAACGTGACGAACTTGATTTCGGAGTTGACTTTCGGCTATCATGATTCCTTGGATTTCAACAATTTTAAGCGTAAATATGCGTGCGTCGCTTTCAACGTGGTGAACGGTGACGAGGTGGTTTTCCACAGCGGTGTGCTCTATAAGGCCATGCGTTCCAGTATGGCTGTGCCAGGTGTTTTCAGCCCTATCCGTATGGACGGAATGGTCTTGGTCGATGGTGGTATGCGTAACAACTTCCCCGTGGATGTGGCGAAAGAAATGGGCGCAGACTATGTGATTGGCGTGGATGTGGGCGACGAACTGCTGAGGGAGGAGGAAATCAAGAACGTGGCTTCGATAGTGGACCAGATTGTCTCTTTGGCTTGTAAGGTGAAGCATGAAGAGAATATGGCGCGGACGGATGTCTATATTAAGGTGAATGTTGATGGCTACTCTTCAGCTAGTTTCTCGAAGGAGGGCGTCGATTCTCTGCTTGCCCGTGGACGAGTGGCTGCGGATGAGCATTGGAACGATCTCTTGGAGCTGAAGAAGAAACTCGGTTTGGAGGAGTCGGCTACGTTGCCTCCTACTATGGAGTTCCAAATGTTGACTGATCAGGATACGTTGCTTTTGAAGAATGTCCGTTTCTTGGGCATAGACAATGTGGATGAGCGTAGATTGATGCACAAATATAAGCTGAAATCGAACGAGATTTCTTCCATCACGTTGGGACGTATTAAGGAGATTGTCTCCTATTTGAACGGAACACTTGACTATAAATCAGTCAACTATGATATGAAATACTCGCAGGACGGGTATGAGTTGGATTTCGTTTTGCAGGAGAAGAAAAACAACTCGTTCAACTTGGGCTTGCGTTATGATACGGAGGAGAAAGTGGCGGTCTTGGCCAACTTGACTTATCAGTTGGATTTGCCAGTTCCTTCCCAATTCTCGGTTACGGGTCGTTTGGGAAACCGCTCCTTTATCCGTGGCGATTATTCGGTCAAGTCGTGGAACTTTGCGGGCGTGAATTTCGCCTACATGTTCCAACATAACGATGTGAATGTCTATCGTCAGGCAGAGCGTCTGTACAATGAGACTTATCGCTACCATTTGGGTGAAATCTCGCTCTATGATGTGGTTTTCCAACAGATGAAGATGCAGGCGGGTATCCGTTATGAATACTTTAATTTCAATGATTTCTTGGTCAATCCCAATGAGGAGAGTGAACGGACGACCGTTGAATCGCAGGGGTATGTCTCCTATTTCTTCGGTATGGATTTGAACCTTTTTAATAAGCGTAGTTTCCCATCCAAGGGTATGGGCTTTACCGGAAATATCTCTTTGCTGACAGATAATATGCTGACTTATGGTGGTGGAAATGCTCCGTTGGTGGATTTCTCCTTCAACTGCAAGCGAGTGATTCCGGTCTCTTCGCGTTTTGCCGTGATACCATCTTTGGCGAGTCGCTATATCTTCTGTGACGAAGACACCCCGTACCCTTACCAGAATGTGGTGGGTGGCTATACCTTAGGACGCTATACTCCTTCGCAGATTCCTTTTGTCGGATTGGGATATATGGAGTTTGTGGAAGATGCGGTGGGCGTGCTTCGTTTGGATTTGCGTCAGCGTGTGATGAAGAACCATTATTTCACACTTGCGGGCAACGCTGCTTTTACGGGCGAGGAGTGGCCTGACCTTTTCGATAAGGATCCGTTGAAGGGTGTCAGCTTGGGTTATGGATACGATTCGTTGTTCGGTCCGTTGGAGGCTTCCCTCTACTATTCCGACTGGTCATCGCAATTGGACTTCTATATTAGTTTAGGTTTCAACTTCTGATGCCAAACTTCCCATGGGTAATGATTTGAAGCAGCAGACGAAGCGTTCGATTGTTTGGAATGCGTTCGATAAGGTCGGTTTTCAGGCTATCGCTTTGTTGGTCGGGTTGATTACGGCCCGTTGCTTGACCCCGAATGATTTCGGATTGTTGGGGGCTCTTGCCATCTTCACGGCCTTGTCCAACATCTTGGTTGAGAGTGGGTTCACCTCGGCGATGGTGCGTCGTGAGAAGAATACGGATGCCGAATATATGGCAGTCTTCTACTTCAATCTCCTTTTGAGTTTGTTGATTTATGGAATACTCTTCTTCTCGGCTCCCTTTATATCCAGCTATTTTAATATGCCGGAGTTGCTATGGCTCTCTCGGCTCCTCTTCTTGGCTATTGTCTTCAATTCTGTCGGAATTGTCCAGACGATTGTCTTGACGAAGCGGATGGAGTTCAAGGTTTTGTCCTTGTCGAGCCTCTTGTCTGCAGGATTGGCGGGTGTGATAACCGTTGTGATGATTTATCTAGATTTCGGTTATTGGGCGTTAGCTGCCCAAATCTTGATGCAGGTCGGTTTTAAATCGCTCTTTTTGTGATTGTTTAGTTCTTGGAAACCGGTTAGGTCTGTTGATGCCCGAGTGATCAGGGAACTCTTTTGTTTCAGTTTCTCCTTGATTGTTTCTGGTGTTTTGGTTACCGTGGTCAGATATGTCTATAATGTGGTCATTGGCCATAATTTCCAACGCCAGGATTTGGGCTATTATTCGCAGGCCTTCAAGTTCCATCAGATTCCGAGCAATGTGGTTTCCGGTACGGTTTCGGGTGTTGCCTATCCGGTTCTGTCGAGCCTGAACCAGAATGAGCCCATGCAGTTGGCCTATTTTCGGAAATTGATTCGAGTGACGGCGTTTTGTATCTTTCCCGTCATGGCGGGATTGTTCGTGGCGTTCGATAATTTGGTTTCCATCATCTTGACGGATAAGTGGTTGCCTATCGTTCCCTATTTTAGAATATTGTGTGTGGCCGCAGTCTTGTTCCCGCTTCATTCCATGAATGTGACGCTCAATACGATAAAGGGCTTCCCGAAACGGTCCTTCGCGATAGAGATGGCTCGTAACGTCTTGGTTATTGTGACGCTCTTTTTCTGTTTGGATAGCATCGTCCACATGTTGGTAAGTTTTTCGTTGACATATTTGGCTGCCTATTTTATCAGCGCCTTTTCTGTCAGTCGAATATTGCCTTATGGAGTGATGACACAGATAAAGGATATTTTCCCTTATGCGGCCATATCTGCCTTGATGGCGCTAATTATGTATTTTGTGCCGAGTTTGGGATTGAATCTCTATGTTACAGCCCTTTTGCAACTTTGCATTGGCGGTTCGTTTTATTGTTTGGCCCTTTATTTGTTGGGTTCCAAGGTTTTTGAGGAGGTCTTGGAGGTGAGAAGAAAAAGTGAATTAAAAGTTTAACAGGTAATTATATGCGTAAGTTTTTGTTTTTTTTATTGTTCCCTTTTTTATTGCTTTCTTGTGAAATGCAGGGCAAGCAATCTTTGTGTAATTCGGTTGCGATAATGAATCTTATGTGTCCTACGTCTGTTGGGGATAATCTGATGATGGATTCTGTTCTCTATAAAGGGAAAGATAAGCGTGTCCGTTTTTGCTATTCCTATAAAGAGTCTGAAAATCGGGAGCAATATGAAGAAAAACTTCGGAATTCGGATAAGAATTTTATGAGGTACGTTGAGTTGCTGGACGTGGTAAATTACCAAGAGAAAAACTTCTTACTATATATGACTTGGGCTGATTTTGATTTGCAGATTTCTTATCTTGATTCAAAGGGAAATGAGTTGTTGGGTTTCGTCTATGGAAAGAATGAATACAACATGTCGTACGATGAGGTTGTGAGTACGTTCCCTAATGTGATGGAGGAATCTCTTCGCGAACAGCAATCTAAACTTCCTTTGGAGTTGGATCTTTATACGATTATGGATAGTCTTTCTTGTGATGTTAATAATAATAAGGTGGTGCTATATTTTACGATACATGATTTAAATATGGATAACCGAAATATAGATACCTTGTTTGCTTCTATTAAGAGTTCGACGGTGGAAAATATAATTTCGAGTTATAACTTGACTTATAGTGCTATTTATGAACACTCTTGGAAATTCATTTATGACTATAAAATGAATGGCGATTCTTTGTCGAGATTCTCTGTTACGTGGAGCGACATAGATTCGTCTCTGGATTGATTTGATTATCCGTATTTTATGACTATGAAGACGCTTAAGTTCTTGTTTTTTGTCATGTTCCCCTTCTTGTTGCTTTCTTGTGAAATGTACGACAAGTTAAAGCTTAGGAGTCTGGTCGAACGTATGCAAGATTATAATTGTAATTGGGCGGAGCCTTGTCGAGAGTGGAAACTTGATTCTGTCGTTTATATGGGCAATGAGAAGCGCATCCATTATTGTTTTTCTTATCGTGACTTAGAGGATTGGAAAGAGTGGAGAGCGGAGCGCGAGAAGGAACTAATGGATTATTACAAGTATTATAGATTGATGGAATTGCACAACGATTCTATTCAAAAAGAGCTTCTCCCTTATATGTCGCATGCTGATTTCGATTTGCAATATTCTTATTTGGATCCAAAGGGAAAAGTTTTGTTGGAATGGGTGTTTAGTAAGGATGAGTACAATAGGACGGAGCAGGAAGTCAAGAATTTGTATTCTGATATTTTGGTGGAGCCAGATTTGAAAGATTTGCAATCTCGACTACCTGAAATTCAAAATGATGAACACTATGTTTATGATGAACGGTTTGTTTTAGATAGTCTCTCGTATGACTTGTCGGAGCGTAAGGCATTTTTCTTTATGACAGTCCATGATTTGAATTTGGAAGGGGGCAATAAGGATTCGTTTTTCGTATTGGTAAAAGATGCTTTGATTGAAGAGCAGTTCTTACATTATTATTCTATGGCCCTACGCGATTTTGATTGGACGTATGTTTATCATTATAAGATGGACGGTAAGCCTCTTTATGAATTATCTGTTTCGGCGGATGATGTGGCGTTTTATTTAGCAGAGCACATGGGAAGAATAGATTAACATGATATGGGGAAGAGACGCAGTGCATCACGTCTCTTCCGTTTGCCCGTATATTATCGTTTCCGCTTGTCTATCTCATCGCCTAATTTATCCAACCATTCTCCGAAGCGCAGGATGATGTTCTTGGGTTTCCTGCGGACGCGTTGGGGCTCGCCCATGCCGAAAGAAGAGGTCTCTTCTCCTTTGATCTTTTTGTAGATATAGGTCCAGTCTGCCATGCCATGAACGTCACGATCGTCGATGAACATGTCCACATTCAATTTTCGAGGCGCATCGGGGGTGTACTCCTCTTCTGGGTCGTTTTTGTTGACTGCATAGAATTCCAAACCGCGCTCTTTGCAGTAGGCAACGGCCTCGTCCAAAAGTTCTCCGGTTCGGACGCTCCACAGGATGATCTGATGTTTCTCTTCTCGTTGAAGCCGTTTGAGTACGTCGATGGCGAAGGGCCTCTCCTTGCCGATTGCAGGGTATTCGTGGGTGACGATAGTTCCGTCAAAATCAACTGCTATCTTCATGATGGGGAATGTTTATTGTTCTACTTCTTCGTTTATTTCTAACTTGTCTGGCTTACAGAAAAAGATCAGGACGATTCCGACGATAAGTTCGCAATAGAGAATTGAAGTGTCCTTTGTGATGGCATAGACGGTAGCAAGTATCGTCATGACAAGGAGGTTGGTTACCGCCTTGAGTATATATAGCTTTGCAAGTTGTTGGATTTTCCACGTCTCGGGATATTGATTGTTACTCAATATCTCGTCGAATTTCTTTTTGCTGAATTTTAGAGAGATAGGGATGACGGCCAACATCATAAGGATGGCGATGGATTGGGGAATGGTGTTTTTGATTGCCCACAAATCGAGGCCTGCTATGATATAGCCGACTATGGCTACAGCCAAGGCATTGATGATGGCGGCAATATAGACTACTTTCGTTTTTCTTTTGTAGTTTTCTAACTCTTTTTGAATGTTGTTGTCCATTGTTTTCCGTTTTGTTTCTGGTGAATTTGAAACTCTTTTATCCGAGGGAATTATAGAGCCTCTTGGTAAGGCGTCCGGTTCACGATGGAGCGTCCGAGGGTTATTTCGTCTGCATATTCCAATTCGTCGCCAATAGCCACGCCCCGGGCGATGGTCGTTACCTTTACGGGAGTTCCGGAAGCAGCCAATTTCTTGTAAATGTAGAAGTTGGTTGTGTCGCCTTCCATGGTCGGACTGAGGGCGAGGATGACCTCTTGGATACTCTCGCTGGTGACTCGTTCAATCAGACTGCTGATGTTGAGGTCGTTGGGTCCAATGCCGTCCATAGGGGAGATGACGCCCCCTAGTACGTGGTAAAGCCCGTTGAATTGTTGCGTGTTTTCGATGGAAAGGACATCTTTGATGTTTTCCACCACGCAGAGGGTCTTCTCGTCACGTTTGGGATTGGCGCAGATGCTGCAAACCTCCGTGTCGGAGATGTTGTGGCATCGTTTGCAGTATTTAATTTCGTTTCGGAGTTTGATGAACGCATTCCCGAAGTTGTTCACCTCCTCAGTGCTTTGCCTCAGAAGAAATAGAACCAGCCGTAATGCGCTTTTCCTGCCAATTCCTGGCAATTTGGCGAATTCGTTGATGGCGTTCTCCAAAAGCTTGGATGAAAATTGGCTGTCGTTCATTTCTTCTCGTAGTATTCTAATGATTTGAACACCTCATCGTATTCTTCCTCCTCTTCTGCGTCGGAGAGGTATTCCTCTTCGTCATCCTCCTCTATCTTTCTGACGCGTTTCTTCTTTGTCGATTTCTTTTCGAGTCCGTAATCCGGTTCCTCGTCGATGATGGAGACGATACTGTCCACAATGTAGACGCTGTTGCCGCGCCAAGGGAGGACATGCTTATATTCGTTATAGTGCAGTTCGAGGCTCTTTCTGCCCAAACGTTCCAATCTTTTGGCCACTTTCTCGTCTTCGACGGAGAAGTTGAATTCGTAGGATTGAATCGTGTTGGCTTGCGTACCTTTGAAGCCGGATTGGATGAGTCGGCCTTCGTAGGTCTTGAAGAGGTTGCCTTTCAAGACGATTTGGTTGAGCTCGCCACTTTTGATGCCCGTTCCGAACACAAAGTAGTAGCGGTAATATATGACTCCTGCCAAGGCGAGGACAACGCAGAGAACTAGAATCGAAATAATCTTAAATAATTTCATTTTGTTAACTCTATTTTGTTGTAAATTAGGTCACGAGACGGAATTTCACGGAGGAAGTTGTACCTGTTGTTTTGGTAGTCAACTTCGCAACAATAGTGCTTCAGCCC
>JAGCWQ010000243.1 GCA_017961765.1 Paludibacteraceae bacterium | reverse complement strand
GCCGGGATTAAACTTGGAAAGTGACGGAAGTTCCAATGTTTGTATTAGATGAGGCAATGATATAGGAGTTGACCCATAAGGGTCGGCTCTTTATACCTTCTTGCTTCATAGGGTTCGTAACCTCTTCCCTCCACAAGCTCTTCACCCACTTGCCAATGGGCTTTTATCTCATTATTTTACTCCAACAAGGTTCTGTTTTTGATAGAAAAATTTACATATTTTTCTTGTTATACGTATATAATGACGCTAACTGTTGAGTTAGCGTCATTTGATTCCTATCTTAATTAAAAATCGTTAATGTATGATAACTAGGTTGTTGGTGTTTATGTCGGCAATGGCAGTCCTTGACTTGTTGAGGGAGGCGTTTGTACTGACGATGTGCTATAAAAGCGAGGAAGCGTATAACCCATCTAACGTTAGGTTGATCACGTTATGGGTTTCAATATCGTACCTGATAATGATTATTTTCTGCGGGATATGAGCGATATACAGGATAGGTTACGGTCATTGTCAGAATTTAACGTGACATTCAATGTCGCCGACGGCAAATTCGTCATCAGGGTCAAGTATAAGGCTGGGTGGACTGTCGTGTCCCCTACTGACGAGACGGTCGGCTTCTATAGCGACGACAAAGACTCGATGACATTCTATTACGTGTTGCCGGTGTCAAGGGACATGTCAGACATTCTCGATGCCATCGACGAGACAGTGTCTTATAACAGGGATTTGGAGGAGAAAGTCGAATTGCTTAAAACAAAGGTCGTTGAATTGAGGCAAATCTTCGAGGTAGAGGATATCGAGACCTTGAAGACGCTTACCTTCAAGTTCAAGCGCAAGAAAGGCTCAAAAACGGGTGGAATTAGAATTGACGAAAAAGGCGACAACGTTGGCAAGAATACAGAGATTGACAATAAAATAGAGGAGGCAATCCGCGAGGCATGACATCTTTTTTTATATTAACGGTATATTCTTTATGTGCCTACGGCATGGCGAACATGGTTGTTTACGCGAGGGGACCGTTTGGCATATTCGAGAGATGGAGGGATTTTTCCCATTCAATCTCTGATGGTTTCGGTGAGCTGTTCACCTGCATGATGTGCCTGTCTACGTGGATAGGTCTCATCCTTAACGTTGTGAACGTGATTTTCGTCCCATTCGCATTTACGCCGGCATGCACAGTGTTCGGATTGAGCGATTACCATTTACTGTCAGCCATAGTCGACATGGGTTTCACGAGCGGTGTGGTGTGGCTGCTTCACCAACTTGACGAGATGATGGAGCGCATATGGAATCCTGAATATGAGGATGGAGGGAATGGATGACGTGCTTCTGAACAGGGAACTTAATGCGAAGGAGTCAGACAACGCGATCATGACCGTAATGACCGAACGCGAGAAGGAGAGGTTTGCGTCGGAATTGAAAGCGGGGCTTGGCGACGACGTAGTCAGGTATTTGCAAGAGGGCAACACACCGTTACCAGTGAACAAGCCAATCGCGATGAGGTTTGGCGTGTTCATCAGGAAACTTTGCAGAATTTTTTCGATACGGACGAATGTTGGAACTTAATGACTTATTTGAGATTGTCAACGCCATAGACAATGTCGTACTCGACGTACAGTCTAGGTGCGATGATGACGTTAGGGATAAAATCAAGCTTAGATTGAGCCTAACGAGAGACGAACTGTACAGAATGGATAGGGAGCTATACGAACGCACGAATAACACTACCCTCCCTCCTAATGAGGACGTTGACGAGATAAAGGCGAATATAATAGGCTATGAAGTCATCGCAACGTCGCCTTGACTGGCGGGATGTTAAATGGGTTCGACCACGTCGTACTGCACATGTGCCTAGTCCAACCCGTTTTCTCGACCATCTCGTTTATCAAGTTTGACTTAAGTTTTTCCGGTAAAGGACCTGTGAAGAACACACGATCCATTATCTTTAGTTTCTCGCAATATATCTCAAGGGCGTCATAGAGCCTCAACGCCTCATTCTCGTCTTTGCACAATACGAAGTCGAAGTCGTCGTCCGTCTTTATGAATACCTTGTTGCCGAAAGTGAAGACCTGTTTTATGTTTACTGGCGTCGCTCCCTTTCGTATCAGTTCGTCGATGATGAAACGGCAATCTTTCCTGTCCTCACCTGGATGATAACCATACACGTAGAACGTCTCCTCAACACGCCATGGGCGTTTGTCAAGCAGCCTGTAATCGTTCCTGTCTACTATGACATGGTCTACGTACTTGCCGTCCTTGTCCTTTATGCCTGTCACGTTTTCCGACATCCCGTTTGTTTTCTGTAGTAGGAGTATCTCGTATTCGACAGTGCTTTCCGGTTTATTTACCTTGTCGAC
Source organism: Paludibacteraceae bacterium (assembly GCA_017961765.1). Lineage (GTDB taxonomy): Bacteria > Bacteroidota > Bacteroidia > Bacteroidales > Paludibacteraceae > RGIG10190. Next base: position 1,362 of record JAGCWQ010000243.1, on the reverse strand, counting down.
TGTCGTGGGGAACAGCACATCGTTACTGTTTTGTTTCACCAACTTATCGAATGTGTCCTGCGCGTCGTATAGCCACCATCTATGCGTGACATGCTCAACCTTTGTCTTGTTCTTCGTTATGATTATTGAGTGATATCCTTTTACGTCTCCACTCTCTAACCTCGCCTCAATTTTATCCCTTGTCGCCTTTAGCATTTCCGGTCGCCTTTTCAGATAAGCGCGGCGATTCTGCTTCATCTTCAATAGGGATTGATGGGCGGCGACGTTAGCCGGTATCCTTTTCTTCCGCTCCTCCTCGCGTCTCTTCTTACGCTTCTCCGCCTTACGGCTGTTTTTTTTCTTCTTCGCCAACTGCCGCTTTAGGTGGCGTATTTCAAGCTTTAGCTCCTTCTCCCTCTCGGCAGCCTGATTCAATTTCTCACGCATCATCTCTAACCTTGTCATCTGTTAAAAATGTTTAATATACATAAATACGTACTGAATTTATTTGCTTTTTATGTTTATTTTCAGTACCTTTTCATCATCATTTATGTTAAAATTTGTATTTTGAATCTATGAAAAAGTTTTTTGACTTAGGAGATGACAATGTCGAACTTGTAAATCGGCTGTTCGACGAGAGTGGGTTGAGCAATTACATGTCCCTCAAGCTGTTTGGGGTCACTTCATCGAAGGAATTAATAAAGGTGTCACAGAACGGTGAGATAGCCAAATTCGTAGGTAAGATATCTGACGATGTTGTGAACTTCATCATATATGAGGAGGCTTTCGACCGACTTGACGATGACAGCAAGGAACTACTCGTGAAGGACGCTATCAGCACAATCAACTATGACTCGGAGAAGGACAAAATCACAATCGGCGCTCCGATGATCAACATCACAGTGTGGGGAAGGGAGAAATACGGCGACAGACTTGTGAATGCCGCGGAGTATGCCGTGTCCGCAATTGTCCAGATTGAGGAGGAACGCAAGCAAGCGAAAGAGGAGGAAAAGGCAAGGAAAGCGGCAGAGAGGGCTGCAAAGAAAATGTCTTGACATGACAAGGATTGTACAAGGTGACTGCATAACGGAGATGAGGAAGATGATAGCGGATGGCATAAAAGTCGATGCTATCATCTGCGATATCCCTTACGGGATACATGACGTAAGTTTTGACTGTCCATTGAAACTTGACGATATGTGGAGTTGCATCAACGGACTCATCAAGCCGTAAGGGAATGTCGTCTTGTTCGGTTCTGGTATATACGCATGTAAGTTGGCGTTAAGCAATGAGAAAAAATTTCGTTATGAACTTATATGGAAGAAATCAAAATGCGGTTCCCCGTTGACTGCCAAGTACATGCCTCTAAAAAAGCACGAGAAT
>JAGCWQ010000242.1 GCA_017961765.1 Paludibacteraceae bacterium | reverse complement strand
TTCATAGAACACCCATTTTCCCATGTGGTATTTTCCAGTGCAAGAAAGGCGTTAACACTAAACCCGGTGAGCCTAATTACGATTTGTTTAGGTTGGCGTTGAAGTCCACGTCAAGGAGGCTTTATCCGAATTATGCAAATTGCGATTGGTCAGGGAATGCTGGGTATGACGAGAACGATCCGAATACCTATTTCTCGACAATGGGATGCCGCACAGCCAACGGTTTTGACATTAATGGTTTGGGTCAATTGAAGGATGGACGTGGGAATATTTGCCCCGTCACGATTATCATGCCCACATTGGCGATGGAGGCGAAGGAAAAACTTGAGGCTAAACACATTAAGGATGGCATTGAATATACGGGTGATGACTTGTTCAAGTCATTCATGAAGTTACTTGACAAGAAGATATCGGAGGCTAAGGACATGCTCATCGAGCGTTTCGAGTGGATATGCAAGCAAAGTCCTGCGTCGGCTAGATTCATGTGGGAGAACAACACGATGGCTGGGTATGTACCGGAACAAGGAATACGGTCAGCATTAAAACATGGGACATTGTCCTTGGGTCAATTAGGTTTGGCTGAGACTCTTATTATATTGACCGGCAAAGACCACACTACGGAGGATGGCATGGAGAAGGCAAAGGAGATAGAGGCGTTGTTCAAGAGACGTTGTGGCGAATATAAAGAGACTTATAAACTCAATTTTGGGGTCTACTACACGCCGGCAGAAAACCTGTGCTATACAGCAATGAGGCGTTTCAAGGATAAATGGGGTATCATCGAAGGTGTGTCAGACAAGGACTATTTCACCAATTCAATGCACGTGCCTGTATGGCATAAGATGACTCCTTTTGAGAAGATAGACATTGAAAGCCAGTTGACGGGTTATTCCTCTGCGGGATGTATAACCTATGTTGAACTCGATAGCAGCGTCATGCACAACATAGAGGCATTGGAGGAGATAGTCAAGTATGCAATGTCGAAGGATATACCGTATTTCGCTGTCAACGTCCCTAATGACATGTGTGAGGAATGTGGATATACTGGTGATATTAATGATACATGCCCTACGTGCGGTAGCGGTTTGATAGAGAGGCTTCGCAGGGTTACAGGTTATTTGTCAGGCGATTACAAGACGTCGTTCAACTTGGGGAAACAACACGAGACAGAGGACAGGGTTAAGCACATCAAGGAAATCTAATTGTTATTATGAGGTTTCATCGGATAACTTATCCCGACGTCAACAATGGCATTGGTTGTCGGGTCACATTATGGGTATCTGGGTGTACCCATCACTGCAAGGGTTGCCATAATAAGGAGACTTGGTCATTCAACACCGGACGTGTGTTTAATGATGAGTACAAGAATAAGTTGTTTGAAATTGTATCCTTGCCTTACATAAAAGGTTTGACATTGTCCGGTGGGGATCCGTTATGTAGCCCGAACGAGATTTTGGGGTTGCTGAAGGAGTACCGCCTTCGTTTCGGCAATGAAAAGGACGTGTGGCTTTACACGGGCTTTACTATGGATGAAATTTTGGCTAATGGTTGGCAAGACATAATAAGTATGGTTGATTATGTTGTCGATGGCCGTTTTGACAAGAACCTCCGCGACGTCACGCTGCCGTTCAGGGGGTCGTCGAATCACCAGGTTTACCGTATACTGGATGGTGGTTATATTAATGTTTCGGACGTTTTATTTGACACTTAATCTTTAAAACTAAATCTTTGCCGTCTATATTTAAAGTAGACGGTTTTTTCGTGCCGTCATTTTACTATATATGGCAAGGAGAAAAAGGTACGGGGTTAAGTTCCCGTTTAATATAAGGAGTGTCGAGAAGTCGCTGGTAGACCTTGATTTGAATGAACTGGATGGAGTTAAATCACAGCTTATGCATCTTATATTCACACCAGTTGGGCAAAGGCTTCGTAAACCACTTTTCGGCTCAAGGTTGATTCAGTTCATCTTCAATCCGAATGATGGCGAGACATGGGGTGATGTGACTGGCGAAATAAGGGATATGGTGGCACGTAACATACCTAATTGCAGTATAGACGACATTGAGATATACGAGACAGATGAGGGTCTGGCACTCGTTGCCAAGATTAAGTACACTGTGACGTCAAACGGTGCGTCAGTTAGTGATGAAATAATAACTAATCTTTAGTAGTAATGGCCGAGAGCAAGATAAACTATACAGTTAGGAACTATGATGAATATAGGCAGTCTATTATAGACATAAGCAAGAAATATTATCCTGACGTTTTCGACAACTTCAACGACGCGTCGATAGGTAGTTGGCTTATAGATGTCATGTCAGATATCTGTGATTCCCTTAACTACCACATTGACAGGGTGTATCAGGAAACGTCAGTAACGTCTGCCGGTGAGAGATCGTCGCTTTTGGAGATGGCGAGGACACTTGGTGTTAATATACCTGGTAAAAAGGCCGCCATCGTTGAAGTTGAACTGTCATGCGTACTGCCACTGGCAAACGCCACTGGCAATGAGAGGCTTGCGGACGAGAGGTATGCGCCTTGCGTCAAAAGGGGTACTTTATTCTCAACCGGTCTTGTTACGTTTGAGTTGGACGAGGACGTTGACTTCAAGGAGCAGTTCAATTCAAACGGGGTAAGCGACAGACAGGTAACAGCCAATAGGGATTCTAACGGAAACATAACCGGGTACACTTACAAGAAACTTGCTATAGCGGTAGCCGGACAGAGTAGGATATACAAGAAGACGGTGACGGTCGATGATTTAAAACCGTTCATGACTGTCGTCCTTAAGGACGGGAACATACTTGGAGTCGAAAGTGTTATTGTCAAAAGGGGGACAAACTTGAATGATGATCCTAATCTGTATGAGTTCTTCGTTGACAGGGAGGACTACAAGACGTATTCAGTTTCCGATACAAGCATAAATGAGATAGACACAGAGCGGTTCTTCGAGGTTGACAACTTGGTTCAGCAGTATCGCTATGGTTATGAGGTCAAAGAGGTAGAGACAATCGACAATGCCGGACATAAATGGGTTATGTATAACCCAGTGTGGGAGGGGATTGATGGGACATTCACTGTAGTTACCGACGAAAATGACGAGGACGACAACCCAATCAAGTGTACGGGTACGGCAACCGTTAGGCAGTGCGTGAATGGATGTTGGAAACGTCTTAAAAACAAGTTCATAACGGAATATACCGACAACGGTTCCCTCAAGGTCATATTCGGTGCGGGTATAAGGAATAAGTATGGCGTTATACCAGGCAATGCCGGTGATTTCACCAGATACATGATGTCAAGGATGGAGGCAAATGACTATATGGGCGTACTGCCGGAGCCAAATTCCACAATGTACATATTGTACAGGGTTGGAGGAGGGGAAATGTCCAATATCGCGGCCAATTCGTTGAATAGCGTCATATTCCTCAATATGACCATAGACGGGAATTGCGAGGACTTGGAGGACGACACGAAGAAAAGAAATGTCAGGACGTCGCTGACAGTCACCAACACTTCACCAAGCTACGGGGGTAAGGACGAACCGACGGAGGAGGAGATCAGGTACCTCATTAAGTACCACGTAGCTTCACAGAACCGTTGCGTTACGTTGCATGACTACCAAGCCAAGGTACTTGACATGCCGTTCAAGTATGGAACACCGTTCAGGGTCAGCGCGATAGAGGAGAACAACAAGGTCGTCATATACGCATTGGGGCTTGATCCAGAAGGACACCTCTCAACCCCATTGTCTGAAGTCGTCGCAAATAACATGAAGAGTTGGCTGTCAAATTACAGGATGATAAACGACTTTGTCGAGATACGTTCCGGCAGAGTAATAAACGTGGCCTTCGAGATTGACGTGTTCGTCGACAAGACTTATGACAAGAACGACGTCGTTAAGAGGATAATAGATCTGACGTACAGCTATATGGATATCAGGAACAGGCAGATGGGTGACGACATATTCCTCGGTGACTTGGAGAAGGAAATATCCAAACTTGATGGCGTGAAAAACCTAATAGGCCTTAAATGCTATAATAGGGTCGGCAATGAGGGCGATACGGCATATTCAAGTGATGCCATCACACAGTCATTGGTTGACCCTGAAGAATGCGGCTATGACGATTACGCAGAGGGAGGGGAGAACTTCAATAACCAGATAGACCTGAACGAATCGGACAAGATGCTTTTCTCCGAAGCAGACAGCATGTTCGAGGTTAAGTACAAGGGCAATGACATCATAGTCAACGTCAAGACGAAATAGGAACCAAAGCATATTTATAGTTCCATAGCGCGAAAATATAATAAGACTTGGCAAGGTTTGCGCGCCCGCCCATGGTGACGTGGGTGGGCATTTTTGTGTCTGTATCATTGCCTTTGTGACATATTTGCGCTATTTTAATGGCATTGAAAATGTTGGTTGACGAATGGGATGTAATTGCAAGTCCAAAACGGTCGTGACGTCGGCGAGGTTGGCTGATGGCGGTCCTGTTGATATTGGCAGTGACGGAAAATTATCGTTTTTACAAAGGTTACTTAAGTTCCTGCTCCAAATGTTGTTCGGGATTGTGTGCGGGGCAGTAATTATAATCATGACGGTCCCGTTGTTGCTGTACATAACTGCTTGTCTGATGTTAGGCAAGGGGATAAGTTTCAACCCGTCGAGAGTTATAAGGAAAGCGAATGGAAGGAAGTAACAGGGTATATAGGTTGAGAACCGCAGTGGGTGACGATGCGCCGAAGGTCTTGAATGTCCCAATTGTTCAGACATTTGACACTTTAGAGGTATTGTCAGTCAAGATAGACCAGAGTGGTGCTTATAAGTTAAGTCAATCCGGTTTAGGCGTTGTTGTCGGGCGTGTGCTTGCCAATGGCGGAGTCGGCATACAGAACGCCAAAGTGTCGATATTCATAGAGGCTGACGAGACAGATTCTATGTCAATATCATCACTATATTCATACTCTTCTGTTTACGAGACGAATGAGGACGGCATAAGGTATAACCTATTGCCCGATTCACTCGATCAGTCTTGTTATCAGAATGTTGGTACGTTCCCGAACAAACGCCTTGTCCTCGACAATGATAACGTGTTGGAAACGTTTGATAAGTATTACAAGTACACGACAGTGACCAACGCCTCTGGCGATTACATGATTTACGGTGTGCCAACAGGAAATCAGACATTACACGTTGATATAGACCTGTCCGATATAGGATTGTTGAGCCAAAGACCGAGGGACATGGTTTACAAGGGTTACAACATTAACCAGTTTGAGTCCCCAAACAAGTTCAAACAGGACACGAATCTCAATTCTCTTTCACAAATAAAGTCACAGGATATAGGGGTTTATGTATACCCGTTCTGGGGCGACACAACCGATAGTGACGGTAATGTTGGCATCACTAGATGTGACGTTCAGATCGACTACAAGTTCGAGCCGACATGTGTCTTCATAGGTTCAATCATATCGGACACTGGGAGTAACGCGATAGGTAAGAATTGCGCGGGCACTGACAACGTAGGCAAGATGAGTGACCTAGTCGCAGGTGAGGGCAGCATAGAGATGATACGAAAGACAGTCGACAACAAGGTCGAAGAGATGCAGATAAAGGGGAATCGTGTCATTGACGGCAACGGGGTGTGGTGTTACCAGATACCAATGAACCTCGATTATGTAATGACTGACGAGTTCGGCAACCTTGTGCCTACTGACAATCCGGATAAAGGACTGCCAACAAGGGCAAGGGTGAGGTTCAGGATATCGCTTGACGACCCGCCAAGTGACAACGCCGCGTGGAAACGTTGCAAGTTCCTTGTACCGAACAAACCGAGAGTTGAGGAGGATAGATTCCCCGAATTCTGCAAGACGCATGAAGTCGACTACGAGTTCGGTAGCAACACGTTGGATGAGAGCTATTGCGACTTGTTCTGGAATAAGGTATATACGGTCAAGAACTATATACCGAGAGTTCAGAAATCGTCACGCTCGACGAACAGGAAACATACCGGTATAAAACTCGTCAACCACTATGGCGACAATAACC
>JAGCWQ010000241.1 GCA_017961765.1 Paludibacteraceae bacterium | reverse complement strand
TAGAGTGTGTAGCTTTCGATGGTGAAATCTTTTATATGTTTGTTCTGGATGGCTCTTTTAATGTTTGTGTCCGTGAATTCCCTCACCATTCCGCATTTGGTGCAGATGATATGGTTGTGGATGCCTGTGTTGTAGGACTTCTCGTATTGGGTCGTGCTCCCTCCGAATTGGTGGCGGGTGACGAGCTTGCAGTCGAGCAGCAATCCGATATTGTTGTAGATGGTGGCTTTGCTGACGTGGTAGTTGTCCTCAAGCAACATGTTGTAGATTGTCTCCACGTCGAAGTGGCCTTTGATGGAATATATTTTGTCAAGGATGGCAAATCTTTCGGGGGTTTTCCGCATGGCATGTTTGTCCAGATATTCGGTGAATATCTTTTTGATCGTTTTCTTTGTGCTTTCCGAAGATTCCATTTATTTTTCTGCTTTAGTTATGCGTTTGGGGTTGAAGGCAATCTTTTGTTTACAAAGTTACTCATTTTCGTTGGAACGAATTCTTAAAAAATAAAAAAGCATCCGCTGCGGGATGCTTTTTTGTGTGTTGTGCCTGATGACTATTCCGAAAGGAGAATCTCCGTAATGGTGAAGTCCTCGTCTTCCGCATAGTCGTGGTATTTGTAAGTCACCTTGTTCCCTTCGTATATGTAATCCGTGTAGTCATATCCCAACGATTTTCCGTTGTAGTACTCCTTCTTGGTGACTTGTCCCATGGAGTTGTATTCGTACAAGGTGCGTTCGTACAATTGCTTTTCGTCGTTGGTTACGCCCTTATATACGGAGTAACATTTTACCAAAGTGTAGTAAACGTTAGCGTATTCAACTTCGTAAACTCTTGAATACCATTCGTTCAATGATTTGTACTTCTCCGCAAAGGTGCTCCTCTTGTTGTTGTAGGAGTAGTTTCCTGTGTGAACCTTGTGCTCACCGTTTTCGTAGGTGTCGATGCTTATGCACAAGCCTGCGTCGTTGTATTTGTAACTCATTCTAGATGAGTCCTTCTTTCCTGTGTGGATTTCCTCCAAAATCTTGGTCATGGCTGAATCCTGATAGGTGATGGACACGGTCTCCGTCAAGTAGGCCGTCACGTAACCCATGAGATACAATTTCCTTGTGTAGGTTTGATTGTAGGTGCCTTCCTTTGTCGTCGTGTACCTGTAATTGAGGTTGCGCTCAATCAAGTAATTGTCCTCGTAGAGTTCGTACAGCGTGTCGCGTCTGCTCTTGTCGTAGTTCCATTTCTCCTTGAACTTGACGCTCTGGTCTGCATTTCGAATGGTGGTCTTTTCCCTGATTTTAGATTTTACAGTAACGAAAGAGTCCAATGGTGTGGGGTCTGGGCCTGGTTTTGAGGGCTCGTCGCATTCGCATGACCCCATTGATAGGGAAAATACGGCTAAGCAACCGAATAATATCGATTTTATATTGAGTTTCATGATCTTTTGGTTTTATGATTACAAGATGCAAATATATGAATTTTTTAATTTTTTAAAACTTTTTTTAATATTCTTTTGGTTCTTTAAGGGTCAAAAGGTCAGGACTACCTTGTTCTTTTTCACTACGTCGTACATGTCTTGTATACAACCCAATTTGCAAATTTTGTTGGTTTGTTTCCTGGATTGGAAGCAGACTTGACAGCCGTATATAGTCCCGTCCAAGTCCAAATATTTCTCCACTTGTTCTTGGATGTCTTTGTTTGTCTTGGTGAGTCCTTCAATTTCGACGCCTTTGCCAAGCAGGAAGATGGAGACTTTGTTTCCCCATTCGATGGAGTAGTTGGCGAAACGCATTACATTCCAGATGGTCTCCTCGTCGTTGGTGGAGATGATGATGCCGATGGTTGTCGGTTTGTCTGGATCGTTGTATTCGGGCTTTTCCAAGGCTTGTGCCTGTGTCTGGAGAAAGACTCCGAAAAGAAGTGCGATGAATAATACGATTTTTTTCATGGTTTTCTATTTTAGTATTCCTAATGGATATTGCATGGTGACACAATGAAGCGAGCCGTGTTGGCGGATGAGAGTCCTACAGTCGATGCCGACGATTTCCCTATCAGGAAAGGCCTTTCTTAATTGTTCCTTGGCTAACTCGTCTTTTTGAGGATCGTTGTAGGTCGGCATGAGCACGGCGTCGTTCATGATGAGGAAGTTGGCGTAGGTTGCAGGGAGCCTGTCTTCCTCTTCGTAGGAGATCGGAGCCATGGGAAGGTCGATAAGCTTATATGGTTTCCCTTCGCTTGTCTTGAACTCTTTTAGTTCGGCTTCCATGGCTTTGAGGGCTTCGTAGTGTTCGTCCTCTGGATCGTCGCAACTTACGTAGGCGATGGTCTCCTTGTCGCAGAGGCGGGCCAACGTGTCGATATGGCTGTCCGTGTCGTCTCCTGCCAAATATCCGTTTTTCAACCAAAGGATTCTCTTGAGTCCGAAGGTCTGCTTCAGAAACTTTTCGATCTCTTCCTTACTTAGGTGGTCGTTCCGATTGTTGGAAAGCAAGCATTCTTCCGTCGTTAGGAGTGTGCCTTCGCCGTCTGATTCGATGCTGCCACCCTCCAATACGAATTGAAGTTGGCTGCAGTATTTTACGTCAGGCTGGAATGCCTCGTCTAAATAGAGTTGGCGGGAGATGAGGTTGTCCTTGTCGGCGGCAAATTTCATGCCCCATCCGTTGAATGTAAAGTCGAGTAGGGTAGGCTGTCCGTTTGCGAAAACACTGATGGCCCCGTGGTCTCTTGCCCAGGTGTCGTTGCTTGGAATTTCCTTGAATGTGATGTTGGAATAGTCTATTTCGCCCAACTGCTTCTTTACTTCCTTTTCGGAAGGGCATACGATGAGCAACTTCTCCCGTTTGACTATCTCCTTGGCGATGTTCACGAAGCAACGGATAGCGTCGTCGAGGATGTAGTCCCAATCGGTGAGGTCATGAGGCCATGTTAGTTGGACACCACTTTGTTTCTCCCATTCGGCGGGAAGTTTTATGTCGTTCATAAATCTTTTCTCTGTTTGTTCCCGAAGATAGACGCTGACTCAGGAAACGTGTGAGAGCGTTGAGTCAGTTGTTATTCGGAAGTCCCTATTATACTTATAAGTCTAAATGCTAGAAACAAAGGTAAACAATAAAAATGGAAAAGTCAATAGTGCGGAGGTGTAAGGTTAAGGATTTTTTTATATGCCACACAAGGAACCTGTCTATATTTTCTATTTAACTAATTACAATTTGCTATTTTAAAATCTTTGATTTGCCTCTTCTAAGTGAAGTTGTCGTGGGGTGGGTTTGTGAAAAAGCGTATTGCTTGAATGTGATTACAAGGTTCATCATAAGGCAATAAAAAAGGTGTACCGATTAGAGTACACCCTTCTTCTCTTTTGGCATAAAGGAGAATTATTTTAGTGAGAAAAGAGCCTTCTTGTCTTTTTCTACATACTCCAATTTGTCTTCACGGAACAACCAGCCGATAGCCAGGAAAACCTCTTCGCTAGAAGCCTTGTCCTTTAATTCTTTCTTGATTTGTGCGATTGTAAGAGCACCCTTCTCGTTCAGAAGATTCCAGATTAATCCAGCATTTTCACCAATTTCTTTAGTATTCATATTCGTAAATAGTTAAATTAAGTTTGTAATGTTTTTTTCATAACGCAAATATAGCAAATAAATATTTGAATATGAATCTTATTGGGCTTAGAATTATTGATTATTTTCGCCCAGAAAACCTATTTTAACAATTTGTAGGACTTTTTATGCCTGAAATTGGGGAGTCGTTCTCAGAAAGTGCTTCGAATGACGAGATTCGTAGTTGCTCTGGATTGCTATTTGTCGGCAAATTATTATCTTCGCAGAAAAATTATAAGGATAGATGAAGAATATACGCAATTTCTGTATTATTGCACATATTGACCACGGCAAGAGTACATTGGCCGACCGTCTTTTGGAGTTTACAAAAACGGTGACGGGTAAGGATTTACAGGCTCAAGTACTTGACGATATGGAGTTGGAGCGCGAGCGTGGCATCACGATTAAGAGCCATGCCATCCAGATGGATTACCAATATAAGGGGGAGAAGTATGCTCTCAATTTGATTGATACTCCAGGACACGTCGATTTTTCGTATGAGGTTTCTCGTTCGATTGCGGCTTGCGAGGGCGCTTTATTGGTAGTTGATGCGTCGCAGGGTATCCAAGCACAGACCATTTCCAATCTATATATGGCGTTGGACCATGATTTGGAGATCATCCCTGTCTTGAATAAGATAGACTTGCCTGGTGCCATGCCGGAAGAGGTGGAGGATCAGATTGTGGATCTTTTGGGCTGTAAGCGGGAAGATATTCTTCGTGCAAGCGGCAAGACGGGTGAAGGCGTTGAAGATGTCTTGAATGCCATCGTCGAGCGTATCAAGCCGCCGGTTGGCGATCCTGACGCTCCGTTGCAGTGCTTGATTTTCGATTCCGTTTTCAATCCGTTCCGTGGTATCATTGCCTATTTCAAGGTGGTGAACGGCACGATGCATACGAACGACCATGTCAAATTCGTCGCTACGGAGAAGGAATATCTGGCGGATGAGATTGGTGTCTTGCGTTTGGACATGGAACCTCGTGCTCAGATTTCAGCAGGTAATGTAGGTTATATCATATCTGGTATCAAGACTTCACGCGAGGTGAAGGTGGGTGATACGATCACGCATGTGGATCGTCCTTGCGATGCGGCCATTGCGGGTTTCGAGGATGTCAAGCCGATGGTTTTCGCCGGTGTCTATCCGATAGAGACGGAGGATTTCGAGAACTTGCGTGCCTCCATTGAGAAACTGCAGTTGAATGATGCGTCGCTTACTTTCCAACCTGAATCTTCGTTGGCTTTGGGCTTTGGTTTCCGTTGCGGTTTCTTGGGCATGTTGCACATGGAGATTATCCAAGAGCGTCTCGACCGTGAGTTCGATATGGATGTCATAACAACGGTGCCGAATGTTCAATATAAGGTATATACGAAGAAGGGGGATGTCTTGGATGTGCATAATCCTTCTGGATTGCCTGAACAGACATTGATCGATAAGATTGAGGAACCTTATATCAAGGCTTCCATCATTACCAGCACCGATTATATCGGTAATATCATGACCTTGTGCCTCGGTAAGCGTGGCGAATTGGTTCGCCAGGATTATATATCGGGCAATCGAGTGGAACTTATCTATAATATGCCCCTTGCGGAAATCGTCTTTGACTTCTACGACAAGTTGAAGAGTATCTCGAAGGGATATGCTTCGTTCGACTACCATCCTAACGGAATGAGGGAATCCAAGTTGGTGAAGTTGGATGTTCTTTTGAACGGAGAGTCGGTGGATGCGCTTTCCACTTTGACACACGTCGATAATGCCTATACGTTGGGCAAACGGATGTGCGAGAAGCTGAAGGAGTTGATTCCGCGCCAACAGTTTGACATCGCTATCCAAGCGGCAATCGGTGCCAAGATTATTTCTCGTGAGACGATCAAGGCGGTTCGTAAGGATGTGACTGCCAAGTGTTATGGTGGTGATATTTCCCGTAAACGTAAATTGTTGGAGAAGCAGAAACGAGGAAAGAAGCGTATGAAGCAGATTGGAACGGTGGAAGTTCCTCAAAAGGCTTTCTTGGAAGTTCTGAAATTGGATTGATTATGTTATCAATGTCTTGTCATCGAACGTTGTTTACCTCATGGCTCTGCCCTTCGGCAAAGTCGGGGGTCAACTTTTTTGATTTCAAGGAGAATATGGAAATTCGGGGAATCGAAAGGATTCTCCGGTTTCTTTTTTTTATGGCTGGGAAGTTTGCAATGTTTGAAAGGAATGACTATCTTTCGTTTCCAGTAAAGTTTGTTTTTGTTAAAGTGTAAGTATAAATGTTTAATTTGTTGTTTATGGTTTTGAAAATTTCAAAAAAGAAGCTAAGCGTTTTGCTGTTCTTCGCCTTCTTGTTGGGGGTGCAACCTCTCTTTTCGCAAATGAATTTTATCCGTGTTAATCAGGTGGGATATTATGCCCATTCTACGAAGCAGGCCATCCTTGCGAATATGGAGGCGGAGGATTTCGAAATTCGGGAATATGTCTCGGGCGATGTTGTCTTTCGTGGAGAGTTGCAGGAAGGAAAGCATTGGAAACAATCTAATGAGACCTTGCAGGTGGCGGATTTCTCTACGTTGACGAAACCCGGAAAGTATTATGTCTATTGCTTAAACGAGAAGTCTCATCCGTTCGAGATCAAGGAGAAGGCGGTCTATGAGTCTTTGTCCATTTGGACCTTGAAAGCCTTTTATATGTGGCGTGTCTCGATAGACATCAAGCCGGAGTATGCGACGTTTAATGGGGATGACTATTCCCGTGCAATGGGTCATGCGGACGATACGGTTTATATCCATCCTACAGCCGCTTCGGAGAACCGTCCGACGGAGACTTTTATCTCGGCTCCCCGTGGATGGTATGATGCAGGTGATTATAATTTGTACGTGGTGAATGCGGGCATCTCTTTCCATGCTTTGGCGTTGGCCTATGAGATGTATCCTGAGTACTATAAATCGTTGAATTTGAACATTCCGGAGAGCGAAAATGGTGTTCCAGACCTTTTGGATGAGATGAAATGGGAGTTGGATTGGCTTTTCAACATGCAGGACGAGGATGGAGGCGTTTATCATAAATTGTCATCCTTGCGTTTTTGTTCGATGATGTTGCCATCCGAAGACAAGTTGGATCGCTATATGATTGGCAAATCGACGGCTGCGACGTTGAATTTTTCGGCTGTTATGGCAATGGCTTCCCGAATTTATAAGGATTACGATTCCATTTTCCCTGGCTTGTCGGACAAGGCTTTGAAGGCTTCTGTCAGTGCATGGCGATGGGCTGAAAAGAATCCGGAGGTTCACTATAGCAATCCGGAGGGTGTCCGTACGGGAGAGTATGGCGACCGTGGACGTTCTTTCTCGGACGAGTTCTTTTGGGCAGCATCGGAGTTGTTCATCACGACTGGGGATAAGAAATATTTTGAGAGACTTGATTTTATGCAATTGTTTGAAACCCCTACTTGGGCTGAAGTCAATTCTTTGGGATTGGTATCCTTGGCTTTGCATAAGGAGGAAATGTCCAAGATTGTGAATATGGATGCGGTTGACCGTAAGTTCAAGGGCTTGTGTGAAGGGCTTTATAATATGTGCCACTATTGTCCTAATTTGGTGCCAATCAAGAAGTTTGAGTGGGGAAGCAATGGCGTGATAGCTACGAATGGTGCGATATTAGGTTTGGCTTATTACATATATAAATCGGATAAGTATAAGGAGGCTATGCTCTCTACGTTCAACTATTTGTTGGGTACGAATCCGACCGACTATTGTTTTGTCTCCAGGTTCGGTTCCCGTTATCCGAAGAATTTCCATGACAGACGTACGACGGCATGGAACCGAAAAGAACCGATGCCTGGTTATTTGGCGGGTGGCTCTAATGCGAATCAGGTGGCTGATTGTGGCAAGCAGAATTATCCGTCGTCGGCTCCGGCTCGTTGCTACTTGGACAAGACTTGTAGCTATTCAACGAATGAGATAGCTATCAATTGGAATGCTCCGATGGCGGCACTTGTCGGTATCGTAGAGAATCAGATAGGTCAATGACGTTTTATTTTGAATTAAGATATGCGGAAGTTAGATGTGGAAGAATTGGACAGGATTTCGGCAGACGAGTTTAAGTCTGTCGAGAAAATGCCGCTGGTCGTTGTTTTGGACAATGTGCGAAGTTTACATAATGTTGGTGCGGTTTTCCGTACGTCGGATGCTTTTTTGGTGAAGAGCATCTATTTGTGTGGCATCACATCGACTCCGCCTAATGCGGAAATTCACAAGACGGCTCTTGGCGCTGAGTTTTCCGTTGATTGGAAATATTTCGAGAATACGCAGGATGCTATTCGATCTTTGCACGAAGAGGGCTATTTCATCTATTCTGTGGAGCAGGTGGAAGGCAGTGTCTCTTTGGTGGACTTGAATTTGGAGCGTGACAAAAAATATGCGATTGTGATGGGCAATGAGGTGAAGGGCGTTTTGCAAGAGGTGGTCGATATGAGCGACGCTTGCATTGAGTTGCCTCAGTATGGAACCAAACACTCGTTGAATGTCTCTGTGACGACAGGAATCGTCATTTGGGATTTCTTTAAGCAGATAGGAAGACAATTTTGAATTAAGAATAGGGCATAGTAGAAGATGTTTAATTATAATCGTTTCGTGTTGGAGAATGGATTGCGTGTAATCCATTTGGAGGATAAGACTACGCCGATGGTGGTGGTGAATACGCTTTATGATGTGGGTGCTCGTGACGAGTCTCCCAATTGTACGGGCATGGCTCATCTTTTCGAGCATTTGATGTTTGGTGGTTCTGCCCATATCCCTTCCTTCGACGACCCGATTCAACAGGCGGGAGGCGAGGATAACGCATGGACGGTTAGCGATTATACGAATTACTATGATGTGGTTCCTGCTCAAAATGTGGAGATTGCTTTTTGGTTGGAGTCTGACAGAATGTTGGCCTTGGATTTTAGCCAGCATTCGTTGGATGTGCAGAAACAAGTCGTTTGTGAGGAGTTCAAACAGCGGAATCTGAATCAGCCCTATGGCGACGTGGGGCATTTGATGCGTTCCTTGGTCTTCAAACAGCATCCTTACCGTTGGCCTACCATCGGATTGGAGCTTTCTCATATAGAGCAGGTGGATCTGCAGATGGAGAAGGATTTCTTCTATTCCCACTATGCTCCGAATAATGCCATCCTGACGGTGGTGGGCAACATCTCCTTGGAGGAGACGAAGCGTTTAGTGGAGAAGTGGTATGCGGATATACCGCGAAGAGAGGTGAAGGTGCGTCAGATTCCTCATGAGCCGAAACAGTGTGAGCCTCGTTTTATGGAGGTGGAGCGTGATGTCCCTGTGAATGCCATCTATAAGGCATATCGCTCGCCAAGACGTATGGAACCGGGCTACCATGTCTCCGACTTGATTTCCGATATCTTGGCGAATGGCCGTTCTTCCCGTCTTTATCAGCGTCTGGTCTGCGACAAGAAGATGTTCATGTCTGTTGATGCTAGCATCTTGGGTGATATTGAGGAGGGACTTTTCTTCGTAAATGGTAAATTGTCCAACGATGTCTCTTTTGAAGAGGCTGATAATGCCTTGACCGAGGAGTTGCAACGGCTTACGACTGATTTGATTTCGGATCAAGAGTTGGAGAAGGTGAAGAATAAATATGAATCCAACCGACTCTTCAGCGATATCAGTCTTTTCAATAAGGCAAGCAATTTGGCATATTATGAATTGCTAGGAAATGTGGACTTGATGAATACGGAAATCGCTCTCTATCGGGAGGTTTCGGCTGCGGATGTTCAAGCGTTGGCGAAAGAAATTTTCCGCCCTGAAAATTGTTCAACGATTTATTATCGTGCGAGCCGATAGAAAGGTCAATGTGAAGATTCTTGTAAAATACCATGCTACCTTCTTGTCTCGAAGAGACAACACTACACTAGCCCCAGACTTTAGTCTGGGGTCGTTGTTAGATAATCCTATGGGCCTTCATTTCGATATATTTATTGATAGTCTTGGCTCTCAAATCTTCAGGACGGGAAAGAATGGAGTAGATACCGCTCTGTCTTAATTTATTGATAATAAGCTTTTTCTCGAAAATGAATTTCTCCGCAATGGTTTGTCTGTAATAGTCGCTTTCTTTTGTCAACTCCTTTTCGGACAATTGTTCCAATTCGCTGTCTTTGAAGAAGACAAGGAGCACGATGTGTTTTTGGGAAAGCAGACGCAGGAAAGGGAGTTGTCGCTCCATACTGGCCATGCTGTCGAACGTTGTGTAGATGATGAAGAGGCTTCGTTTGGTAATTTTCTTTTTGCAATATTCGTGCAATGTGGAAAAATCACTGTGTTTGAAATCGGTTTTCTCATTATAGAGGTTTTCCAATATCAGGTTAATTTGATTCCTCTTCTTGTTGGCAGGGAGATGGGTGGTTACATTCTTTTCGAATGTGATGAGTCCTGCGTTGTCGTTGTGTGAGATGGCTACGAAGGAGAGCGCCACGGCTGCGTTGATGGAGTAGTCGAGTAGCGTCATGCCGTTGAAGGCTTGTTGCATGCCCTTTCCCTTGTCTATGATGTTGT
Organism: Paludibacteraceae bacterium; assembly: GCA_017961765.1. Taxonomy (GTDB): domain Bacteria; phylum Bacteroidota; class Bacteroidia; order Bacteroidales; family Paludibacteraceae; genus RGIG10190. The sequence continues at coordinate 31,113 of JAGCWQ010000241.1, read as the reverse complement.
ATATCTGTTGTGATTGCTCGTCGCTGTAAACGTTGCACATCAGTTGGTGTTTGCGGGCACTCGCTTTCCAGTTGATGGAGCGGTAGTCGTCGCCTTTGACATACTCCTTGATGTTTTCAAATTCCAAACTCTGTCCGATTCTTCGTACGTTTTTTATGCCTAATTCTCTGTTTTTGTTTTCAGGCGAAAGCAGTTGCGTATTACGGATGATGGTGTAGGAAGGATAGACCTTGCTCTTCCATTGAAGGTCATATTTGAACTTTCTTTCCAGCAACTTGAAGCGGGATGTCACGAAGATGTTCAGGTCGTGGAATATGTATTCGCCGCGCTTGGTTGGTACGAGCGAGTAGGTGAAATCCTTGGTTTCGCCCGCTTCTAATTTGGCTTTGATGAGGAAATCACGCTTTTGGAATTCCACTGGAATCTCGTCGATGATTTGGATGGAGACAGCCTTTGGATAAAGATTCTTGACGGTGATTTTGACGGTGTTGTCGTCTCCATTGGATAGTCGGTTGGGGCAATCCCTCGAACATTCGAATCCGCCTGTTTTTTTGAAAACGCTGGTCAGGTCGAATAGGAAGAAAAGCACGAACGCAGTAAGCAGACCAATCCCAATAAAGATGAACGTCCACGATATTGAGTAGAGACAAAATACCACAAGGATGGCTATTAGTGCTATTATCGTATTCTTTGTCAGATACATACCTATCTCCTTTAGTGATGATTGTTATTTGGGAACTTCTACGTTCTTCACGATTTCTTTGATGATGGTCTCTACAGGAATACCCTCCATCTCTGCTTGGGATGCGAGAATCAGACGGTGGCAGAGGACTGGCACGGCGAGCATCTTTATATCGTCAGGGATGACGAAAGCTCTTCCTTGCAAGAGTGCGAAGGCTTTTGAGGCATTCAGCAGGGCGATGGATGCACGTGGAGAGGCTCCCATATAGATGGATTGGTTGCTACGGCTCTCTTGGACGATTTGCGCAATATAGCGGATGAGCTTTTCGTCGATGAGGATGCCGTGGGCGAGATTCCTCAAATCGATCAATTCCTCCTTCGTGAGGATAGGCGACAACTCTTCCAACTTAGTGAAATTCTTCTTCTCGTTGTGAGACAAAATGATTTTAATCTCCTCGTCGAGGGTAGGGTAGCCCATGTTGATCTTGAAGAGGAAACGGTCCAACTGGGCTTCCGGCAAACGATAGGTTCCCTCTTGCTCGATAGGGTTTTGGGTGGCGATGATGGTATAGACGTTGCCCATGTCGTACCTTACGCCGTCGATGGTGGCCTGTCGCTCTTCCATCACCTCAAAGAGAGCCGATTGTGTCTTGGCTGGCGCACGGTTAATCTCGTCCACTAGGATGATATCGCCGAAAGCAGGACCTTTGTGAAAGTCGAAGGCGTTGGTCTGCATGTTGAAGACATTGGTACCCAAAACATCGGATGGCATGAGGTCGGATGTGAATTGAATACGGGAGAAGTCCGCGTTGAGCAACTTCGAGATGACCCTTGCCGTAAGCGTCTTTGCGATGCCTGGCACACCTTCAATTAAGACGTGTCCGTCAGCGAGGATGGCCGTTAGGATCAAGTCGATCATGTTCTCTTGCCCTACGATGATTTGGGAGATGGTTTTTCTCATCTCCTCTATTTTAGGGCTATATGAGTTAGTGAAAAATACGCTGTTGTCCATATTTTTGAATTGTTTAGTTATATTTTACTTTGAATTATTTTTTTATTTTGTTTTTACCCCCTTTGAAGTTCTGATAAATAGTATTGATAGTATCAATGCACTTTCTCATCTGCTCAGGGGTGATCTTTTCGTCTTTTCCCTTATGGGTGATCTTTTTGACTTTTGCCATATGGTAAGTGTTCAGTCTCTCTATGAACTTGATCGTTTGGGCTTTATCATGGAAAGAGAAGGACATCAACCTTGAGGCGTTGTTCTCTATTTGGGATTCATCCTGAAGGTCGATATGCAGACGATCTTTGATGAAGTCGAAGAAGAAGGTTATCTTCTTCTTGAGAATGATGTCATATTCGTTTCTGTAATAGTAAACATTGCTGATTTGCTCTACGAAACCAATGGTGCGGTTGTTTGCTGGTTTGATTTCGGGGATGATCCGTTGCTTCCTCTTTCCATAAAAGACGATGAAAAGAACGAAGAAGACGATGGCCAACAACCATAGTAAGTCTTTCCCTATATTTTCAAACATCAACTGCATGAGGCTTTTATAAGGTAATGACCATTCGGGGTCGTATATATGGGTAATCGTACTGTTGCCTGATAGACTGTTGCCCATAGAATCCACTTCGGTCGGATTGGTCAGTGCTTTGTCTATTAGTTTGAAAATGAGCTCGTCGTTCCTTTCATGTAGGATGTTGTAGTTGGTGAAGAGAAGGGGCGTGCCCACCCAAATGATGGATCCCTTGGAGGTCTCATCTTTGATCTGTACGGCTAAGGGTTTCAAGGCTTCACCCTCTTTCCTGGTTTCGTTTACAAAGAGTAAAACCTTTTCCGTCAAACCTAAAGAGTCCCAAAGGAAAGTCCCGTCTAAGAGAGATAAATTGTTTTTGCAGAATACGACAGGAAAGTTATAGTGGGTGAAATGATGGTTCGATTCATCCTCCATTTCCGCCAAGATCTTTGCTTGCGGAAGTTTCTCGTTTTTACGGAGTTCATTCGCTAATTCGTAAATAGAGTATCCTTCTGGAAACCGGTCTGGGGTCTTGGTATCTGTTCCAAAGGAGAAATATTCACATGCGATGATGGTGTTATATCCCATCTTCATCCTCTCAACGAATAGCTCCCATTCATTGTCGAGATGTCCATAGTTGGATATATACAAGATGTTCTTATAATCTGCTGACTTGAATACGTCATAATCGATGTGACTATCAAAGGTGGATTTGTCCACCTCTTTCAATGTGTAGATTTGGTAGGAATCTCCATATCTCTCTTTGCAGAGACTGTCGAGTATGCCGCAACTGAAAGGGTTTTCGACGTCTGGACGTAACGTGGACTGCCAATTCAAATTGTCACTTTTGTGGCATGCCGACAGAAGTAGCAGCGTAGAAATTAGTGCTATGAAGTAATATGTGGTTTTGAAAATCTTCATCGCAAGTTGTTTTTTATACTGTTGTAATTAAGGGTGGCTCTCTCGTAATCATTTATGGTAGCTTCTACGTTTCCGTATCTCACTGCCATTGTGGAGGAAGTCAGTTCCATGAGTTCTCTTTTCACCTTTGAGTCCTTTACTTCGTAATAGAATTCGATAGGCGTTTTATAGGGCGACCAAGCAATAATGCCCTTCTCGTCCAACAGCTGGAGTGAACGGATATAGACGATTTTAATCGCCTCTTTGTAATTCCCGTTGGCAAGCAGTTGGTTTATCTCCTCGTCGGTATATATGTGGTGGATGCTCATCTCGTCATCGTCCATTCCCGTTTTTTTCTTTTTTGAGCCTTTCTTTTGGAGAATTTTGATTATGCAGAAAGTGATGATGCAGATGATCAGTATGGCGACGAGAATGTATAGGCCTATCTCTTGGAACATCTGGATGAACGATAATATTTTGTTTAAAGAGGATTCCGATTCCTCTTTTGTCTCTTCTTTTTCATCTGGTATGGTGGGAAGCGGGTAGGGATGAGCCTTTTTCAGTTCCTCCTTTTTCTTCTCGTAGGATTCTCCATCGTTGATGGGAAAGGGAGCAGTGTGACATTCTACCGTTTCTTCTGTATAGGAATCTATCTCTTCTGTTTCTTCTGTATAGGAATCTACCTCTTCTGTGAGTGTGTCCCCTTGGGGTATCCCTTTATATCTTTCCCCATAGGATAATGTAAGGGAGAAAAGAAACGTCAGCAGTAGTGATAACCGAATTATATGTCTTTGTCTCTGATTCATTTATCTTGTTTTTTTTTCATGAAGAACGGAATGTAAACATAGTAAAAAATGATGAATCCGAATAGCAATAGGATGATTGTTAAACGGAGCAGGTCATTCCATTCGGTGTGACGGGTGATGTACGATTCGAAGAATGCGGCAATTATCAGGATTGGTGTGGTGGAGAGCAGGATCTTGATGCTCTTCATTCCGCTCTTTTTCAGGGCTTCCATACGGCTGAATGTCCCGGGCAATACCCAACCTTTGCCTAATGTGAGGCCTGCGGCTCCTGCTATGATGATGGCCGGAATTTCGAAGGCTCCGTGCATCCAGATGGAGAGCATCGATTCCAAGCCGACACCGTGCAGGAAGAATAGCGATTGGAACTCGCCCAACATCACGCCGTTACAGGCCATAATGTAGCCACTCCCTAAAAAAGGAATGATGCCGTAGGCGTATGTCTTGAAAGTGACTTTTATGTTGTTGTAAACAATTTCCCAGAACATGGGATTGCATGCCCCTTGGTTGTAAACATCGGTAGGATGACCGTTCTTGATGTTTTCCAAGGTCATGTTTACGTACCCTTTGCCCAAGAAGTTGACAATGTTTTCTTCGCTTTGGAATGCCAGAATGACACCGATTAGGCAAGCGACGAGAAATATGCCTAAGGAGAAGAGCATCTCGAATTTCGCACTTGCCACCGTTTCTGGAATCTCTTTGGTGAAAGTTTTTCGGATGGCGGAGAAGTCGAATTTCTTTTTCCTGTAGATGTAGGTGTGCGTCTTTGTCACCAAATTGCTTAGGAATTTGGTGATTCTTGCGTTGTCGTATTGGCTTTGCGAATAGGCATAGTCCGCGGAAAGATTGACGTATAGATCGGACAGATTGTCGGTGGTCAGTCCGTCCAAGTTGTTGGTTTTCTTTTCTTGACTCAACCATTTCTTTTTGTTCTGTCGAATAAATGTAATCTCCTTCATCCCTTCTAAACTGTTAGTGGTGGTACTTATTTGTCAAAGTATTGATTTTTAAATAATTCTTCCATCTTAATGAGTTCGTCTCGATATTGGGCCGCTTCGATGAACTCGAGTTTCTTGGCTGCTTCGAGCATCAGTCGTTTGGTCGTTTCGATAGCCTTTTGCAGCTCCTCCTTACTCATATATTCCAAGCCCTTTTCTGCTGCCATGTTGCCGCTTGTCGTCGATGGAATAGTGCTGTATGGCTTCTGACTTCTCTTCTCTTCTGTCGGATCTTCTTTCGTGAGAGCCGATTTAACTGTTTTGTTGAGAGCTTTCGGCGTGATATGGTTGGCGGTGTTGTAGGCAATTTGTTTTTCCCTTCGGCGGTTGTTCTCGTCGATGGTTTGTTGCATGCTTTCCGTGATTTTGTCGGCATACATGATGACGAGTCCGTTGAGGTTTCTTGCCGCACGTCCTGCCGTTTGCGTGAGGGCGCGGTGGGAACGAAGGAATCCTTCTTTGTCTGCATCGAGGATGGCTACCAGTGATACTTCTGGCAAATCCAATCCTTCCCTAAGCAGGTTGACACCGACTAGTACGTCGAAGAGGCCGTTCCTCAAATCTTCCATGATCTTTACTCGTTCCAGCGTCTCTACGTCGGAGTGGATGTAGTTGCTTCGGACTCCCATCTTTTGCAGATAGACTTGCAACTCTTCCGCCATTCGCTTGGTCAGTGTGGTCACAAGCACACGCTCGTCTTTCTCTGCCCGTATCTGGATCTCTTCCAACAGGTCGTCTATTTGGTTGAGACTCGGGCGGACTTCGATGACAGGGTCTAACAGTCCCGTCGGACGGATGACTTGCTCGACGATGACGCCTTCGCTTTTCTCCAATTCATATTCGGCAGGCGTTGCGCTCACGTAGATTGTTTGGCCCGACATCTCCTCGAATTCCTCGAATTTCAACGGACGGTTGTCTATGGCAGCCGGTAGTCGGAATCCAAAATCGACGAGGGTCCTCTTTCGAGAATAGTCGCCTCCGTACATTGCCCTGATCTGAGGTATGGTGACGTGGCTTTCGTCGATTACCATCAGAAAATCTTTTGGGAAGAAGTCGAGTAGGCAGAAAGGACGTGTTCCTTCCGCCCTTCCGTCGAAGTAGCGGGAGTAGTTCTCGATACCGGAGCAATGGCCTAATTCCCGAATCATCTCCATGTCGTAGTTTACTCGTTCGTAGAGTCGTTTCGCCTCTAACGCCTTTCCTATCGATTGCAGGTATTCCACCTGCTTGGTCAGGTCGTCGCCAATTTTTATCAACGCTTGGTTGATCCGTTCTTTGGTCGTGACAAAGAGGTTGGCGGGGTATATGTTAATCTCGTCGAGTGTACTGATTCGGTTGCCGTCAATCGGATCGATGGTCTCAATCTCATCTATCTCGTCGCCCCAGAAACTGATTCGGACGATATAGTCCGCATAGGCAAGGAATATATCGACGGTATCTCCTTTTACGCGGAAGTTTCCGTGCGTGAGTTCAATCTCGTTTCTGACATAGAGGCTTTCCACCAATAAGCGAAGGAGTGTGTTCAGCGCCAATGATTGGCCTTTCCTCAAAGGAATCATCGTTTTGTGGAAATCCTCAGGGTTACCCATGCCGTAGAGGCAGGATACGGAGGAGACGATGACGACATCCTTCCTCCCCGATAGGAGGGCGGATGTGGCAGCCAAACGCAATTTCTCTATCTCGTCGTTGATGGATAGGTCTTTCTCTATGTAGGTATCCGTGTTGGGCAGGTATGCTTCGGGCTGGTAGTAGTCGTAGTAGGAGACGAAATACTCCACGGCGTTGTCGGGGAAGAAACCTTTGAATTCGCTGTAAAGCTGGGCCGCCAGCGTCTTGTTGTGGCTTAGGACGATAGTCGGCCGGTTGATTTCCTTGATGACGTTGGCTATCGTGAAGGTCTTACCTGATCCCGTCACGCCTAGTAGCGTTTGGGCAGGATAGCCCGAACGAATGCCTTCCACCAATTCTTTGATGGCTTCTGGTTGGTCTCCCGTGGGTTGATAGTCCGATACTAGTTTGAATTCCATTTTCTCCTGTTTTGCCGTCAGATACCTCGCATAAGATTGAAACGTTGATTTCCTGTTATTTTGGCATGACTAACCAGCATACTAAGTAGATGAGGAGGATGCTACAACCTCCCAAGATGGGGATGCCACAACCGCCCATGATTGTCACGAGGACGAAAAGAAGGCGGACGATGGTTGGATCCAAATCGAAGTACTCTGCGATTCCGGCAGCTACGCCTCCCAACATCTTGTTGGATGATCTTTTAAGTTGTTTTGCCATAATGCTATTGATAATTAAGAATTACGAGTTAAGGATTGTAGTTCCCATTCTCCTAAATCGGTATTTTTAACTCAGTCCTTATCTTATTTACGCAAAAATAACCATTTTATGCCGATTTCTTTCTTTGCTGCCCTCTTTTTTGTGTATTTCATAGTTAACAACGAATATTTGCTTTTTTTATGCCGTTTTCCTCTCTGATATAGGAATAATAGGAGTATCTTTACTTTATGAATAAACTTGGTTTCTGTGGGAATCCTGTTTTAGGATGGAAACCGTAAAAGAAGAGGAGGGGTAATGTATGGAAGAGTATAAAGAAGAATTGGTGAGGGAGTACCGGAAGGTGTTGCGTGTAGCGGGTAATCTGTTTGATTCCTCCGATATCAAGGTTTTTAAGTCTCTGTTTGACTCGAGGGAGAATGTGGATATTAATCCCTCTGAGGCATATCCTGCCATAATTAAGGCACTCAATACGGCCATGATCCTTTTAAACGAGGTGAATTTGGGCCGTGTGGCGATTCAGAGCAAAATAGCCTATGAGGCAGTCAAGGTGGGTTTTGTCTCCTTGGATAAGGTGGAGGCTCTGTTTGGGGCGCAGGTGGGTTCGATTGTTCGTGGCTTGGTGAAGGCGAATGATATTTATGCATTGAATCCGTCTGTCGAATCGGACAACTTCAGAAAACTGCTTTTGACGATGGCGCAGGATATTCGTGTTATCATTATTTTGATATGCGACCGTCTCTATATGATGCGTATCTTGCAGAATTTCTCGGAAGGGGAGAGAATCTCCATCGCGAAGGAGGTGGCCTATCTATATGCTCCGTTGGCTCATCGTTTGGGTCTCTATCGGATAAAGTCGGAGTTGGAAGACCTCTCTTTGAAATATATGAACGGTGATATCTATCATGATATAGCCAAGAAGTTGAACGAGACGAAGCGTTCCCGTGATAAATATATCGCTGATTTTATCGGGCCTTTGAAAGAAAAGTTGGAGGCTGCTGGTTTTCATTTTTCCATCAAGGGAAGAACGAAGTCCATCTATTCCATTTGGAATAAGATGAAAAAGCAGAACACACCGTTTGAGAACATATACGACCTTTTCGCAATCCGAGTAATATTGGATACTCCTGTTGAAAAGGAGAAGTCGGAATGCTGGCAAGTCTATTCCATTGTGACGGATATGTATCAGCCTAACCCTAAACGGTTGCGTGACTGGTTGTCCATTCCTAAGTCAAACGGTTATGAGTCGTTGCATATCACTGTCATGGGACCTCAAGGTAAATGGGTGGAGGTGCAAATCCGTACGGAACGGATGGATGAAATTGCCGAGAAGGGATTGGCTGCCCATTTTAAGTACAAGGGTGTGAAAGGCGAATCCGATTTCGACAAATGGTTGGCGAATATCCGTGAGATTTTGGAGAATCCGGAAGCAAACGCCATCGATTATATGGACGATTTCAAGCTGAACCTCTATGACAAGGAGGTCTTCGTCTTTACTCCGAGCGGTGACTTGCAGAAATTACCGAAGGGGGCGACGGTCTTGGATTTCGCTTTCCAAATCCATTCGGGTTTGGGGGTCAAGTGTGTCGGAGGACGTATTAATGGCAAGAACGTCTCTTTGAGGCAAACCTTGTCGAATGGTGATCAAGTGGAGGTGCTGACTTCTCCTTCGCAGAAGCCTAAGCAGGAGTGGCTCAACATCGTTCAAACGGCTAAGGCCAAGACTCGAATCAAGCAGATTTTGCGGGAACAGGAACTTTCTGATGCCGAGATGGGAAAGGAGGTCTTTCTCCGTCGTTTGAAAAACTGGAAGTTGGAGTATGACGAGTCCATCGTTTCTAAGTTGGCCAAGAAGTTGGGTGTTAAGACTTTGACCGAGTTCTTCCAAATGTTGGCGGCTGAGAAGTTCGATTTGCTCTCTATCCGTGACCTCTATATGGAGATTTTGGAGAAGGAGACGAAGAGTGTTTTTGAAGACCGTGGATTGGAGACCTACGAGCATGTTTCCAATTTGGAGGAGATCTCTTCTAAGGAGGATGTTTTGGTGATAGACCAGAATTTGAAAGGCATTCAGTATCAGTTGTCTAAATGCTGTAATCCAATTTATGGCGACGAGATTTTCGGTTTTATCACGGTGAGCGGAGGTATCAAGATTCATAAGAAGGATTGTCCTAACGCCCCTCAGATGATGCGTCGTTTTGGTTATCGTTTCGTGAAGGCTCGTTGGTCAGGAAAATCGGGTAGTCAGTATCCTGCGACGTTACATGTGATTGGTAATGACGATATTGGTATCGTAACTAACATTACTTCGTTGATTTCAAAGGATCCTCATATAGCCCTTCGTTCCATATCGGTCGATCCTACGGATGGACTTTTCCAAGGTACGATAATCGTCTTGGTGGACGATTCTAAAAATTTGGAGGATTTGATAAAGAAGGTGAAGACGATTAAGGGTGTTAAGAGCGTGGAACGTTCTTGAGGACAGAAATGATTAAAAGGAGAGACGGAGAGAGAACCAATGTTCTTTCCCCGTCTTTTTCTTATATGCTTTCGAAAACACCTTCTGCCGATAGCTTGACCTTTTTTTCTCCGATTTGAATAGTCTCCATTTTGGTCAGTTTCGTTAACTCATCCGATGTGAATGTGTGTCCTTCGAAAACGAATGGTATGCGGAACTTGCAACCAGTATTCCAATTGGAGCAACCGAAGGCGGCATTGCCTTTCAGAATCAAGCCGGTGTGACAGATTGGACAAAGGTTGTCGTTGTCTGGACGTGTCTCCACTTTTTTTGCCTTTGCCTCATCTTTGGGTGGCGTGGCGCTTTTTGAACTCTCTTTTTTGCCTTCTGTCTTTTTTGTGCTTTTCTTCTCTTGCTTTTTGGGTGCTTCTTTCTCTTTTTCCTCTATGGATATGGTCTTCCCGTAGTCGTTTTTGACTGTCTGCACCAAGGTGGCCACCATCGTCTTTAACTCCGTCATGAAAGTTTGGCTTTGATAGTTGCTTCGTTCTATCATTCTGAGCCTCTTCTCCCATTGTCCGGTCAGTTCCGCCGATTTGAGAATCTCGTGTTGTATGGTTTGAATCAAGTCGATGCCAGTCTGAGTGGGGAAGATGTTCTTCCTCTCTTTCCGCATGTAGTTCCTCTTGTAGAGCGTTTCGATGATGTTGGCTCTCGTAGAAGGCCTTCCGATTCCGTTTTCTTTCAAGAGGTCACGGAGTTCCCCGTCCTCGATCTGTTTTCCTGCGGTTTCCATTGCCCTAAGAAGGGTGGCCTCCGTGTAGGGCTTAGGTGGTTGTGTCCACTTCTCGTTTAGGTCGGGTTTGTGGGGGCCTCTTTCCCCTTTTGTGAAGAGAGGAAGCGTTTTCTCTTCCTCGTTGTTCTCTTCGTCATCCTTCTTGTCTTTCTCGAAAACGACACGCCAGCCGGGAACTAAAATCTGTTTTCCCGTGGCTTTGAACTCGATGTTTTCCACCTTTCCCATGACGGAGGTGGTTGAGGTTTGACATTCTGGATAGAAGTTGGCGATGAATCTCCTTGCCACGAGATCGAACACTTTTTGTTCGTCGGCACTCAGATTGGTGGGGTTCACGCCTGTCGGAATGATGGCGTGGTGGTCTGTTATCTTGCTGTTGTCGAATACTTTCTTCGATTTCGGAATCTTGGAGGAGAGTAGGCTTTGTGTCAGGTTGCTGTAAGCCTGCAGCCCCTTTAAGATGCTGGGTACTTTTGGGTGGATGTCTTCGCTCAAGTAGGTGGTGTCAACGCGGGGATAGGTCGTCACCTTCTTTTCGTAGAGCGATTGGATATGTCGAAGGGTGTCTTCGGCTGAAAATCCGAATTTCTTGTTGCATTCCACTTGCAGGGAGGTCAAATCGAAGAGCCGGGGAGCGGATTCGGTTCCTTTTTTAGTGGATATGTCTGTCACTTCGAAGTCGCTTTGAATGACCTCGTTCAGAAATTTTCTTCCCTCTTCCTCGTTGGTGAAACGTCCCTTGGTGGCGGAGAACGTCGTGTCACGATAGACAGTCTTCAGTTCCCAATATTGCTCAGGTTTGAAATTGACTATTTCCAAATGTCTTTTGACGATGAGGGCGAGGGTAGGAGTTTGTACTCTGCCGATGGAGAGCACTTGTTTGTTTTGTCCGTAGCGAAGCGTATAGAGCCGGGTTGCGTTTATGCCTAATAGCCAATCCCCGATGGCACGCATGGCACCGGCCTCGTAGAGTTTGTCGAAGTCGGACTGAGGACGGAGGTTGGCGAATCCGTCTTTGATGGACTCTTCTGTAAGCGATGAGATCCAAAGTCGTTTGACGGAACATTTGCATTGTGCCTTTTGCATGACCCATCGTTGGATGAGTTCTCCCTCTTGTCCGGCATCTCCGCAGTTAATCACTTCGTCGGCTGTGCTGATGAGTTTCTCTATGATGTGGAATTGCTTTTCCGACCCGTCGTTTTCGATGAGTTTTATGCCGAACCGTTGCGGAATGATGGGGAGGTCTCCCAACGACCATCGTTTCCATGCCGGATTGTATTCGTGGGGCTCTTTTAGGGTACAGAGATGTCCGAATACCCAAGTCACTTGGTATCCGTTTCCCTCAATATATCCATCCCTCTTCGTGTTGGCACCCAGTACGGCGGCAATATCTCTGGCGACACTGGGTTTCTCGGCGATACAAACTTTCACAATTTATTCTTTTTTCAAAAATTGAGTGAGTCCGTTAGACTGGTGTTCAAATGGAGCTGGCAACTCCCTTGGTGAGAGTTACCAGCAATGTGTAATCTTATTTTTAAAGCGATTGTTCTATCTTGTCCAATTCGGCGTTCCAAATGGCATAGGAGGCATCGCTTGGCATTCTCCAATCTCCGCGAGGAGAAAGACATACGGAACCAATCTTAGGACCGTCTGGCATACAAGAACGCTTGAACTGCTGATAGAAGAATCTTCTATAGAATGTCCTCATCCATTTGAGTATGGTCTTCGAATCGAACATGCCTTCCATGGCTTGCGTGGCAAGATAGAACAATTTTGAAGGGGTGTAGCCGAAACGAAGCGTGTAGTAGATGAAGAAGTCGTGCAATATGTATGGGCCGACGTTGTCTTCCGTTTTTTGTGCAATGTTACCGTCTTTGTCCGCAGGCAATAGCTCAGGACTGATAGGCGTATCCACCACGTCAAGCAATGTCTTCCGTGCTGATTCATCCATCTCATATTCTGCCGCATACCGTACGAGGTAGCGCACCAATGTCTTAGGAATGGAGGCATTGACACCGTACATGCTCATGTGGTCGCCGTTGTAAGTTGCCCAACCGAGAACAAGCTCTGAGAGGTCGCCTGTTCCGACAACAAGTCCATTCGTCTTGTTGGCGTAGTCCATCAGGATGTAAGTACGTTGGCGGGCTTGAGCATTTTCATACGTGACATCTGTGTTGTTTATGTCGTGTTCGATGTCTTTGAAGTGCTGGATGCAACCCGGCTTGATGTCGATTTCCTTCATGGTGATGCCCAATTCCTGCATCATTTTGATGGCGTTGTTGTAGGTACGACCTGTAGTGCCGAAGCCAGGCATGGTTATACCGATGATGTTCTTTCTTGGAATGCCGAGTTTGTCAAATGTCTTTACGCATACGAGCAGGGCCAACGTGGAATCCAGTCCACCAGAAATTCCCAGTACAGCATATTTGATTCCCGTGTGGTATAGACGAGTGGCGAGTCCGCCCACTTGTATGGAGAAAATTTCGTTGCAACGTTCTTTGATGCCTTCTGTAGGAGGAACGAACGGAGTCGGGTTGATTTTGCGGGACAATTTTCCGAACTCCTTGTTGCTGAAATTCATAGGAATGGTTAGGTAATCCTCGTTGATGTCGTCTGCGCCCACATAGAATGCTGAATTTTTAAGACGGTCAGTGTCCAATTTGTCGATGTCAACCTCTCCTATGATGAGCTGCTCCTCGAATTTGAACCGTTCGGATTGTGCTACGAATGAACCGTTCTCTGCAATAAGACCGTTTCCTGCGAAGACAAGGTCGGTACTGGACTCTCCGAAACCTGCTGAAGCATAGATATATCCGGCAACACACTTTGCGGATTGTTGGAGTATCATCTGTTTCAAGTAGGCATTCTTGCCAATTACTTCGTCACTTGCCGAAAGGTTGAAGAGAAGTTGCGCCCCAGCTAAAGCATGTTGGTTACTTGGAGCCTGAGGCAACCAAAGGTCTTCGCATATTTCTATGGCAAAACGGCAGTCGTTGTTTCCGAAAAGGAGGTTGGTGCCGAATGGTACCGTTTGTCCGCATAAATCGATCTCGCAGTCGAGAATGTCTTTCGCGGAGGAGAACCACCTCTTTTCGTAGAACTCGTTGTAGTTCGGAATGTATGTTTTAGGTACGGCACCCATTATCTTTCCCTTTTGACACACTACCGCAATATTGAAGAGTCTATTTGCTTGAACTTTGGGGAGTCCTACGATGAACGTGATCCCCAACTCTTTTGTCTCTTGCAAAAGTTGGTTGAGGCTCTCTTCAGCAGAGTTCAGCAGTTGTTTTTGGTAGAACAAGTCTGCACAAGTGTAGGCTGTGATGCAGAGTTCTGGGAAACAGATGATTTCCACATTCTCCTTTTCTGCTTGTAGTATGAGGTTTTTGATTCTCTCCGTATTGTATCGGCAATCTGATATCTTAACGTTGGGAATGGCGGCTGCCACTCTGATAAATCCGTGGTTGTTTGTCATAATGAATGTGTTTTTATTTGAACAAGTTTGCAGATCTTTTGAGTTTTTGGTGTTCTGCTCTATATTTATTCCAAATTTACAAATAATCCTTATTTATGAGTCTCTTTCTTTGACAAAAAATCGCATTCTTGTTCTGTTTGTTCCTCAAATCCATTTATTTTTGGATAATAAAAATTGAATTTATGATAGTAGAAGAGATTGAGGAGACCTTATGGAAATCGCAGGATGTTGAGTATAGGGACTTTAGTGCGAAATTGATGCCGACAGTCAATCCAGAACGGGTGATTGGCGTTCGAATCCCTGTCGTTCGCCAGTTGGCCAAGGAGTATGCAAAAAGAGAGGATGTGTCCGACTTTTTGAGTGCCCTTCCTCATCCTTATTTTGAGGAAGATAACTTGCATGGTTTCATTTTGGAGAAGGAGAAAAATTTCGCTAAGTTGATTGAACTGTTGGATCTTTTCCTTCCCTATGTGGATAATTGGGCTACCTGCGATTCGATTTCACCGAACGTCTTCAAAAAACATTTGCCGGAGTTGCTCCCTCATATCCGTCGATGGATGGCGTCTGACCACACCTATACAATTCGTTTTGGAATAGAGATGTTGATGAAGTATTATTTGGATGACTCTTTTGAAAAAGAACACCTGGATTGGGTGGCCTCGGTTAAATCATCGGAATACTATGTTAACATGATGATTGCTTGGTATTTTGCTACAGCTTTGGCCAAACAATATGAAGCGACGTTGTTGGTTTTGAAAGAGAATAAGTTGGATGTTTGGACTCATAATAAGACCATTCAGAAGGCACGGGAAAGTTTTCGCATAACGCCCAAGCAAAAAAATGATTTGGCGTTGCTGAAACGGTAGATCCTAAGTTAAAGAGAACAGACAGAATCCATGAAATATGCATTCTGCCTGTTCTCCTGTATTTGGCGTGTTGCCCTTATTTGTGGGCCATCATGCCGCTTATATATTTGCCGATGATGTCGAATTCGATATTGACAATTGTCCCTACTTCAATGTTTTGGAAGTTGGTGTGCTCATAAGTATAAGGAATGATGGCAACTGAGAAGGAGTCCTTTTGTGAGTTGCATACGGTGAGGCTTGTGCCGTTGACAGTGACGGATCCTTTTTCTACGGTCAGATATCCCTTGTTTGCCATCTCTTTGTTGTATTCATATTGGAATGTGAAAAGCCAGCTTCCGTCAGTTGCTTTTTTCTCGATGCATTTGGCTGTTTGGTCAACGTGGCCTTGTACGATATGTCCGTCCAACCTTCCGTTCATGAGCATACTCCTTTCCAGATTGACAAGGTCGCCCACTTTCAAAAGACCGAGGTTCGAACGTTCCAGCGTCTCTTTGACAGCTGTCACCGTATAGGTTTTATCATCTTTGGAGACAACCGTGAGGCAAACACCGTTGTGAGCCACACTTTGGTCTATTTTCAACT
Source organism: Paludibacteraceae bacterium (assembly GCA_017961765.1). Classification (GTDB taxonomy): domain Bacteria; phylum Bacteroidota; class Bacteroidia; order Bacteroidales; family Paludibacteraceae; genus RGIG10190. Next base: position 15,754 of record JAGCWQ010000241.1, on the reverse strand, counting down.
CGGATACGAAAGGACATTCCATCGTCAAATGGAGATTGCCTTCTTCTCTTTCCAATTTTACGACTTTTGCGGTCGCTTCTACAATGCCTGAAAACATAATGAATTCCTTGTGTAATTAATCCGCTCCCTTTAATCTGCTATCCGTTCTGTTTATATTTGATTGGATAGAGTCAGGAAAGGTATTTGATTCTTGAAAATTTAGGTTTTGCCTAAAAATAAAGAGAGGGAACCAACTTTTTTATTGATCCCCTTTCGATGTCGAGGTGAAGGGATTCGAACCCCCGACCCTCTGGTCCCAAACCAGATGCGCTAACCGGACTGCGCTACACCTCGTTTCCTTTCTTTTTGCGATGCAAAAGTACTGCGTATTTTCCATATGACAAAGGGAAAATAGATATTTTTTTTTACGAAGAATGTGAATTTTTTATGTTGGCCATCGTAATTGATTGTGTAGTAGAATAATCCATTTGCCTAGTGTGTGAAAAAAAGAAGGCCGTCAAATTTTTCTTGACGGCCTTGAATATTTAGGATTAGAACTCTGCTGTTCTTGGTGTTCTTGGGAAAGGAATCACGTCTCGGATATTGGTCATACCTGTAACGAAAAGCAAAAGTCGTTCAAATCCGAGGCCGAATCCGGAGTGAGGACAAGTACCGAATTTTCTAGTGTCGAGATACCACCACATATCTTTCATCGGGATGTTCAATTCCTTGATTCTTGCGAGTAGTTTGTCGTAGTTCTCCTCACGCTCGGAACCTCCGATGATTTCTCCGATAGTAGGGAAGAGAACATCCATTGCGCGCACAGTCTTGCCGTCTTCATTCTGCTTCATGTAGAATGCTTTGATCTCTTTTGGATAGTCGGTAAGGATGACAGGACGCTTGAAATGGTTCTCTACGAGGAAGCGCTCATGCTCGGAAGCCAAGTCGCATCCCCAGAATACAGGGTATTCAAACTTGTGTCCTTTGGCGATTGCCTCTTCGAGGATTTTGATTCCCTCTGTATAAGGTAAGCGGACGAAAGACTCTTTCAATACACCTTCCAGACGTTCGATGAGTCCCTTGTCAAACATGTCGTTCAAGAATTGGACATCGTCTCGGCAATTGTCCAAAGCCCATTTTACACAATATTTGATGAACTCTTCAGCCAAGTCCATGTTGTCGTTGATGTCGTTGAAGGCAACCTCAGGCTCGATCATCCAGAACTCTGCCAAGTGGCGAGGAGTGTTGGAATTCTCTGCACGGAAAGTTGGCCCGAATGTGTAGATGGCGCCGAGAGCCGTGGCAGCAAGTTCTCCCTCCAATTGACCGGAAACCGTAAGGCTGGTCTGTCTGCCGAAGAAGTCGTTGTCGTAGTTGATGGAACCCTTCTCGTCTTTTTTCAAGTCGTAGAGGTTCATTGTTGTTACTTGGAACATTTGTCCAGCGCCCTCGCAGTCGGAAGCTGTGATGATAGGCGTATGGAAATAGAAGAAACCTCTCTCGTGGAAGAACTTGTGGATTGCGATTGCCATGTTGTGGCGGATGCGGAACACGGCACCGAATGTATTGGTTCTTGGCCTTAAGTGGGCAATCTCGCGAAGGAACTCCATTGTGTGTCCTTTCTTTTGCAAAGGGTAGGAGTTGACGTCAGCAGTACCATAAATTTCGATGGCGTCTGCATGGATTTCTACTGTTTGACCTTTCCCTTGGGATTGGACGAGCTTTCCGACCACGCTGATGCAGGCACCAGTCGTGATGTCTTTGAGGATGTTTTCATCAAACTTGTCGGAATCTGCTACTATTTGTATGTTGTTGATGGTTGACCCATCGTTCATAGCGATGAAATTGACGCTTTTGTTGCCACGCTTGGTGCGTACCCAACCTTTTACATTGATTGTTTCGCCGTAGTTTGTTAGTTTTAAGGCATCAACAATTTTAGTTCTACGAATACCCATACCTTAAATATAAATGTATTTATTCAATTTTTATCAATATGCAAAAGTAGGAAAATATTTGCCATAAATCCACCTTGTTCGGAATTATTTGTTCCTATTTTTTATTAATAAGTCGTTTGTGTGTTAAAAAGTAAGGAGAAGCGGTAGAATGGTGATAGATTTCATTATTGGGGTCGTTGGGTGTGCTTGCTTATAAAAAAAATTAGAACATGAAAATAATTTGAAATTTATTTTTCGGATATGCGTGATAATTAAAAATAATGTATTAATTTTGTATCGTGTTTTATACAATATAATGTCTAACGACTAAACGAGAATTATTTTATTATTAACAATTAAATGAGTGATTTAACAAGCAAGGTATCACCAGTCGCTGATTTTGATTGGGATGCTTATGAAAATGGTGACTCTTTGGTTAATGTAAGCAAAGAGGATTTGGAAAAGAAGTATGACCAAACATTGAACGTCGTAAAGGATAAGGACGTTGTTATGGGTAAGGTCATTTCTATGAACAAAAGAGAGGTTGTAGTTAACGTTGGCTACAAGTCTGATGGTATCGTTTCAATGAACGAGTTCCGTTACAATCCGGATTTGAAGATTGGTGACGAGGTGGAAGTTTACATTGAGAGCCAGGAGGACAAGAAGGGTCAATTGATCCTTTCTCACAAAAAGGCACGTGCAGCACGTTCTTGGGATCGTGTTAACTCTGCACTTGAGAACAACGAAATCATCAAGGGTTATATCAAGTGCCGCACTAAGGGCGGTATGATCGTTGATGTATTTGGAATCGAGGCATTCTTGCCAGGTTCTCAGATTGATGTTAAGCCTATTCGCGATTACGATGTATTCGTAGGCAAGACAATGGAATTCAAGGTTGTTAAGATCAACCACGAGTTCAAGAATGTGGTTGTTTCTCACAAGGCTCTTATTGAGGCTGAGTTGGAGCAACAGAAGAAGGACATCATCTCTAAACTTGAAAAGGGTCAAGTTCTTGAGGGAACTGTTAAAAATATCACTTCATACGGTGTATTCATCGACTTGGGTGGCGTAGATGGTTTGATCCACATTACAGATCTTTCTTGGGGTCGCGTAACTCATCCAGAAGAAGTTGTTTCTTTGGATCAAAAGTTGAATGTCGTTATCCTTGACTTCGATGATGATAAGAAGCGTATTGCATTGGGCTTGAAGCAATTGACTCCTCATCCATGGGATGCTTTGGATGCTAACTTGAAGGTTGGTGACAAGGTTAAGGGTAAGGTTGTTGTCATGGCTGATTACGGTGCATTCGTAGAAATCGCTCCAGGTGTTGAAGGTTTGATCCACGTATCAGAAATGTCATGGTCTCAACATTTGCGTAGTGCACAAGACTTCATGAAGGTTGGTGATGAGGTAGAGGCTGTTATTTTGACTCTCGACCGTGAGGAAAGAAAGATGTCTTTGGGTATCAAGCAACTTAAGCCAGATCCATGGGATAACATCGAGACTAAGTATGCTGTTGGTAGCAAGCACACTGCAAAGGTTCGTAACTTTACTAACTTCGGTGTATTTGTTGAAATCGAAGAGGGCGTCGATGGCTTGATCCACATTTCTGACCTTTCTTGGACGAAGAAGATTAAGCATCCATCTGAGTTCACTCAAATCGGTGCGGACATCGACGTTCAAGTTTTGGAAATCGATAAGGAAAACCGTCGTTTGAGCTTGGGTCACAAGCAATTGGAAGAGAACCCATGGGATGTATTTGAAACTATCTTTACAGTAGATTCAATCCATGAGGGTACAATCGTTGAGTTGCTTGACAAGGGTGCTGTAATCGCATTGCCTTATGGTGTTGAGGGCTTCGCTACTCCTAAGCATTTGGTTAAGGAGGATGGTTCTCAAGCTAAAGTTGACGAGAAGTTGGATTTCAAGGTTATCGAGTTCAACAAGGATGCTAAGAGAATTATCCTTTCTCATAGTCGTATTTTCGAGGATTCTCAAAAGGCTGCTAATGGCGAGGCTTCTGACAAGAAGGATTTCAAGAAGAAGAAGTCTTCTAAGAAGGCCGAGACATTCAATACCAACATTGAGAAGACAACGTTGGGTGACATCGAGGAATTGGCAGCTCTTAAGGATCAATTGTCAAATGACGCTAAATAATCGAGCTGAAAATAACAAAGAATTTAAAATTTTAATTTAATTAGTTTTTATATGAAAAGAAAAATGTTGGCTCTTTTCGTGGCATCTACTCTTGTAGGTAACACTTTTGCACAAGAAGAGCAAGTTGCTGAAAATTCAGCTGCAACAGAGGCAAGTGCAGATGACGCTGCTTCTGCAGGTTTGAACCATTGGTCTATCGCACTTAAGGGTGGTCTTGATTACTTCAGATGGTTGGATAAATCAGTTAACTTCCAAGGTGGTGCTGTAGTTGAGTACACAGCTAATCCATTGTGGGGTCTTGGTTTGGAGTATTTGTACCAAATGAACAACCATGACAAGAAGGGTACTAGCATTGAGTTTGATGGTACTGTTCATGACATCGATTTGTTCGCTTCTGTAAACATCTCTAACCTTTTGGCTAAGTATCGTTCAGAGGCTTGGCAAAAGTTGAACATCTACGCTAATGGTGGTGCTGGTGTTTCTGTTTACTCTTGGGATGCTGAGGATAAGAACTTTAAGTCAGCAGAGCGTGAGGATAGCGATTACTTGTGGTTGGTTACTGGATCTGGTTTGATCGAGTACAACTTGAACAAGAACTTCGCTCTTGGTTTGGAAGGTCGTGTTAAGTTGAACAATAGACAAGACTTCGCTCCTGTAGGTGGTGCAAAGGCTAACCTTGGCGCTAACTTGTTGTTCCGTTACAAATTCGGTGGCGAGAGCAATGTTAGAAACGTAGCATTGGTTGATTTCGAGCCAAAGGTAGAGGCTCCAGATATCACTCCATTGGTTGATTCTTTGAAGAGACAAAACGACGAGGCTGCTGCTAAGATGGAAGAGCAAATCGCTAACCAAAATGCAGCTATCAAGAAGCTTCAAGAGCAAGTTAAGGCTGTTCAAGATTCTTTGAACAAGCACATCCAAGACACTAAGCAACCAGTTAAGTACACTCCAACTAAGGAGGAGGATGAGATCATCAAGACTGCGTTCGCTCAATTGGAATTCGAGACTAACAAGGCTATCATTAAGAGATCTTCTTACTCTTCATTGGATGGTTTGGCAATGTTGTTGAAGCAACACAACGAGTGGTCTGTAATCTTGAAGGGTTACACTGACAACTCTGGTAACGCTGCTAAGAACCTTCAATTGTCTAAGGATAGATCAGCTTCTGTAAAGGCATACTTGGTAAGCAAGGGTGTTCCTGCTGGTCACATCCAAACGTTCGGTTATGGTTCTGCTGATCCTGTTGCTTCTAACGCAACTTTGGCTGGTAGAGCTAAGAACAGACGTGTTGAGATCGAGTTGTTCTCTAAATAATTAGGAACATAGACTTAGTCTGAAATGATAGAGAGGTGGGTTTTGCCCGCCTCTCTCTTTTTCTGTTATGGTGTATGGAGAATTTTAAGTTGCAAATTTTGGGCTCGGGGTCTGCCTTGCCAACGAAGTCGCATGCTCAGCCTTCTCAGGTCTTGTCTGTCCGTGATAAGAGTTTTATGATCGATTGTGGGGAGGGTACTCAACGTCAAATGTTGGCTTCGAAAGTGAGACTCTCGAGACTTAATAACATATTTATTTCCCATCTCCATGGTGATCATTGTTTTGGCTTGATCGGCTTGATTTCGACGTTGGGCATGTTTAACAGGACTGCCGATTTGTATATCCATTCTCATCCTTCTTTCCAGTCTATTATCGAGCCTTTGTTGAAGGCTTTTTGTGTGGATTTGACCTATAAGGTCTGTTTTGTCCCTTTTGATCCGTCAAAATCTGAACTGATTTACGAAGATCGCTCTTTGACCGTTTTCTCCTTGCCCTTGAAACATAAAGTGCCGACGGCAGGTTTCTTGTTTGTCGAAAAGGAGCGTGATCGGAATATCCGACGCGAAATGATTGATTTTTATCGAATCCCATTAGCTTCCATCCCATTGATTAAAAAAGGAAACGATTTTGTTACGGAGGAGGGTGAGGTTATCCCTAATAGTCGCTTGACGTTGGATCCTGCTCCGCCGAAAAAGTATGCTTACTGTTCTGATACGATGTATACTGAACGGCTCCTTCCTTATATTGATTCGGTGGATTGTCTCTATCATGAGGCTACTTTCCTTCATTCCGACATTGCAAAAGCTAAGGCGACCATGCACTCTACTGCTTTGCAGGCGGCGACCATCGCATCGAAGGCTAATGTAAAGAAGTTGATCCTTGGTCATTTCTCTGCTCGTTATGAAGATTTTTCTCCTTTTTTGAAAGAGGCTCGTGCCCTTTTCCAAAACACAAGTTTGGCTTCGGATGGTAATCTCTTCGAGTTTTGAGTCTGGCTCTTCGTTTTCTGAGGTCTCTTATGTTTTTTCTCTTGTTTTCTCTGCATTATTGCCTATTATTCAAAATAGTTTGTTTTTCTGCTTGTTCTTTACTTTAAAAGTTTGAAATTTGCATTCAAGATTTATTATGGTATGTTGAATAGATTATATTCTCCCTTATTGCTTTGGATTCTTTTGGAATTCATCTCTTTTGTTGATGTTTTTTCGCAGGGGGCAATCGTCAATGGTTTGGTTCGCGATTCTCTTACGAAAGAGACCTTGCCTTATGTTTCGGTTTATTTTAAGGGAACTGTTGATGGAAATGTCTCGGATAAGAACGGTAAGTTTAGTATTCATACGAATTCCAATAGCCGGGTGGTTGTCGCTTCGATGGTGGGCTACAAGGATAAGAATATTCGCTTGAAAAATGTCACGACACCACAGAACATAGTGATTGATTTGGCTCCTGTTTCTTATGATTTGACAGAGGTCGTGATAAAGCCTAAGAAAGAGAAGTATTCGAAGAAGAACAATCCTGCGGTTGATTTTGTCTCTGAAATGATAAAGAATAGGAATCTGTCAGATCCAAAGAACCATGATTACTTTAGTTTTGAGCACTATGAGAAGATGTCATATGCTTTGGATAATTTTACCAAAGAACGTAATGCTCCGTTGGAAAACACGAAATTTAAATTCCTTTTCGATTATGTGGATACCTCTACGATAACAGGAAAACCGATTCTGGTCGTCTCTTTTAAGGAGACATTGGAAGATGTCTATTATCGAAAATCTCCGGAGTCGGAGAAGAAGGTGGTGAAGGCTGTTAAACGTGATGGTATTGATGAATTGTTGCCTCAAGAGAGTGTGCAAACGATGCTGGAGGATGTTTTTCGGGAAATCAATATTTTCGATGATGAAATTCCTCTGCTTTTCAACCGTTTCGTGAGTCCTCTCTCTACTCGAGGGCCTTCCTATTATAAATACTATCTGTTGGATACGGTCTCCATAGAAGGTAAGGATTATGTTAATCTGGGTTTTGTCCCTTTTAATTCGGAAAGTTTTGGCTTTACTGGTATTCTTTCTGTTTCTCTTGATTCTTCAAAGTTTGTGCGTCAGGCTAAGCTCAATGTGCCGAAAGATATTAATTTGAACTATGTCCAAGGCATGACTATAGAACAGGAGTTCGCCCGTATGGAGGATGGTTCGAGACTTCGGTTGCGGGATGACATTGCGGTGGAATTCAATATGGTGGATCAGACTCAGGGCGTCTTTGCAAGGAGGGTGAATGTTTACCGTAATCATACTACGGAGAAACCGGATGAGTCTATCTTTAAGCAGAAGGCGAATGTCATACAAAAGGAAGATGCATTGCTTAAGACTGACGAGTATTGGAAGGAGAATCGGTTGGACTCTCTGGATGGTAACGAAGGAAATGTGCCGGTGTTGATGGGTGATTTACGCCAAGTGCCTCTCTACCATTATACGGAACTTTTTTTGCGTGTGGTCTTTTCTGGCTACATACCATTGGAAGGGGAGCATAGCCGTTTTGATTTCGGCCCAGTGAATACGACGGTCAGCAAAAATCCGTTGGAGGGATTCCGTTTCCGTTTGGGTGGTATGACAACTGCCTATTTGAATCGCCATTGGTTTTATAGTGGTTATGCTGCATATGGTTGCAAGGATGAAAAACTCAAATATCATGGTCAAGTGGAGTACTCTTTCTTGCCGAAGAAGGAGTATCCGACGGAGTTCCCCGTCCATTCCATCAAAGCTTACTATGAATATGATACGGATGAGATGGCTCAACATTATACGACTAACAAAGATAATTTCTTCCTTTCCGCCAAACGGTCTGGAGATGAGCTGATTACGTATCAACGAAGATTTGAAGTGGATTACAAACAGGAGTTCTACAATAATTTTTCCTACGATTTCATTACCCGTTACAAAAAGGAATATGCGACATGGTTGCTTCCGTTTGTTGTGGTTGGAGAGGATACGGAACTGCCTATAGATGATTATACTATGTCTGAATTTAAAATTTCGTTGCGTTATGCGCCAAAGGAGAAGTTTTATCAGACGCGCCATAACCGCTACCCGATTAATTTTGATTATCCAATCTATACGGTTTCTCATGCTTTTGCTAAAAAAGGTTTGTTTGGGTCCGATTATACCAGCAATATAACGGAGTTGGGCTATACGAGGCGTTTCTGGCTCTCTATTTTTGGTTATACGGATGTTACTTTGAAGGCTGCAAAACAATGGAATCCTGTACCGTTCCACATGTTGCTGATTCCAGATGTGAATATGACCTATTTCCTGCAGACTGAGACCTATTCGTTGATGAATACGATGGAGTTTATTACCGACCAGTCCGCATCATGGGATGTGACATATTATATGAATGGTTTTGTGTTGAACAGATTGCCTCTTATCCAAAGACTCAAATTGCGTGAGGTCTTTTCGTTTAGGGGACTGTATGGTACGCTTAGTAAACAGAACGATCCGATTCGAAATAAAAAGGACAATCTCTTCTTGTTCCCAGAACAGACTTATCGTTTAGGTGAAAAACCATATATGGAAGTTGGCGCGGGTGTGGAGAATATTTTTAAAATGCTTCGTGTCGATTACGTCTGGAGGCTTACCTATCGTGACCATCCGAATATTGACCATAGTGGTATCCGTTTAAAGTTCCATGTGACGTTCTAAGCAATATTGCCAATTCTGGGTTATAAATTGTAGTTTTTGCTTTTGTTTAAAAATGATTTTAGCATTTTTAATACAAAAAAAGTGTGGATTTGTTTTGGTACTTATTGGAATATATCTAAATTTGCATCGTTGAAATAACTAACAGAGTCTTATGATTTCTCTAATTAAGAACATATGGTCGATTATTATTTTGCTCTTGCAAGTTTTGCAGGGGTGAGGGGACTGAGTTCTTTTTTAGATGAATCAAAAATCTTTCTCACCTCTGATGAGAAAGATTTTTTTTTGTGTGTGATATAAAGTTTTATGGTTATGTCAGATAGGTTATACATTTTTGATACGACGCTACGGGATGGTGAACAAGTTCCTGGCTGCCAATTGAATACAGTGGAGAAAATTCAGGTGGCGAAGCAGTTGGAAGTGTTAGGCGTTGACGTGATTGAAGCAGGCTTCCCTATTTCGAGTCCTGGCGATTTCAATTCTGTCCGTGAAATTTCAAAGGCTGTCACATGGCCGACTATATGTGCGTTGACTCGTGCCGTGGAAAAGGATATTGATGTAGCTGCGGATGCTTTGAAGTATGCGAAGCACAAACGAATCCATACGGGAATTGGTACTTCTGATTCTCATATTAAATACAAATTCAATTCTACTCGTGAGGAGATTATTGAGCGTGCTGTAGCAGCTGTGAAGTATGCGCGCCGTTTCGTCGATGATGTGGAGTTTTATGCCGAGGATGCTGGTCGTACGGAGAACGAGTACCTCGCCCGGGTGGTTGAAGCGGTAATCAAGGCTGGAGCTACTGTAGTCAATATCCCAGATACGACGGGTTATTGCCTTCCTAATGAGTATGGTCAGAAAATCAAGTATTTGATGGAACATGTCGATGGCATCCATAATGCGATTATTTCCACTCATTGTCATAATGATTTGGGTATGGCAACTGCTAATACGATTAGCGGTGTTATTAATGGTGCCCGTCAGGTTGAGGTGACGATAAACGGAGTGGGAGAGCGTGCAGGAAATACCTCCTTGGAAGAGATTGCCATGATTGTCAAATGCCATCATGACATAGAAATCAGTACGAACATCAATACACAGAAGATATATTCGACTAGTCGCATGGTTTCCAGTTTGATGAACATGCCGGTACAGCCGAACAAGGCGATTGTCGGTCGTAATGCTTTTGCCCACTCTTCGGGCATTCATCAGGATGGCGTATTGAAGAATGCGCAGACTTATGAGATTATTGATCCCAAGGATGTGGGAATTGACGATAATGCGATTGTCTTGACGGCGCGTAGTGGTCGTGCGGCTTTGAAACATCGTCTGCATGTCTTAGGCGTTGATGTCGATGGGGACAAGTTGGATATTTTATACCAAGATTTTTTGAAGTTGGCTGACAAGAAGAAGGAGATTAACGATGATGACATTCTTTTGTTGGCTGGTGTGAACAACTCGAAAGAGAAGAGTGTCAAAATTGATTTCTTGCAGGTTACCAGTGGAGTCGGGGTGCGTCCGGTTGCCAGCCTTGGTTTGAAAATAGCCAACGAGCATTTCGAGGCGGCCGCTACGGGTAATGGCCCTGTGGATGCGGCTATCAATGCGCTCAAGAAAATCATCAGTCGCCACATGACGTTGAAGGAGTTTACCATCCAAGCTATTAATAAGGGTAGTGATGATATGTGTAAGGTTCACATGCAGGTGGAGTGTGATGAACAGATATACTACGGATTCGGGGTAAGTACGGATATCGTGGCCGCTTCCGTGGAAGCCTATGTGGATTGTATTAATAAGTTTAGGAATTAAAAGAATTACCATAATATATTAGTCAAATGGGTAAAACGTTATTTGATAAGATTTGGGACGCACATGTGGTGCAAAAAGTGGAGGATGGGCCGACCCAACTCTATGTGGATAGGCTTTATTGCCACGAAGTAACAACACCTCAGGCGTTCGATACGTTGCGGGATAAGAACATCAAACCGTTCCGACCTCAGAATATTGTGGCCATGCCAGACCATAATACGCCATCTGACCAACAAGAGGTCATCCATGACCCCGTGGGTCGTAAGCAGGTGGAGACATTGAAGGCCAATTGCCAAGAGTTCGGCATCAAACATTTCGAGATGGGCTCGAAGGACAATGGTATTATCCACGTTGTGGGACCGGAGAAGGCGCTTTCTCTGCCAGGCATGACGATTGTTTGTGGTGATTCCCATACTTCAACCCACGGTGCAGTCGGTGCGATTGCTATGGGTATAGGAACAAGTGAGGTGGCTCAAGTCTTGGCTTCCCAATGTATTCTTCAGTCGAAGCCGAAGACGATGCGCATCCATGTTGATGGTACGCTTCAAAAGGGCGTGACTGCTAAGGACGTGGCTCTTTACATCATGGCTCAGATGACGACTTCAGGGGCAACCGGCTATGCGGTTGAATATGCTGGAAGTACGATTCGAAATATGTCTATGGAGGGGCGTTTGACACTCTCCAACCTCTCTATCGAGATGGGTTCCCGGGCTGGTCTGATTGCTCCTGATGAAATTACGTTCGCCTATTTGAAAGGACGTGAATATGCTCCGAAGGGGGCTGATTGGGATAAGTCTTTGGCTGAATGGAAGTCGCTGAAGAGCGATGAGGACGCTGTTTTTGATAAGGAGGTTTTCTATCGTGCGGAAGATATAGCTCCCCGCATAACATACGGAACCAATCCTGGGGCAGGTATTGCCATTGATGGAACTGTCCCTACGCTTGAGAGCGTTTCGGAATCCGAGCGTGGCCAATTGGTGAATATGTTGGACTATATGCAATTTACCCCTGGCCAGAAATTGGAGGGCGTGCCTGTGGATTATGTCTTCTTGGGGGCTTGTACGAATGGTCGTATTGAGGATTTCCGTGCATTTGCTTCTGTTGTCAAAGGAAAGAAGAAAGCCGAAAACGTGGTGGCGTGGTTGGTTCCTGGTTCTTGGTTGGTTCGTCAACAGATTATCGACGAGGGTATTGATAAGGTTTTGGAGGAGGCTGGTTTTGAACTTCGCTTGCCTTCTTGCTCTTCTTGTTTGGCGATGAATCCTGATAAGGTGCCGGCTGGCAAACTTTCCATTTCGACAAGTAACCGTAATTTTGTCGGTCGTCAAGGTCCGGGTGCCCGTACTGTTTTGGCATCGCCTCTTGTGGTGGCTGCAAGTGCCATCACGGGCAAGATTACCGATCCAAGGACTTTTCTTTAATCTGAAATCCATTTTTAATTATGGCTAAACAAAAATTCAATATCATACAATCGACTTGCCTGCCGATCAATATAGATAATTGTAATACGGACCTGATTATTCCAGCCCGTTATTTGGCAAGTACGACGCGCGATCCAAAGTTTTTCGGTGATGCGTTTATGCACGACCTTCGTTTTGATGCGGATGGTAAACCTGTCGCTGACTTTGTCATGAACAAGTCTGAGTTTGCGGAGACACCTCGGACGGGTATTCATGAGATTATTGTGGCTGGTCAGAATTGGGGCTCCGGTTCCAGCCGTGAGCATGCGGCTTGGGCAATAGCCGGTTATGGAGTCCGTGTGGTGATTTCAAGCAGTTTTGCCGATATCCATCGAAACAATTTGCTGAATTGCTTCGTGTTGCCGATTGTTGTAAGTAAGGATTTCCAGCAGGAGCTCTTCCAAAGTATAGCTACCAATCCGAACATGGAGGTGAAGGTGGATGTGCCTAACCAGACGGTGACTAATTTAGCGACAGGAAGAAGCGAGACTTTCGAAATCAACAGTTACAAGAAGTATTGCTTGATGAATGCTCTTGATGACATCGATTTCTTGATAGAAAATAAAGCTAAGATTGAGTCATGGGAGGCGGGACGAAAATAGAAATTTTGGATACGACCCTTCGGGATGGCGAGCAGACTTCGGGGGTGGCTTTCGCTACGCACGAGAAGTTGGGTATTGCCCGCTATCTCTTGGAAGAACTGGGCGTTGACCGTTTGGAGGTGGCTTCGGCACGTGTCTCCGAGGGAGAATACGATGCAGTTCATGCCATTTCGGATTGGGCTCGGAAGAAGGGTTGCCTCGATCGCATCGAAGTTCTAGGCTTCGTGGATGGAGGACGCTCTATCGACTGGATTAAGAATGCCGGTTGTTCCGTCATGAACCTTTTGGCAAAAGGGTCCTATCGTCATGTGACGGAACAGTTGGGAAAGACTCCCGAACAGCATATCTCTGATATCAAGGAGGTGGTAGCCTCTGCGCAAAAGGAGGGCTTCCGTGTGAATCTCTATTTGGAGGATTGGAGCAACGGCATGATTCATTCCGTGGATTATCTGTACCAAATGGTGGATGCCTTGAAAGATTTGGGTATTTCCCGTTTCATGTTGCCTGATACGTTGGGAATCCTTTCTCCCGATGAGACCTATCAATATTGCAAGCTGATGACGGAACGTTATCCTGATTTGCATTTTGACTTCCATGCGCATAATGATTATGATTTGGCGGTTGGAAATGTATATGCTGCAATCAAGGCGGGAATCCGGGGTATCCATACGACGGTCAATGGCTTGGGTGAGCGGGCAGGTAATGCACCGTTGACGAGTGTACTTGCCGTCATCCATGACAAACTGAAGTTGAAGACGAATATTTGCGAGTCGAAGATATACCATATCAGTAAGTTGGTGGAAACCTATTCCGGGGTGCGCATCCCGAACAACAAACCTATTATTGGCGATAATGTCTTTACCCAATGTGCGGGTGTTCATGCGGATGGCGATTCAAAGAGTAACCTCTATTTCAACGACTTGCTTCCCGAACGTTTCGGGCGTGTCCGTGAGTATGCTTTGGGTAAATTGTCAGGGAAGGCGAATATCCGGAAGAATTTGGAGGCCTTGGGAATCAATATCGATGACGCTTCCATGTTGAAAGTGACGCGGCGAATCATTGAGTTGGGCGACAAGAAGCAGTTGGTGACGCAGGAGGAACTCCCTTACATCGTTTCGGATGTGCTGAAGCATGATTCCAACGAGCAACCGATTAAGATTGTTAACTATTCGTTGTCCTTGACGCATGGTTTGCGCCCTGTGGCTACGGTGAAGATTGAAATTGACGGTGAACTCTATCAGCAGACAGCCGCCGGAGATGGTCAGTACAACGCCTTCACGAAGGCTTTATGGAAGATTTATAAGCAGTTGAATAAGCCGATTCCAGAGTTGTTGGACTATATGGTAATTATTCCTCCTGGTGGTCAGACGGATGCGTTGGTTCATACCACCATCACATGGAAGTTCAATGGCAAGGTGTTTAAAACCCATGGCTTGGATCCCGATCAGACGGAGGCGGCTATCAAAGCAACTGTTAAGATGCTGAACTTGATAAATTTGTAATATATACTCTTTTGAAGAGCCTGTCATTTATCGATGAAATGGTGAATTATGGGGACTCTTCGTTAATTTGAATAAGATATGAAATTAAAATTGGCAGTTTTGCCGGGCGACGGCATAGGACCTGAAATCATGGAGCAAGGAGTTGCTGTCATGGAAGCGGTCTGTGAAAAATTCGGTCATGAATTGACTTGTAAATATGCTATTTGTGGAGCGGATGCAATTGATAAAGTAGGGGATCCTTTCCCAGAGGAGACTTTCCAAGCATGTATGGAGGCGGATGCTGTCCTTTTCGCTTCGGTAGGTGACCCTAAGTTCGATAACGATCCGACGGCTAAGGTGCGTCCTGAACAGGGCTTGTTGGCAATGCGTAAGAAGTTGGGTTTGTTTGCCAATATCCGCCCAGTGGAGACTTTCGATTGCTTGGTGCATAAGTCTCCTTTGAAAACGGAGTTGGTAAAGGGGGCGGACTTCATCTGTATCCGTGAGCTGACGGGCGGTATGTATTTCGGAGAGAAGTACCAAGACGACGAGAAGGCCTACGATACCAACTACTATACTCGCCATGAGATTGAGCGAATCTTGCGGGTGGCCTACGACTATGCACGCAAACGTCGTCGTCATCTGACGGTAGTTGACAAGGCGAATGTCTTGGCTTCTAGTAGGTTGTGGCGTAAGGTGGCACAAGAAATAGCTCCTCAATATCCTGATGTCGCAACTGATTATATGTATGTCGATAATGCCGCCATGCGTATGATTCAAGAGCCTCGCTTCTTTGATGTGATAGTGACTGAGAATACTTTCGGAGATATTCTGACCGACGAGGGTTCTTGCATTACAGGATCCATGGGATTGTTGCCTTCCGCTTCTACGGGTGATCATACGCCTGTGTTTGAGCCGATTCACGGTTCGTGGCCACAAGCAAAAGGTTTGAATATCGCCAATCCTTTGGCTCAAATTCTCTCTTGTGCCATGTTGTTTGAGTATTTCGATTTGAAAGAAGAGGGGAAACTAATCCGTGAAGCTGTCAGTGCCTCTTTGGATGCCAATGTTCGTACTCCGGAAATTCAGGTGGAAGGTGGAGCCAAGTATGGAACGAAAGAGGTCGGTGCTTGGATTGTTGACTATATCAAGAAGAGATAAGCACGTTGTTTTTTGGTTGATGGGCTGGAGCGGTATCGTATCCAGCCCATTTGTTATTGGCCCATTCGTCGGGTGGACATTCTTAACCAAACCATGAAATTCTAACATGAAAAGAGCCGTTGTTTTGCTAAAACTGTTATAATCACTATATTTGAATATAGTAAATTAAGGAAT
>JAGCWQ010000240.1 GCA_017961765.1 Paludibacteraceae bacterium | reverse complement strand
TGCCGCCAATCGAAGG
Source organism: Paludibacteraceae bacterium (assembly GCA_017961765.1). Taxonomy (GTDB): domain Bacteria; phylum Bacteroidota; class Bacteroidia; order Bacteroidales; family Paludibacteraceae; genus RGIG10190. The sequence goes on along the minus strand of JAGCWQ010000240.1, from coordinate 11,329 downwards.
TGGCGGAAGGCTACAAGTCTTTTGACGCCGAGAAGGTCGTCGAGGTGTACGATATGGCGAAAGCCTACAATGCCCATCATGGCATCGGCAACCGCAAGCCAAGCGACGTGACAATCAGGCTCATGCTCAAATTCCGCAACGAGGTGGGCGGTCTGAAGGAGCTTGAGGCACGTCTCGGTGAGTCCCCAATCTTGGGCAAGGCGTGTGGAACACGCGGTCACTATCAGGAGTTGTGCGCCTATCTGGGCATCTCAAAGCGTGGCAATGAGGAGACCGCAGAGGACCCCGCAGAGGTCGCAGAGGAGAAGGTGTTGGCTGCATAAGCCACACCCCCTTTGGGCATACGTAATTGGTTGTAAGACTTGCGCACCCAGCCCGTGAGGGTAGGGTGTGTTTTCATTTACGTTTTTTAACATTTAACATTCTGGTATGTTGGAGACTATACTTCAAAGTCTCACCTTTGCATTACTTTCATTTTGGTAGTACAAAGATACAAAGAATATGTGAGACTGCCAAGGAATTTTAGGGTTTTAACATAACTTTAACACTCTACATAAAGAATGTTAATCGGTGAAAAATAGTTTATTTTTTCCTTGGTGGTTTGGGAAATTATTGCTATCTTTGCATTGTCAAATTAAAAAACATATAAGATATGGTATACGATTATTTTTTGGTTGGAGAATTCAACGGTGGGAAAGAAGAGATTGGAATCTTGCGTGAAGAGGATGGTACGCTTTCTGTCTACACCACATGGAACGACGAAAAAATTGGTACAGTCAACGGTACGCTTGAGGACTTCAAGACGGGTCCGGACAGAGCAAAGGTTGACCTTTCTAATATTGACGATGAGAAGTTGTGGGATTCCGTTGAATTTCTAAACTGAGGGCATTAGCATGGAACATATGTTGAAACAATACAGAGAGTTGAAAGCAAAGCACCCAGACTGCTTGTTGCTATTCCGCTGCGGTGACTTTTACGAGACATATGAGGACGATGCGGTTGCGTCGTCCGGCATATTGGGCATCACCTTGGCAAAGGACCGTGAAGGGACGAGGATGGCTGGATTCCCCCATCATGCCCTCGATACATATCTGCCAAAGCTCATCCGTGCGGGCAGGCGCGTGGTGATTTGTGACCAGTTGGAAGACCCCAAATTAGCAAAAAGGGGAGGCACAAAATGATATACGTCGTTAATAACGAACTGAAGTTTATACCTTCAGAAGACCAACACGAGAGGGTAGCACGATTCACTAACAGAAAAAGAAAGTAACATGAACGAAATGGCGGCAAAACACATAACTGATTTCTTGGAGGCAAGCCGTATTATTGACGGCATGACCTTTGAAGAGGCGAAAGAACTCCCCAAGAACGACGAGCGTTTTACATATGGGGCATTGGACGGCAGCGGTGGAGACATGGTTGACTTGAACTTCAAGTCAATTCTTGTAACCGTGGAGAACGTTGGCGGAGTTGCCAATGTAATTGACGATTACGAAGTATATGGTGAAGGAGGCGAGTTTCTTGGTGTGACACGACTCATATAGCATATAGTTAAGGTTTTTTTAACAATCCGTTTCACAATCCTTAACAAGAAAAGTTTGGTGGAACGGATTTTTCTTGCTATCTTTGCATTGTCAAATTAAGACGAAGGCAAAGGTGGAACTTTGAAGTATAGTCTCCGACGCGTCATATTGCATAATGTATCATAAAATATACAAAAAAGTGGTTAAAGTTATACTATATTAACCATTACGTATATTTTTTTAAAAAAGCTTAAATCGCTAAAAATAGTTTGTTTTTTCCTTGGTGGTTTGGAAAATTATGTTTATCTTTGCATTGTCAAATTAAAACTGAAAGGATATGAAAAAGATAGGTTATGAAAAATTCATCGTAGTGGCATGGTGGAATGGTACACCATACATTCTCCAGATGCGAGGTGTCTTGAACTGGTTCTTTGACAACAATAGTCCAAAGGTCTTCGGGACATTACAGACCGCGGAGAAAAACGCACGTAGGATATGTGCGTCGTACAAAAACAATTGTGTGAAGGTCTATCGCATATTTTCGGAAAAAGAAGTCATAGGCGTGGATAACTTGCAGAAATGGGAGAGCAAGGAGCAAAGTCAAAGGGTAGCTTTTAGTATAGAAAGAGAAAAAAACAAGTAATATTATGGATAAAAGGGGAAGTAAGACAATCACAGACCTCGTACGTGAGGTTGTAACATCTCCATGGTGGAGATACCTTCGTCAAGACGGTGCGCATCCAGTCATATCAGCGCGTCAAGTAGAAAGAAACATCACCCAACGTGAGTGCGTTGTGGATGACGAGTTTGACAATCTTGAAAATATATCGGATTTCTGCAATAGATATCATGATGTTGAAATCGTTGTATACCTGAATGAGGAAAGGTGTTTCAACGACGAGACTTCATACGAAATCTGGGATGCCACTGTAACTGGTTATTTTGACATCAGCCAATATGGCAGTCTCAAGAAAAAACTATGCAGCATAGTAAGTCCAGAAGGATTTTCCTCGTGTTTGACATCATTCAGGAAGGAATTAGTCAAGGCTATCGCCAGTTGCATGGGTGAGGATAGGACATTTAGCAAGCCAATAGATATTGTGGATGCAGACAAACAACCCACTGAGACGTTAAGATGCCTTGGCGTCGAGAAACTCAATGGCAACATTGGCATTGCTTTAGCCGTGAAGTCCGCAAATGACGATATTGACTATGTCAACCCCTATAGATTTACCACAGAGAGCCTTATTGAGGTCTTCAAGGCTGTCCAGAAAAAGTCATACACCATCAAGGTGGAAGGGTCGTTTTCGAGGTATTTTGATGTGGAGGCAGATAGCGAGGAGGATGCTTATGAGCAAGCAAAGCGGCAATGGGCGGAGAAACCCCTAACCGATGATGACTCCTATAATGAGGAATGGAGTCGATGTGAAGATGACTCATATTAACTGGATAGGCAACCTTAACGTATATTAACACCCAATTCACATTTCTTAAGTAAAAAGATTTGGCGGATTGGGTTTTTATTTGTAACTTTGCAAAGTCAAAAATATTAACGAGTCATGGTCAAATGGTTTACCGAAAAGGAGTTAGGTTGCCTAACTAATGGTTTGCCAAGCAAGGTTAGGGTGAACTTAGAGGGATATAGGGGTTACGAGTGCGTTGATATTCCATTGAAGGTGGGGTGTCTTGATGACGAAAAATACGTTGTCACATATGCCCATGACGGTGCCGAGTACGCAATCGCTACCTTTTGGTCCGGTACAATAATTGATGCCCTCGGTCTCATGAGGGATTTCTGCAATAGGAACAACGTCGGAGGAAAGACTTATTCCTCCCTACAAATATCTAGAATGTTATGAACGAAAACAAGTGGGCGGTGATTGATGACATCAAGAATGTAGTCTCTAAATGCCCGGAATGGATGTTGGAAACGAGTTACGAGACCGGTTCAATGAGGTTTGTGAGGTTCATTGTTGACCAGTCAAAAGACTACATGCGCCTTTCATGCGAGCGCATAAGCACCGGTAAGCATGGCGTTTACCACAGGTTCCTCGTAGAGGACGATATATACGAATTGCCGGTAGGCGTTCTATGCGCCCTCCGTAGGTGCGTGAAAACTTCATTCCGGACTTTAATGAAGGATGCGTTAATGTCCTTAGTCGTTGCGAACGGATGCAGTATTGACTTCGATAAGCCTTTTAGAGCCAAGGAAAACGGCTCCCTCATTTGGGGTGTTGAAGTTAAGGAAGGCAATACTTTTGTCTATAGAAGTCTTTCCGGACAGGGGTCGGAAAATAGCATCGCCTCGTTAATTGATTATTATGTATCGGATGATGACTTACCCGCATTGTTGGAATGGGTGAAAAGTAACGTAAGAGCCGAAAGGGAGTATACGGTGAATATCTCCGGTACTTTCGGCACCAATGTCTGTGTCATGGCAACCAGCAGGGAGGAGGCAATTAGGTCTGTAAGGGATAGCAAATGGTTCGCCCTCATCTATCCCGGTGATGTCAAGGATGTAGAATTTACAAGCCTTTAACATCTTTTAACGGAATTTCCTTGGTGTTCTCGTTTTTTTTGGCTATCTTTGCATAGTCAAATTAAAACAAGTAACATCATGAAACCAAAGAAGACACCAAAACAGATATCCATGCAAATGGAGCGCATATACACACTCTATGGACGTGGTTATGGGAGCGTTAAGTTATTAAGGAAAACTGAGGACAAAGTATTCCTCTTCTTTGCAAGCATGGAGTATTAATTAGCATTAACAAAAAAATTTATGAATTACATTGTATCGGACAAATGGGGAAATGAGTACGTTTCCAATTATAGCGAGAACGGAGCGTTGATAACTGAAAATCCGGAGGAGGCTATCCGCATCGAAACCCTCACCGAGGCAGCGAGGATAGCGGAAATGCTGACGGAATCAACCGGTGTACGTTGGGATGCCATTGAAGTAATATAATGGCATAGGCAGCGTGTTCCCTACAGACGTGTGTCACCAGACATCCCGTTTGTTGGGAACATATCATTTACATATATTAACAAATAATATCAGGGTAGGTTGGAGACTATACTTCAAAGTCTCACCTTTGCCCTTTGTCTTTCATTGACGATACAAAGGTAATAATAAAAGTTGAAATAACCAAGGAAATTTATGACTTTAACACAAGTTTAACACTATTAGTAAAAAATGTTAATGTACTAAAAATAAATTCATTTTTCCTTGGTGGTTTCGGATAATATTTGTATCTTTGCATAGTCAAATTAAGGAACAAATATTATGGTTGATTTAAAGTATTACGAACAAAGCGTCTCAAGAATGAAAACAGAGATGCTTGATGAGGTCAGACTCTTGTTGGGCAGCGGCAGAAGATGGGTCTTTGTTGAACCATTCTATGTGCATTATGTAGAAGGCGAGGTAGCCACAACCGATAAGTTGTTTGCAGTTGCAAGCGACGATGACGGGAATTTGGGCTTGGACGTGGAAACTGACGGAATGATGAGGGAACATCTAGAGGGAGAAATGTTAATGAACCTCAATTTCGAGTCGTTCATTGACTTATTGACTAACATCAGGAAGGAAATCAGAGAGGAGAAGGTGAGTTTAATCAAGAAAATGGTCTCAGACAATGGCGGAGTCATATATCTCATCAAGGGTGGCGATTATGTGTTCCCATGTGCGGACGAGGGGAATCCGGAGATGATATCCACTAGCTACTTGAATGGCATCGTGTTCAGTGACGGACAACTACTCGTACAGACCACATGGGATGGGGACGGAGAGCGGTACGACTATGGCATTGATTGCATCATGGATGATACATTAGATGATGTCATCAGAATCCTGAAGGAAGAGACTGAAAAGACGTACCATGTCGTTGTGCAAGGGTGTTACTCCAGAATGTTTGAAATCAATGCTACAAGTGAGGAGGAGGCTATCGAGTTAGCCAAAAACAAATGGAAAGTGAATCCTCTGTGTTTAGAGGATTCAAACGGAGAGGATTGGTTTTGTCGAACATAACATAAATTAACAATCCGTTTCACCTTTCTTAACAGGAAAAGTTTGGTGGAACGGATTTTTTTCGCTATCTTTGCATCGTCAAATTAAAACAAGTAACATTATGAAATTAGTACAAGGGACAAGCCACGTCTTTGAAAACATGAAAAACGCCATCGTGCGTGACATACAGGGAGTCCACAGCTTAGAAGGGTCTGATAGCCTTCCGGTCGTTCTTAACGCATATAACGCATACCAAGAGGAGGAACGTGATGGTGTCGATTACATCTTCGACATACGCAACATAGAAGACCTAACATGTTGTGTCAATGGAGGCATGACCGCGAAGGAAATCCATGACATATACGAGGGGAGCAAGAATCACACGCCCTATTTCTACTTCGGTGTGAACCATAAGTCGCCGGAGCCAATCAAGAGCATTGAGGTGCTGCGAGATAACCTCGCCAATTGGCTCGATGAGGTCTTGCCGCCCGTCATCGCATTTCCGTTTGCCCGTGACGCTTACAAGGAGTTATATGTGCGTTACGTCACGACCGCCATGCTGAAGGATTAAGCCCGACCAAGTGACTATCCGCCTTGCCCAAATGACGGGCGGGCGGTTTTCACTTTTGAAAACGACGTAAATGTCAATGGGTATGTTGGAGACTATACTTCAAGGTCTCACCCTTGCCCTGTCCTAAATTGACAATGCAAAGATAGTGATAAATTCTGACACATGCAAATTTTTCGAGCGGTTTAACATTACTTTAACATTTTTCCCAAAAAACATTAATCGGTGAAAAATAAATTCATTTTTCCTTGGTGGTCTCGGATATTATTTGTATCTTTGCATAGTCAAATTAAAACAGATAGGATATGTACAATATTACTGGTTATAGCAAGTGCAAGTGTGGCGCGTTCACCTTGTTCTTTGCCAACGGCGCGGACACGTCGATGTATGAAGAGACATTGGATGGGTTAGGTATTGACCTTTCCGGTGTGGAGGAGTATCCAACCACAATGTCCTGCAACCATTGTGTTAACCATTGGGGCATTGACCTCTGTTGTTGCGGCTCCGGAGAGAAGGTCGGCGAGTGCGATTGTGGCTCTAACGAAAGTTTCGAGACATTAGGCGAAAGGATTGACACCCTTGGCATGTTCGTTAAAAACATTGGCTTATGACATATGACTATTTAAACAAGTCATTTAATGAACTTGCGAATATCAAGCTGAATCTTGAGAGGGATATGAGGTTGGCATTCATGGATGCCGCTATGTCGTCTGTCGCTGATAACCCAAACCCGATAAGGAGAATAAACGAGAAATGTTTCGTCATGAACTTCAGCGAGGTCATAGGCAAGCCATTGTGTCCGGCGTTCTTTGATTGGGGGAAGTCAGTTCAGACAATCATGCAATTTCTGGATAGGAAGCCGGTCGAGGAATGGAAACGCCTCCTTGAGGAGAAGATGTCGATGGCCGGGGATGTAGTCTATTTCTCCTTTAAGACGCAAAACAAAGGCTACTCGTATACGGAAAATTACCCGGTCGATAAGAGACTTATCACCGCGATTGTAAATAAGTTATGATTTTTTAGCAGAAAAAATTTGGCGGTCTTATAAATTTTGTTTATCTTTGCATCACCAAAACGAAACAAATAATATCATGGATAAAGTCGCTATCACCAAAAATGTCGTAAGGGATATCGCCCCATTGGTCGCTGCCGATGACTACAAGCAATTCGCGCCTCAACTTTGTGTGCGTGAGGAGGACGTTGACATGTTCGATGCCGAGTACTTCATCAGCAAGTACGTTGTGAATAATGGCAATATTGTGGATTGGCTTGCGGAATTGTGTGTTGACGAGTACCGCGACCGGATGTCCCGTTTCATCGCCATGGACGAGGAGGCTTATGATTTCGTCTCCGATAAGGTATTGGAGTACCTATTGAGTGATTTCAGCCCGTATAAGGCGGATAGCCTATACTCGTCCATCGTTGACGTGTTAAGCGATAGGGGTTACTATGTCTATTCCCATGAGGATCTGGATGCCCCGATGGTATTTGACTTCACACACGCTCATTTTGACCCCGGAAGATGGGGCGATATTGTCGAAAGATTCACGATTTCATACGATACCATAAATGATGCCTCCAAGAAGGTGCGCGAGATTTTGGAAAAATGCAAGGAGTAACGTTTTTTAACGGAAATCCCTTGGTGGTTTCAAGATTTATTGGTATCTTTGCATAGTCAAATTGAAACAAGTAAATGTTGAAGTAACGTTAAATGTAGGATATATGAATTTAAGTTCTATGTATGATAACACCACAAGCGTCACCGTTGGGGGCGTTACATACACCGTAAAGCAATACAAAAAGTTAGTACGTGACGCAAGGAAAAAAGCAGAAGGGAGCGGCAAGAAGCCCACAAAAAAGAGAAGGCGCAAGCCAAAGGAAAGCATAAGGTTATTACCCGGCGACATTAAGTCAATGATGAGGTGCGCGAAAGTCATGAGGAGTCTAACTGCCTATTACGACAATGGGTATAAACAATGGGGAAATATCGCCAAGATGGTGATAAACCTGCCTGAGATAAGACCCCATTTCGTGAAGTATAACTCCCAGTCAGAGAAGGTGCAAAAGACCCTTGCCGACATAGAAAACGTAGCCAAAGCAAACTCAAAAGACGTCTACCAATTCATTTTGCGTCTGTCGTGGCAATTGTCAGACATAAGGTTAACCATGCAAAGCCTTGCGAGGGGAGCGGCACAGAGCGGTGCCATACAGAGGTGGCAAGACCATGAGTGCATCAACGGGGAGGGAAGGCGCCTCGGGCTGAGAATCCTTGTAATAAGGACATTGAACGCGGTCGATGACATGGAAAAGGTCTGCAAGCAATTGGAGACAATGGCAGACAAGATGGGGGAAGACTGAAACAAGACATTTGTTTGTTTTTCATAATGTAAAGAACACTTTGGTGCGTCCTGTGCGTGAGGCATGGGGCGCACATTTTTTTTTGTACTCATTTGAGTACATACAATACCAGAATACGCATAAGGAGCGAGACGCGGATGTATATGCCGGTTTCCCGTCACAAAGTCGTGGGAATGGTCCGGGTTTCCGGCAATATAAGCCATCGCGTAAAATGCGCCCATCCACCTGTCGTTGGGGGATGGGCGACAAAGGGGAACAGGGCGCCACGGCAAGCATGGCACCCCATTTCTCAAAAGATTTTCATGATGTCAATGTTTGGGTCGTTATTCCCCGTCTCATCGGATTCCATCGTCTGTAGCTTTATCACGCTTACTTCCGTCATATTACTCACATCATCGATGTGCTTACGAATCGAAGTGGCATAGACGTACCCGTTGGATTCCTCGTGAATGTCGAGTTTCTGCACGACGTACTTCACTTGCCGGTAGTCGTAGTGTTTTCTCACGTAAGCTATCGCGATATTTTTCTCGGTGAACACGGCTAAGACACCGCTATTCACTATTGGCCCCTCTTCCGCTTTGTAGAGTCTGGACTCTCCCGTTATTACATAAATGTTCATGATTTTGACTTGAATTTAACATATATCCCCCTTGAAGGGATTCCGTTGCGCTGCATAATAAAGATAGTCTCCTCTATAAGGCTTAATACAATCGCGTAGTCGATAGTGAAGTCGAAACAGAGACTATTGAATTTGTGGATGCCGTATTTGTAGACCTCCATATTCCCGTCCTCCGTGATGGTGATTTTGTCGAAGTATCGACGTGCCTTCTCGTTGTTCGCCACCACTTCAATTACGTCGTGAAGAAGGAGAGTCTTCATTATCAAACCATTATACAGGCATGATAATTCTTTGAAGTTTTTTTCGGTTGTTACCATATTACAATGTTTTTTTCTATTTGCAGGCATCGTGCAGTTGATGCAATGCCAGTGTCAACCACACGGCGCCCAGAACAATTGTTATTGCCTTAAAGACTACCATAGATAATCATCATCAAATAAAGATTTATATAGCAAATATGCAGTGTATATGTATACGCAAAATGCTATTATCAATACCCAAATCATATCCTACCCCTTCTATCTTTTTATGCTTGGTAGATGTTTTCGAGTTCAGTCAGTTTTGCCTGTAGCAAATTGTCTATTTCGACTAGTTCCGACTTATTAGACCATGGCTTACTAGCCGCTTTCTTATACCTTTTTTCAAGCAGCCTTATTTGACGCTTTATTACCGCCTTGCGTGAAAGGCTTTTCTTAAAAATCCACGACATATCTTACTCTTTTCCTACAATTGAATACTCATCCCAAACCTCGCATTGATGGTTTTTACCAACGCAAAATATCGTTGTCTCTATGCCCTTGTATACGACATTGAAAAAGATTTCATTGCTAATGAAGACGCCTTGAAGTAAGAAGGGTTCAGCGTGTATTTTACCACAGCGACCAAGAAGTACGTATGCCTCCTCGAAAGTGAGGTTTCTCACTTTTGCCACAAGTTCATTATAAATTCTTTGCATATCGAAATTTGTTTAATTTGACAATGCAAAGATAGACATAATTTTTGAAATAACCAAATATTTTCCTAGTTTTTTTCATGCAATTAATGTTTTTTATAGGATATGTACAAAAACGTTAATATTATATAACTTTAGTGACATTTTTGTTAATTTTAAGGTTCATTAAACAATATAGCATGTTGGAGACTATACTCCAAGGTGTCACCCTTGCCTTACCTTCATTTTGGTAACACAAAGATACAAAGAAAAAACGGAAACACCAAGGAAAATTATGACTTTAACACAACTTTAACATTTTTGTTAAAAGATTATAACGACATGAAAAAAACTAGGAAAATGTTTGGTTATTTCAAAAATTATGCTTACCTTTGTATCGTCAAATTAAAACAATAACACTATGCTACAAATCATTAATAGTAAGTTTATCGTGGTTGGTACTAAAGATATCAACAATTGGAGTAACGGAGAGCCTTTCTTGATCCAACTCGACACGGAGGATGATTTCCAAAAGAATGGTCTCGGTTCAATGGCTGACTACATGGGTATGAAAGTCGGAGAAGAAATGAGAGATATCGATGGCTACGAAGGTATTATACTAATTAGGATAATGTAACGAAACATTATGAGAACATCGTGCCCATAACATACCAATACTAATGAAGTGTTAAAAAAGTGTTAAAGTCGAGATTTTCCTTGGTAGTCTCGACTTTTTTTGCTACCTTTGCATAGGAAATAAGAAACAAAGGTAGGAATGAAATCCTAAAGTATATTCTCCGACACGTTTAATGCAAAACACTTAATTTTTTATAATTTTAATGTTTCACTGCCAAATGTTAATGTTATGTTAAAAGCGGGAAAATGTTTGGTTATTTCAAAAATTATGCTTACCTTTGCATCGTCAAATTAAAACAAGTAACATTTAAAAACCAAAACAATTATGGAAAAGAACTTTGTAAAAACTTCAATCACAAATGTCGCCACCAAGAACTTGAGCGGTAAGTACAACTTGACTGTCTTCCAAGAAGGTGGCAAGCGTCACGACGAGAAACTCAAGGCAGAGACACACAAAGCTGTATGTGAGGACATTACCGCCTTTGCGTCGGCTCACTCTGACATCCCCATGTACATTATTCTGTCTATTGGCGTGGCACAGGGAGCGTGCCGCCAATCGAAGGTGGCGGAAGGCTACAAGTCTTTTGACGCCGAGAAGGTCGTCGAGGTGTACGATATGGCGAAAGCCTACAATGCCCATCATGGCATCGGCAACCGCAAGCCAAGCGACGTGACAATCAGGCTCATG
>JAGCWQ010000239.1 GCA_017961765.1 Paludibacteraceae bacterium | reverse complement strand
GGGAAGAACCATAGAGAATACACTAATGAAGCTTTGGCGACTGTGGGGGACGCTGTCCTCAAAGCCGTTCTTGCCGACTGTCTTTTTAAGAAAGAGCATCTAAAAACCAAACGGGAGATCACCGACAGAAAGAAAGATTTGGAGAAGAATGAGGTATTGCACAAACTGGTGTGCGGAGAAGGTCTTGTTGGTTTTGCGTACAATAACGATCATTTCAAAAAGGACGAAAAAGAGAACAGCCCTAATAGAGTCGTATGCAAGCAACATGACCCATATCTTGAAGCGATAGTAGGGGCCGTTTATTACGATTGTGGGTTCAATAAGACCAAAAAGTGGATTCTTAATTGGCTTTTGCCGAAATTAGAAAAATATAAATAAAATCGAAAAGGAGAAAAGATGTCTAGATATAAAGCTGCTAAGTACGTTTTCGCCGCCATTGCGTTTTTAATGGTTTGTTCTATTCCTGCGATACTCATCCATTGGGCTATGGCATCGCTGAATGTAGATTCAATGGTCGACACTATAATTACGGTTATTCTTTTTATTGCCGGGATTATAGGTGGTTTTGTTTCCATTCGTTTTATCCCAAACATCAAAGGGAGACTCGGCGAGGCTCGGGTAAACCGAATTCTTAACCGTATGGCAAATAAGTATGGCGGCCGTCTGATCTATGATGTTATCGTCCCTGGAGAGGATGGAAAAACCTCGCAAATCGACCATATTTTGGTTTGCACGCATGGTTTGTTTGTAGTGGAAACAAAAAACTATGCCGGTCGTATATATGGCAATGGAAAACAGCACGATTGGACTCAAGTGCTTGCCTATGGAAGGGTTAAGAATAAGCTCTACAATCCTTTGATGCAAAACTACACCCACATAAGAAGGCTGAAGGAATTGCTACCTGAATGGGCAAAACCGATTGGAGCAGTTGTATTTGTGCGTGGCAACGTTGGTTATATTGATGCTGAGGGAGTTTATAGTCTTAGAGGTTTAAAAAGGGTTATTAACGACGCTGCTGAGACTCTTTCTGAGAGCAGGGTCACCGTTTTAGCGGATGCAATACAACACTACAAAGACAATCCTATGACGACTTCAAAAGAGCACGTCAAATCCATTAAAGATGCTGGCAAAAAACTTAAATCAGGCATTTGTCCAAGGTGTGGTGGAGAATTGGTTCTCAGAATATCGAAAAACGACGGATCAAAGTTCTGGGGATGCTCGAATTATCCTAAGTGCACATTCCACACCAAAGATTTGGAGAAATAATGGTTCTGTGATTTGACAAGGCTTTTTGTTGAAAAAGAGAAGCTAAGGATAAACAATAATCCCATCCATAAAGAGAGTGGCGAGGGACAAGCCCGTCGACCCACCGACAACCTGCCAACTAGGCAAGGTGCCAAAGCTTGCATGATGGGAAAAACAATGATTCAACTAAGACTCTCATCATGACGATGGGAGCCTTTTCTTCTCCTTTGTGGATTTTCTTAGGAGAAAGAAAATGGAAAAGCAAAACAAAAACGAACGCATGACGGTTGAGGAATTCCTCGAAAACCTCTCAAAAAGGTACGGAAAAATCATCTTCCACATTCCTCATGCAAGCACGGAATTACCAGATGAATTCTTTGAAGGGCTGAAGCCTCCTTTCGTAAAAGAGGGAAAAGGGACTACAGAGCTATATGTAACAAACCTCAAGATGTCGGATGTCCTTCTTCTTGATCTAGTTAAGGGCCTCCCGTATGAGAAGATAGTGGCACCATACTCAAGACTATATTGTGATGTTGAACGCTACTGGGACGATGCTAAAGAAAGCATGTCAAAATACGGCATGGGGGCGGTGTATACGAAAGACTATTTGGGCCGCACTCTTAGGCAAGAAGACAAAGAATACAAAGCAAATATTAAAGAGTATTACGATAGGCATCACTCTTCTCTTTCTGAAACGGTTAAATCAGCAAAAGGGGATGTTCTTCTAATTGATTTGCATTCTTTCGGCCCTGATATCGCTTCAGTTATAGCAAAAGGCCCATATCCAGATATTTGCATCGGATACAACGATGGCGAAAATGATCAAGAACTGATTAGAGAAATCGAAAGGTTCTGTGACTCTTGTGATTTATTCCATCAAAGGAACTTCCCATATTCAGGTTCAATGACAGTGCCAGAAATAAAAGGAAAGAGAGTCAGATCAATCATGATTGAAATCAATAAGAGGGTGTACCTATAAAAGCGATAGTGTTTATTACATAAAAGTGTCATAAT
>JAGCWQ010000238.1 GCA_017961765.1 Paludibacteraceae bacterium | reverse complement strand
TTCTGTGATTCAAACCAAGTCTAGGTATCGATCTTCGAATAGGAGATTGAAAAAATAAGAATAGACGTGCCTATTTCGGTCTAAAGTAGATTTCAGCGATTATCTATTGCTTTTTTTCTCTTTACCCTTCTTTTCTACATACACAATACCGTAAGTCTTGTATAATTCATCGAATCTTTCGTCGCTTAATTTTGATTTAACGATAACACGTTTTTGTTCGTCGAGTAGAGGTTGAACCATGGAGTAGGGGATGAGGCAAATGCTTTTCTTCAGCAGTTTGTCGTACATCTTGTAGTCCGCCTCGTAAGGTTTGTAAACCGCACAGTAGTTATCTTCCCTTGTAAGCAGGCAAATTGTGTCCTTGTGCTGTTGTTTGCAAATCTTTTCGATGAAGCGGTGGTATTTATCCTTTACATCGACGATGTACATGGTATTCTCGTCGTGGCTGTTCACGTAACGAAGAGTGGAGCAATTGATTGTCCAGTCGGCTTTGATTAGATTGATGATATAGAAATCAAAGTCGGGTTTGCCATTAGGTGCATCTTGTGCGTTGCAGGTTAAGCTAAAAATGGCAAAGAGTAAAAATTGGTATATAATTTTGTTCATGCCTAATAGTTTTTAAGTACGTTTTCATATACAAAGAAAAGAAAAAAAATGAAATGTAGAGTACCTAAATCGTACTTTTTTCTGCAAAATCTACTGGATTTTTCACTTTTTCATACTTTCTTGACTTTTGTTAAATCGTCCTATTGTTTTGTTAACAATTGTCTTGTTGAAAAGTGAGCTTAGTTGATGTTTTTTGTTGTGAAATCTTTTTTGCCAATGATAGACGATTTTGATAGATTTAATCGAAAATTTTGACTTCCTGGAAAATGGGGTCCGAAGGTGAAATGAGGAAAAATCGAAGCGAAGGGAAGAGGCTTGTCCGCAAGTTCCCGATTTGTCTAAGGTCGGGATGGGACATGAAAAAAGCGTTGCCTTTTTGAGGTAACGCTTTAGTCTGTTAGAGAGTTCATTTCTTTTTCCGACGATCCATTCCGATACCGTATTGGTCGTATAACTTTTGGAAGGTCTCGTCTGGCAGCGAACTCTTACTGATGAAGCCTTGTATTGTTTTTCTCTTCACTTTTGAGTAGGGTATGAAACAAATTTGCTTGTTGTTCAATTTGGTGTACAACGTATAGTCTGCGTCGTAAGGCTTTATTACCTTGAGGTAAGCCGTGTCGTTTATCAAAAGACACATGCTGTCTTTGTGACGCTTGCAGACACCCTCTATGAAGTGAGAATACTTTTCCTTCATCTCTTCCACCGAAACGGTCTTGTCCTCTTCGTGGCTATTGGCATATCTCAACCTCGTGTTGTGCAATACCCAATCGGACTTGATCAAATTAATGATGTACTGTTCGAAGTCGAGCATTGTACTACTCTTGCTTTCAGCAGCCGAGACTCCCGTCGCCATCATTAAGATCAGGATCAATGAGAAAACGTTTCTGTTCATTGGTTGACTTTTGTGATTAAGAATCATACTGCAAAAGTAATTAATATTTTTTGGATAGAACCAATATACGTTACCTTTTTGCTATAAAAGGGGCTTTTTTTTAATATTCGACGCTGTTGTCGTGATGATTTTGTATATTTGCCTATTCAATGATTAAATATAGGTAAAAAAATTGAATATGAAAGAGAAATTCGATAAAAATGTTCTGCTGGTGGCAAGAATTTTCTTCTTGTTGTTTTCTTTTGTCTTTTTGGGGATATGTAATGGTGAGTTCTTGTATAAGATGCAGAACGTCTCTTACTTTGTCTTTTCGGACGATTTGAGAGAGGAAATTGTGGGGCAGTCTGGAGGTCTCCTGACGTATCTGTCCTCCTATCTTACGCAATACCTTTATTATCCGTTGTTGGGGGCTGCGATGCTTGCGCTCTTGCTCTCGGCTTTGGAATGGCTGGTGGCAAAGTTGACCCACAGTCCGGTATTCTCTTTCTTGGTTGCAGGCTTGGTTTTGTTGGCACAGACTTCCGTTGGCTATGCCATCTACGATAATTTCCGTAGTCCATTCATCTTTTCGTTGGTCTTGGGTTGTCTTGTGGCGGTTCTCTTGTCTTTGGCCTACCAACGTCTCTCTGGTAATAAGTATGCAGGCTATGTCGTGATGGCTGTTGCCTCTATCCTTTATTTCTTTATCGGAATATATGCTTGCGTTCCTATCCTTTTTGTGGCTGTTTTTGCTTTGGTGAAGAAGGAGAAGCTGGCGGTTGTGAAAGCTGTTTTGGGACTTTTGCTTACCTTCCTTTTGCCTTATATCGCTGCTAATTTCGTCTATTTCGAGGATTTCTCGGCAACGGTTTGGTCTCCTGTCCCACTCCCTTATTTCTTGAATATTTTCGTGATTTCATTGACGGTGCTTGTTTTATTGTCTTTGTGTCCGCTTTTTGCAGAAAGGCTTCAAGCGATGGCTGACCGTCTTTCTAATAAGGTATGGATTACCTATGCTGCGGTTCTGCTTTTGTGTGTCGGTATTTTTTTCGGTTCTTGCCGTGATGCCGACTATCATACGGAATTGAAATTGCAACGTCTGGCAGAGTCGCATCAATGGGATGAAATAATAAAGGAGGCTAATAAGGTTGAATATCCGACGAAGACGATTTTCGTTTATCGTTGCATCGCCCTTTCCTGTAAAGGCCTCTTGGCAAGCTCCATGTTCAATTATCCTTGTACCTTTAAAAAGGTGGAGACAAATTATGTGTCGGAGCAACCCCGCTATTTTGAGGATATTTTTCTTTACGCCTCTTTCCTTAATAATGCCTACTTGTGGTCGATGGAGTTTTGGTGTACGACAGGCTATTCCTACGAGCATTTGAAGAAGATGACAATTTGCTCTTTGTTGAACGAGGAGCCTACTTTGGCCGACAAGTATATCCAAGTGCTGAAACAAAGCACGTTCCAACGCCAATGGGCTCTTGAATACGAGGAGTATGTCCATGATTTGGGTAAGATGTTGAAGAAGTATCCTGAATTTGCCGCGGTGAAGTCGAATTTGCCTACGGAGTGCCATATCAGTACGCTTGACCCGCTCCGCAAGGTCTATTCCCAATATTCGTTCCTTTCTCCAAAGAATGCGGAGCGTCGTCTCCTTGCCGATTTGTGGAATCGTAACATGAAGACTTTCTTGCAGGATGCATTGCCATCCCGTGCCTTATATGCTCATTCCGATGTGCCTGAGTGCATAAAGGAGGCGTTGGTGATTTGTGCGATGCAACAAGGAGATCCTTCTATCTTGAAAGGGTTCAAGGTGACGCAGCAGCATGTGAATCTAGTGCAAGGCTTTTTGAATCAGTTGAAGAAGTACTCCGACCAGGAGGAGGCGAAGAAGGCTCTTGCTAAGTATAGGGGACACTATTGTTATTTTTATGTTTTTGCTAATAATTGATAAGAAATATGGATTTTGCTAAGTTTGGCCGTCGGGCTTGGGCCGGATGTTTTTTAGTAGGCTTTATGTTGACGGGGTGTGCCGACCGTCTGCCCGAACAGTATAAGAGTTCGGATGCGGATGTTCATATCTATCCGGATTATGCTAATTTAGTGATACCTTGCAATATATCCCCCATGAATTTCATCGTGAAGGAGAGTGGTAAGGCTTGTGCTTTGAAGATAGAGGATGAGAAGCAACAGACGATTGTGGCCACTGCAAAGTCGGACATGAAAATCTCCATTCCATCGGCGAAATGGCAGAAGATGTTGGAGGAAAACAAAGGTAAGGATCTGACCTTCACGGTCTATGTCCAAGGTGAGGGGGGCGAATGGGTCGCCTATAAATCTTTTGTGAACCATGTTTCCCAAGAACCCATCGACCGCTATCTGACCTATCGTCTGATCGAGCCTTCCTATATGAGTACGGGCATCATCGGATTGTATCAGTTGGATTTGACTACGGACGAGCAAACCTGCATCATCAATAACCATAGGATGAAGAAAAATACGAATCCGAGCAGGGAGCAGTGTTGTGTGAATTGCCACACCAACCAACGGAACAAGCCTCAGAATACATCGTTCTACTATCGTGGAAAGGGCGGTGGCTTGATTCTTACGTATGAAGGCAAAACCTATAAGGTCAATACGAAGGCAGGCGATATGTATGCAGGTACGGTCTATACTTCTTGGCATCCCGATCTCCCTTTCATCGCTTTCTCTACGAATATCATCCGTCAGAGTTTCCCGAGTGTGGGAATAGAAAAGGTCTATCCTTACGATTTCCGGGGCGATTTGGTCTTGTATGATATAGAGAAGAACGAGATTACCAATATTCTCAAGACGTGGGATAAGTTGGAGTCGTTCCCTTATTGGTCGAACGACGGTAAGATGCTTTACTATTGCTCTTCCGATTCTCTGATGCGTTCTCCTGCTGATTTGAAACGCATGAAATATGACTTGAAGCGCATTCCGTTTGATGCGGCCACGAAGAGTTGGGGTGAACCTGAGATGGTTTACCAAGCTTCAAAACAGAATATGTCGGCCACGCAACCTCGTACTTCACCGGATGGTAAGTTCATGATTTTCACCTTGGGAGAGTATAGCTCGAATGCCTATACGCAACGGATTGCCGATTTGTACATCATGGATCTTTCCAATAATGAGGTGCGACGGATGGACGAGGTGAACAGTCCGGAGAGTGATTGCTACCACTCTTGGTCGTCGGATGGACACTGGCTGATGTTTGTTTCCCGTCGGGATGACATCAATTATGGACGACCTTATTTTACGTATATCGACGAGAAGGGCGTAGGCTCCAAGCCTTTTGCCTTGCCTCATATCGACCCTAACCACGATCTGGAGTTGATGGAGAGTTACAATGCACCGGAGTTTTCCAAGGCACCTGTGGCTAAGAGCCGTGCGGAGTATGAGGATGTCATTTTTAACACGGAAGTGATCAATGCCGGTTTTGGATCTGAAATAACGTCGCTTGATTCGCTTGATTCCTATTCTGGAGCGTCAAAAATGGTAAAACCATATTGATAGGAAGGAAGTTATGGCAATGACAGTGACGGATTTGATGGGGATGTTGAAATCGCATCCCCGATTAACACCTCTTTCTGATTGGTTGCTGGGCAAGGAGCAGAGTCTCTATGTGAGGGGCATGGAGGGATCTTTGAAATCTTTCGTGTTTGCTTATCTGTATGGGTTGGCGCCTCACAGTCTATTTTTCGTGATGAACGATTTGGACGATGCAGCCTACTTCTATCACGACCTTTCCCAAATACTAGGGAAGGAAAAGGTTTTGTTTTTCCCTTCCTCCTATAAGAGGGCGGTCAAGTATGGCCAGCAGGATTCGGCCAACGAGATTCTTCGTACGGAGGCTTTGGCCGCTTTGGAGTCGCAGGAGAAGTTGATTTTCGTCTCCTATCCGGAGGCTATTTCTGAATTGGTGGTTTCGTCGAAGGAGTTAAACCAGAAAACTTTGCAGTTGAAGGTGGGGCTTTCTGTCGATATGCAGTTTCTTGTTTCCTCTTTGGACGAGTTTGGCTTTACTCGGGTGGAGTTTGTCTATGAACCTGGTCAATACTCGGTCAGGGGAAGTTTGTTGGACATCTTTTCCTATTCGTCGGAATATCCTTTCCGTGTCGATTTCTTTGGTGACGAGGTCGATTCCATCCGTACGTTTGACATTGAGACTCAATTGTCCAAGGAGAAGCGTGAAGCAGTCTCCATTGTGCCGGATGTCCATCAGAAAGAGTCAACAACGGTTCCCTTGCTTCGTTTCTTGGCTAAGCAGACGATTTTGGGCTTCAATGACTTTGGCTTTGTATATGAGCGGATTACGAAATATTACGATGAATCGGCCGATTCTTCGTTGCTGATGGAGCCTTCCGACTATTGGGCGGCTGTCACGACTTTCCGTCGGATAGAGTTTGGCTACCATGCTTGGGATGAATCGATTCCTAAGGTGGAATTTTCTTCCCAGCCTCAACCACTTTTCCATAAGAATTTTGATTTGGCAAGTGCTCATTTCAGGGAGATGTTGCACGATGGCTATCAGATATATGTGCTTAGCGACAGTTCCCGTCAGACGGAACGTTTGCAAGCAATATTCGACGATAGGGGCGATTCCGTCACCTTCCAGCCTGTTTTAAAGACAATCCACGAGGGATTTTTCGACCGGGATATGAAGGTCTGCTGTTATACGGACCATCAATTCTTCGATCGTTTCCATAAGTACAACCTACGCTCGGACCGGGCTCGTGAAGGACGCTTGGCTCTTACGTTGAAGGAGTTGAGCAATTTCCAAATCGGTGATTATGTGGTGCATATCAACCATGGAGTGGGTCGTTTCGGCGGATTGATGACGATAGACGTGAACGGAAAGAAACAGGAGGTTATCAAGATTATTTACAAGGACGACGATTTGCTCTTTGTCAGCATCCACTCTTTGCACAAGATTTCACGCTATAAAGGGAAGGAAGGTGAACCTCCCCGCATTAATAAACTGGGCTCGACTTCTTGGCTGGCTCTGAAGGAGAAGACGAAGAAGAAGGTGAAGGATATTGCCCGAGATTTGATACTTCTCTATTCCAAGCGTCGTTCGGAGAAGGGTTTCTCCTTTTCTCCAGATAGTTTCCTGCAGTCTGAGTTGGAGGCTTCCTTCTTCTACGAGGATACGCCGGATCAAGTGAAGGCAACGGCGGATGTGAAGCGGGATATGGAGCGGGACATGCCGATGGATCGGTTGATTTGTGGCGATGTGGGCTTCGGTAAGACGGAGGTAGCGGTTCGTGCTGCATTCAAGGCTGTTACTGACAATAAACAGGTGGCTGTCTTGGTTCCTACTACGGTCTTGGCATTACAACACTATAAGACGTTCAGCGAGCGTTTGAAGGGTTTCCCTTGCCGTGTGGACTATCTGAGCCGTTCCCGTAAGTCGAAGGATGTCCGTGGCATCATAAAGGATTTGCAGGAGGGTGCTATCAACATCTTGATCGGTACGCATAAATTGATTGGTAAGGAGGTTAAGTTCAAGGATTTGGGATTGCTGATTATCGATGAGGAGCAGAAATTCGGTGTTTCTGTGAAAGAGAAAATCCGCCAGATGAAGGTTAACGTGGACACGCTGACCCTGACGGCCACTCCGATACCTCGTACGTTGCAGTTCTCTTTAATGGGAGCCCGCGACCTTTCCGTCATGCGTACTCCACCGCCTAACCGTTATCCCATCCAGACGGAACTCCATTCTTTCAACGAGGATATTATCCGTGAAGCCATTCAATATGAGATTGATAGGAACGGACAGGTCTTTTTCATCAATAACCGTATCCAAAACTTGGAGGAGTTGCGTATCTTGGTTAACCGTTTGGTGCCGGAGGCGAGGGTGGCGATCGGCCATGGACAGATGAACGGCGAGGATTTGGAAAAGGTCATCGTCGATTTCTTGGACTACGAATATGATGTCTTGATTGCGACGAGTATTGTGGAATCGGGCGTGGACATCTCCAATTGCAATACGATCATTATCAACAACGCCCATAATTTCGGGTTGAGCGAGTTGCATCAGCTCCGTGGACGTGTCGGTCGAAGTAACCGAAGGGCCTTCTGCTATCTGCTTTCGCCACCATTGTCCACCTTGACGACAGAGGCGCGTCGGCGCTTGCAGGCCATCGAGAGTTTCTCCGATTTGGGCAGTGGTTTCAATATCGCTATGCAGGACTTGGACATTCGAGGGGCCGGCAATCTCTTGGGTGCGGAACAGAGCGGTTTCATCGCAGATTTGGGTTATGAGACCTATCAAAAGGTCTTGAATGAGGCCGTGATGGAGTTGAAGGAAGACGAATTTGCCGATCTCTATGAGGAAGAGCGGGAGAAAAATGGAGAGGAAGAGGTCTTTGTCCACGATTGCCAGATGGAGACGGATATGGAATTGATGTTCCCTTCCGACTATATAGAGAGTGGTTCGGAAAGAATGAACCTTTATCGGGAATTGGACAATGTGAAGGACGAGGCAGACCTGAAGGCCTACGAGTCGAGATTGGAGGACCGTTTCGGAAAGTTGCCGCAGCAGGCGTTGAACCTCTTGCAGTTGGTAAGGCTTCGCTGGTTGGCCATCTCGTTGGGCTTTGAGCGTATGGTGTTGAAGAACGGACGTATGTCGGGCTATTTCGTGGAGGTGGATGATTCTCCATACTATCAGTCGAAAGCTTTCGGACGTATCTTGGCCTATTTCCAAGCGCATGCCATGCGTTGCAAGTTGCGCGATCAGGCGGGTAAGCGTTCCATCGTGTTCGAGGATGTCCGTACAATTGACGAAGCTTATGCCATTTTGGATGCCATAATGCATACGGAGGGATGACGAAAGAGGCATTTTCCCTCGTTGAAATGGTGGCTTTTTGACCGTTGTGGCTTGTTATCTTGCTTATATTCAATTTACTTGGAATTTCTGTTTTTAGAATGATTCCAAATAGTGTAAAAAAAGGTCAAACTATTTCAAAAGCATATAGAATTATCTATATTTGCGTTGTCTTACGATTTATTAATTTAAATATTCTATTATTATGGCTTACGTAATTAGTGAAGATTGTGTTGCATGTGGTACATGTATTGGCGAGTGTCCTGCAGGAGCTATCTCTGAAGGCGATATCTACAAGATTGATCCAGATGCTTGTGCTGATTGTGGTACTTGTGCTGATGTTTGTCCTTCTGGTGCAATTAATCCAGCAGAATAATCAATTTTACTAAAAACAAAAAGGGGGCGTTCTTAGGAATGCCCTTTTTTGTTATCTTTATTGAAAAATCACTAATGGGTAACCAAATACGTATGATATGAGAAGAGAGACTGATTTTTCCCTTTTGAAATATAACACTTTTGGAATAGACGTTCGATGTAGCGACTTTTTTGAATACGAGAGTGTGGATGAATTGGCTGATTTTGTCTCTTCGGGGGCGTTGGAGGGCAGACGTTGGATGCAGATAGGCGGGGGTAGTAACCTGCTTTTCCTCTCTGATTTTGACGGTGTTGTGCTTCATTCCAAGATAAAAGGAATCGAGGTTTTCCCGGCGGATAACCCGAATGAGTTTTTGGTCACGGCCGGTTCGGGCGTAGTCTGGGATGACTTTGTAGAGTTCTGTGTGGAGCGTCATTTGGGAGGCGTGGAGAATCTCTCCTTGATCCCTGGCGAGGTGGGAGCTTCCCCCGTGCAAAACATTGGAGCCTACGGTGTTGAGGCTAAAGATGTCATTTATGAAGTGCAAGTCCTGGATGTCACGAAAGGAAAGCTATGTCGTTTCTCTAATGCGGAGTGCCAGTTTGCCTATCGGAATAGCTATTTCAAGCACCATCCCAACTATATTGTGACGAAGGTGACCTACTTGTTGCGTTCGGAAGCGGGATACCAATACAATGTTTCGTACGGCAATCTGTTGAAGGCGATACCGGCAGAGACGGCCTTTTCTCTCGCACTTATTCGTAAGACGATTATAGACGTGCGTAATTCCAAGTTGCCCGATCCGAAGGAGATTGGTAGTGCCGGCAGTTTTTTCAAGAATCCAATAGTGGAGCGTGCGTTGTATGAATCTTTGTCGAAGGATTATCCCGATATGCCGTTCTATGAACTTCCCGATGGAATGGTGAAAATTCCGGCCGGTTGGTTGATTGACCAATGCGGATGGAAGGGAAAGCAAGTGGAGCGTGCGGGCGTCTATGAGAAGCAAGCTTTGGTGTTGGTCAACCGAGGCGGCGCAACGGGCAAGGAGGTTTGGAATTTGGCGGAGCAGATTGTGGCTTCTGTACAAAAGAAGTTTTCCATAACGATTTCACCGGAAGTCTGTGTGATACGATGAAAAGGTCTTCATCCTTCAAAAAGTGGATGAAATGGGCGTATTTTGTTAAATTGTCAGTTTTTTTCTATTAAAAAGTTTTGGAATCACAAAAAAAGCCTTACTTTTTCAACGCTATTCGGACACGGGTTGTGAAGCAAATGCGAAAATAGCTCAGT